>CAWVZA010000159.1:0-5556 GCA_963934545.1 uncultured Sulfitobacter sp.
GAAGCCTTTGCGCAAGTTCTCGATCGTGCCCCAATGCTCCATATGCTCGGGGTCGATATTGGTCACAATCGCGATGGTGGCAGGAAGGCGGTTAAACGTGCCGTCGCTCTCATCGGCCTCAACAACCATCCACTCGCCCTCACCCTTGCGCGCGTTCGAGCCGTAGGCGTGGATGATGCCACCGTTCACAACAGTCGGGTCAAACCCGCCACCGTCCAGCAGGGCTGCGACCATTGTAGTGGTCGTCGTCTTGCCGTGCGTACCAGCAACAGCAATGTTGGATTTGAGGCGCATCAACTCGGCCAGCATCTCGGCGCGGCGCACAATTGGCAGACCGCTGGCACGTGCCACGTCCAGTTCCGGGTTCCCCGGTTTGATGGCAGATGAAATCACGATGACCTGTGCATGTTCGATATTCTCAGCGCGCTGGCCTTCAAAAACTATAGCGCCAAGCTCGACAAGGCGGTCGGTAATGGGCGTAGCCTTCAGGTCGGAACCTTGCACCTGATACCCGTGATTGAGCAACACTTCGGCAATGCCGGACATGCCAATACCGCCAATACCAACGAAATGAATGGCGCCCACATCACCGGGCAGTTTGGTTGCAGCGTTCATGTCGTTGGTTCCTTCGTCGTAAGATCGGTAATCATATCGGCCAGCGTTTCCGCCGCTTCGGGCTTGCCCAAAGACAGCATGCTATTGGCCATTCGACTGGCGGCTGGGCCGTCTGATAAGATCATTATTATATGTTCAGTCAGTGTTTCGGGGTTTGCAGCATTCTCTGAAATCATCACCGCAGCTTCGGCCTCGATCATGCCTTTTGCATTGGCGACCTGATGGTCCCCAGCAGCAGCTGCATATGGAATAAGGATCGCGGGGCGGCCAATCACAGTGAGATCAGCGATTGAGGATGCGCCAGAGCGGCTGATGACCAGCTGCGCCTCGGACATGCGGCGCGGCACATCATGAAAGAAGGGCTGCACATCGGCGTTAATGCCGTTCTCGGCGTAGTATTCCGCGACACGTGTACCATCTTCGTCACGGGCCTGATGGCTCACGCGGATATTGCGCAGCATATCCATTGGCAGTGCGGCAATGGCTGGTGGGATTACGTCACTCAGGATACGCGCCCCTTGACTGCCGCCCATCACCAGCAGGTCCATCGGATAATCACCGGGTGCGATATAGCCTGCCCCTGCACGCTCCAGCACGGATCCGCGTACTGGATTACCAACATGCGCGCCCTCCACACCTTCGGGCAAAGTCGTGGGCCATGTGCCACACGCCACCCTATCAACGCGGGTTGCAAAAATCTCATTCACACGTCCCAGCACGCCATTTTGTTCATGGATCATCCGCGGCAGGCGCAGCATCCATGCCGCCCCCAGCGCAGGAATTGACGGATAGCCACCAAAGCCGATCACCGCATCAGGGCGATCGCGCAACATTCGGAACGCCGCACTGAGCGTGCCACCCGCAATGCGAAACGGCACCATAGCTTTTGCAGCTAATCCACCGCGCGCAAACGTGGCACTTGCGATCTGTTCAATCTCTACGGCATCCGGAAACGCGCCTGTATAGCGCGCACCGCGCGCGTCCGTGCTCAACTTTACCCGCCAGCCACGCGCAAGCATGACCTCGGCCAAGGCTTGAGCGGGAAACATATGTCCGCCAGTGCCACCAGCCGCAATAACAAGAAGGGGAAGTTTGCTCATGTCCGCCCCCGCGACAGCAATGCGCTAATCTCACCCTGCGGGCGACTACGTGTGAAGGCGAGAAGCATACCAAGTGCGATACCAGAGGCGATGACAGACGAGCCACCGTAACTCACGAAGGGTAGCGTCATGCCCTTTGCCGGCAGTAGACGCACAGCCACACCCATGTTGATCATGGCCTGCACGCCAAATATGCACGCAAGGCCCGTGCCAGCGAGACGAATAAACGGATCACGTTCACGCACCAAACGCAGGAGCGAGCGCACTACAACAGAGGCGTAAAGCGCAATGATACACAGCACGAGGATCAGCCCGTATTCTTCGGCCGCCACTGCGATGATAAAATCGGTATGCGCATCGGGGAGCGACCATTTCACTTCACCCTCGCCCACACCAACACCGAACAGCCCGCCTTCACGGATGGCGTTCGTGGCATACCCCAACTGGGTCGTGGGATCGACATCAACACTGAGGAAGCCATCAATACGGCGTGCGAAATGCTCGGAATTGGCATAGGCCACGGTGCCAGCCACAACGACAAGGCCCGCCATGCCAACCAGCAGCACAATCGGTGCACCCGCCACAAAATACATCACTCCCCAGCCAAACAGTACCAGACAGGCCTGACCAAAATCAGGCTGAAGCGCAAGCATAAGAACAATAGAAATACACAGGCCAAACGACCACGCCTTGCCTGGAGGGCCGTTGATTTCAAGGCTCGCAGCCATCATCCATGCGGCTAAAACGACAAAACCAGGCTTGAGAAATTCGGACGGCTGGACGGAGGCGAAGCCAAGGCTGTACCACCGCGTGGCCCCTTTGCCAAAATCAGTGCCAAAGACGGGCAAGAGTGCGAGCGCGATAAATGCACCGATAAAGCCGACAACCGCCAGACGCCGCACCAGTGTAGGCGACATCATTGAGGTCAGCAGCATCGCGATCATCGCCATACCGCCAAAAACCGCCTGACGCTGGACATAGTGGAACGGTTCAAAACCGTTCTTTTCCGCAAGCGGAGGAGAGGCCGCAAGGCCCAGCAACAGACCGACACCAAACAGCATCAAAATACAGGAGAGCGCCCACCTGTCGAGGGTCCGCCACCATTTGGGGAGGATCGGTTCGCCATCCCGCACGGGAACTGCGCCAAAGACCATTTCTGTCATGGATACGTGCCTTACACTGCCTGTCTCGCCTCCTTTGCGGAGGTCTAGGCGCAGTATAACGCGAAAGTCCAAGCGCCGCTAGAGTCTTTGCGCCCTTTTCAGCAGTGCTAGCCCGTGTGCGTTCCACGAATAGGATAATCATTGCCACGAATGAACTTGATACCGTTGGCGATGCATTGCAGGTCGGGGCGCGCAAAAGGGGCGTTTGACACATCAACGATCTGGATCGCACCCTCGCCATTCACAACAAACAAACCCGGCTCAGGGAACGGGCGGTCCGTCTCGGCAGCACTGCGAGGATTGGAGATGTAGAGACCAAGGCTCTGCATCTGTGCGACGCTCAGGCCGTATCCTATGGCAATTGAAAGGTCTTTCTCATCGACAAAGGCCTGCGCTTTCTCAATGGGGTCGCCAGAAACGGCAATCACATCAACACCTAATTCGTTATACCTTGCCTCAAGCTCTTGAAGCTTTGCCAGATAATTTTTGCACAACGGGCAACGCAGGCCACGGTAGACTACGACAAGCTGCCAATCATGGCTTCCGCGCGGTGCGCCAAGCGTGATGCTACCCCCGCCAAGTTGATCGGCATCTGTTTTCGGAAAAATGCTGCCTGCATCAAGTGCTGCCATGGGGTCGTCTCATTTACCAATGCGACAGACCGTACCGAGAATATACCACATCACAAGGGAGACTCACGAACGCTTGACCGCTCCTGCCCGATGAGGCACCTCAGGCACATGGAATTTGAAACAGCAATCATTGGCGCAGGTGCCGCAGGCATGATGTGTGCCGCACATCTCGACCGGCGCACCCTCATTGTGGACCATGCAAAGGCGGCAGGTGAGAAAATCCGCATCTCTGGAGGGGGACGGTGTAACTTCACCAACCTCTACACCGATCCTGACGCTTTCATCTGCGCCAACCCGCATTTCGCCAAATCCGCCCTTGCCCGTTATACCCAATGGGATTTCATCGCATTGGTCGAGGCGCATGGCATCGCGTGGCATGAAAAAACGCTGGGCCAGCTGTTCTGTGACAACAGCGCAAAAGACATCATCGCGATGCTGCACACTCTTATGTCCGCACAGGGCGCAGAGTTGCGGCTCAACAGCTCTGTGAGTGATGTGGAGAAGGTCGGCGATCACTTTACCTTCACGCTGCACACGCCCAATGGGGATCACAAGGTTACTGCCAAGAACCTCGTCATCGCCACCGGCGGAAAATCCATTCCCAAGATGGGTGCCACAGGCTGGGCCTATGACATTGCACGTCAGTTTGGCCTGCCTGTCACTGACATTCGTCCTGCATTGGTTCCGTTCACCTTTGCCGATGCGCGGTTTGCGGAAATCTCTGGCGTGGCAGTGCCATCACGCGTGCATGCGGACGGTCCTGTATTTGAAGAAGCGCTGCTTTTCACCCATCGGGGCCTCTCCGGCCCTGCGATATTGCAAGCGTCGTCCTACTGGAACGAAAGCAATCCAGTCACGATCGATATCGCGCCCCCTGACATGTACGAGGCCTTGCGCAAACAGCGCCAAGAGGCAGGTCGCCGCAACTTTACAACCGAGCTGTCGCGCCACCTGCCCTCGCGTTTGGTGGAGCATCTGTCTGGTGTTTTTGATCTCAGCGGCAATCTGGCGGATTGGTCGGATGTTCGGCTGAGCGCGTTGATCGAAGGGTTGCGCCAATGGGAGCTGATGCCCAATGGCACCGAAGGCTACCGCACAGCCGAAGTCACGGTCGGCGGTGTGGATACGGACGCGCTCAATTCCCGCACGATGGCGGCCAAGGCGCATTCCAACCTCTATTTCATCGGAGAGGCTGTCGATGTGACAGGCTGGCTGGGCGGCTACAACTTTCAATGGGCGTGGTCGTCAGGCATGGCCGCAGCCGAGGCAATGAACGCACCCTAATCCAGATGCGCTGTCACCAGCCGCACAAAATCATTCCCACGCGCCTCAAAGCTGTCGTATTGGTCAAAGCTTGCTGCCGCGGGGGCGAGCAGCACAACATCGCCTTCCTCCGTCTCGGAGATGGCGCGAGCCACGGCCACATCCATCGTCCCGCAAACTTCCGCTTCTACATTTAGCTGCATTGCGAAGCCCGCCGCCTCGCGACCAATAACATAAGCCTTGCGCACAGTATCGGCGGCACCAGACAGACCCTCAAGCCCGCCTTCCTTCTCAAGCCCCCCACAAATCCAGCGCACGTTCTTGAACGCGGCCAGCGCTTTGGCGGCTGAATCCACATTGGTCGCCTTGCTGTCGTTCACAAACCGCACACCACCTTTTTCGCCAATCGTCTGGCTGCGATGGGGCAAGCCGCCAAAGCTATGAAAGGCGGCCTCGATCACTTTAGGCGCAATCGACAGGGCGCGGCAGGCCGCATAGGCGCTGCACGCGTTCTGGTGGTTGTGCGATCCAGGCAGACCAGCAACGCTGCGCAGATCAATCGAGGCAGCCTGCTTGCCATTCCTGTACTCGCTCAAAAAGCCCTTGCGCGCAAAGACATTCCAGCCGGGGCCAGCAAGCTTACGGTCCACGCTCATGCGGATGACACGGTCATCGACGGCCCCCTCGCTGAGCTGACCTGCAAGGAATGCGCCTTCCTGCTCGTCCACCCCAATCACGGCGCGGTCGGGGCCGCCCTCGGCAAACAACCGACGCTTAGCCGCG
>CAWVZA010000160.1:0-5391 GCA_963934545.1 uncultured Sulfitobacter sp.
GGGGCTGAGACCTTCCTGAAAGAGCTGGTCTGGCGCGAGTTCGCCTATCATCTTATGCACCACACCCCCCGAATTCTTGACCGCAACTGGCGTGAGGAATGGGAAGGGTTCAACTGGAACGAGGACGAGCGTCACGCAGACGTCAAAGCATGGAAGCAGGGACGCACAGGCATTCCATTCGTCGATGCTGCGATGCGCGAGCTTTATGTGACAGGGCGCATGCACAACCGCGGGCGCATGATCGTGGCCAGCTATCTGACCAAACATCTGTTGTGCCATTGGCGCATAGGGCAAAAGTGGTTCGAAGAGTGCTTGATCGATTGCGACCCTGCGGCGAATGCGATGGGTTGGCAGTGGTCGGCGGGCTCTGGCCCTGATGCGACGCCCTATTTTCGAGTATTCAATCCTGTGACCCAACTCGATAAATTCGACAAAAACCGTGACTATGCGCGCCGTTGGATTGCCGAAGGGCATAGCGCACCGCATGAGGATGCGCTGGCGTTTTTTGAAGCGATCCCGCGGCAGTGGAACATGTCATCGGGTGATGCATATCCCGAACCTGTGGTGGATGTAGGCGAGGGGCGCAAACGTGCGCTGGACGCCTATGCAAACAAGAGTTTTTAACGGTTTCGCATCACGAATTACCTTGTTAAATTTAAGACTAAGCCGACGAGTAGGGACAGTAATGATTTTGACGACCACCGAGGGGCAGAAGGACCTGCCACGTTATTTTGTACGTGTTTTGGGCATGGCGTCTTCGCTGCGGTATGGGCAGATCGACTTTGTCCTGCCCGACGGGCGGCGGTTTCGGGCGGAGGGACAGAACCCTGGTCCCGTGGCAGAACTGCATGTGCATAATACGGACCTGTTTGCGCGGCTGATCCGCGAGGGCGACCTTGGTTTTTGCGATGCCTATCTTGACGATTGGTGGAGCACACCTGATCTCCAAGCGTTCATGGACTTCATTCATGCGGATAACGAAGATATTTATGACGGGTTTCCGGGCATGGGCCTTGTGCGTCGTTATGAACAGCTACGGTTTTGGCTGCAGCGGAACTCCAAGGACCAAGCGCGCAAAAACATCTCCTATCATTATGATCTTGGCAACGATTTCTACGGCCTGTGGCTGGACGAGACGATGAGTTACTCAAGCGCGATATTCACTCATCCGCAGCAAAGCATGGAAGCAGCGCAAATCGCCAAATATAAATCCATGGTTGATGAGATGGGTGTCGCCTCGGGTGATCATGTCCTTGAGATCGGCTGTGGCTGGGGTGGATTTGCTGAATATGCCGCCGCTGAGCGTGGGTTGCATGTAACATGCCTGACAATCTCGGAGGAGCAGTTTTACTACGCGGTGGAGCGCATTGAAAAGGCAGGACTTTCCGATAAAGTTACGTTCAAGCTGCAAGACTACCGCGATGAAAAAGGTCTGTATGATGGCATTGCGAGCATCGAGATGTTCGAGGCTGTGGGTGAGCAGTATTGGCCCATCTATTTCGAGACTGTCCGCGAGCGGCTGAAGCCAGGTAAGACCGCAACTTTCCAGATCATCACTGTGGCCCACCGCCGCTGGCAGGTCTACAAACGCGGCGTTGATTTCATTCAGAAATACATCTTCCCGGGTGGGATGTTGCCTAGCCCTGTTGTGTTGCGTGAGCAGATCGAGAAGGCGGGTCTGGCGGTTGAGAAGTCGGTCGAATTTGGCAAAAGCTATGACATCACGCTGCGCCGCTGGCATGAAACGTTCAACGAGAAGTGGGATCAAATCGCCGCAATGGGCTTTGACGAGCGGTTCAAACGCATGTGGAATTTTTACCTCACTTCGTGTGCGGCGACATTTGATAGTGGAAATTGTGATGTAACCCAGATTACGGTGCGCAAACCGGGCTGATCCGGTAACGCGGACCAAAGGATGCACCAATGCCCACAGCAGCACGGCTTGTCGCGGCGATACTTCTCGCCATTCTGGGGTGGGTTTTGTCAGATATTGTACGGCCACTGATGCCCGAAGGGACTTCCTTCGGCTGGTTCAATTATTCAAATGCATTCATTGGATTGTGTGTGGGTTGGACTGTGGTCGGAACGCGTGTCGGGCGCGGTTTTGTATCCGCGATCAATATCGGAGTGACGGGTGCAGCTGTCCTGATATTGTGGGCTCTTTTTCTGCACTCATGCTATGAGATGTTCCGCCTCGCGATGCGCAACCGCTATGATGGCCCGGTGGAAGCGTTGACAAGTATATTCATCATCGGATCGGAATTCGGCATCATGATTGCGACGCCAACATTCTTTTCAGTTGCAGTCGTGGGTGCGCTGGTGACTGGTATCGCAGCCGATGCTGCGGGTAAGCGCTGGCGCTAGCTCATGGCCGGTGGCTTGTTCTTCTACGGCACACTGCGCTATGCGCCATTGCTTGAAATTGTGCTGGGCCGTGATCTGGGTTCTAAAAATCTGACGCCTGCGCGTTTGCCTGACTATTGCGTCCTTGCGGTGGAGCAGGGACCTTTTCCAATGTTGGCGTCTGAAGCGGGTGCGTTTGCGGACGGTCTTTTTGTTACGGGCCTGACTGATGAAGATGTTGCACGGCTCGACTATTATGAGGGTGGTTTTGACTACGACCTGATTGATGTCACGCTTGATGATGGCCAACCGGCGCAAGTATATATTTGCGAGCCCACGCGGTGGAGCGCGCAGGGCGCATGGGGTTTTGAGGATTGGGTAGCCCAATGGGCCGCTATGTCGTGCTATGCTGCGCAAGAAGTGATGGAGCACCGTGGCACGTATGATCGCGATGCCGTCTCGGCCATGTTCCTACAAATTCGTGGGCGTGCATGGTCCAAAGTGTTGGGCAATAGAACGGCTGCTGGTCAGGGTGTGTTAAACGGCAAAGTCGATGTGCAGCAAAAGTCTCGGGCCTACACAGGCTACTTTGCCGTGGATGAAGTCACCCTGCGCCACGAGCGGTTTGACGGTACAATGTCGCCTGCATTGGCGCGGTCCTATTTTATTGGTGGTGATGCTGCCCTTGTGCTGCCCTATGATCCCGTGCGCGACTGTGTGCTGGTGGTTGAGCAGATGCGCATGGCGCCGTTGGGGCGCGGTGATCCGGAAATTTGGCATCTAGAATCGATCGCAGGGCGTATTGATGCCGGAGAAACAGCAGAGCAGACAGCAATCCGAGAAGCGCAGGAAGAGGCCGACCTCACGCTAGATCGATTGGAGGTTGTGGCCCGTGGCTATCCTAGTCCGGGCGATTCAACGGGGTATTATCACATATTTGTGGGGCTTGCTGATTTGCCAGAGGGGACCGCCCGGGTCTCTGGCCTTGAGGCTGAGGCAGAGAATATTCGGTCTCGGCTTATTTCCTTTAGTGATTTCTTGGCGATGGCAGAGCGTCAGGCATTGGCTAATACGCCGCTCGCATTGTTGGCGTATTGGCTCTCACATCACCGAAGCAGGTTGAGGTCCCAGAGCCGTAGCGTTACATAAGACCCTGATAATATGTGAGGGCATAAAATGCATGTAGCGCGCGATCTGGAACACGCAGTGGGCAACACACCCCTGATCAAATTGCGCGGGGCAAGCGCGCTGACGGGCTGTGATATCTACGGCAAGGCGGAATTCCTCAACCCTGGTCAGTCGGTCAAGGACCGTGCGGCGTTGTTCATCATCCGTGATGCTATCGCGCGCGGCGATCTCAAGCCGGGTGGCACAATTGTCGAGGGCACGGCTGGCAATACGGGCATTGGTCTGGCGCTGGTTGGGGCCTCCATGGGCTTTAAGTCCGTCATCGTTATCCCCGAGACACAGTCGGAGGAGAAAAAGCAGATGTTGCGCCTTGCAGGGGCCGAGCTGGTGCAAGTTCCCGCTGCTCCCTACCGCAATCCCAACAACTTTATCCGCTATTCAGAGCGTTTGGCTGCACAGCTCGCGCGCTCCACGAACGAGGGTGTGATCTGGGCCAATCAATTTGACAATGTCGCAAACCGTCAGGCGCATATCGAGACGACAGGTCCCGAAATCTGGGCTCAAACGGATGGCAAAGTTGATGGGTTTATCTGTGCCGTAGGGTCTGGTGGAACGCTGGCAGGGACAGGCATGGCCCTACAGCCGAAAGGCGTGAAGATCGGGATCGCTGATCCGGATGGGGCAGCTTTGTACAATTACTACACCAAAGGTGAATTGACGATGGAGGGTGGATCGATTGCCGAGGGCATCGGTCAGGTTCGCATTACCAAAAACCTCGAAGGGTTCTCGCCTGATTTTGCTTACAACATCCCCGACCTCGAGGCATTGCCGCTGGTGTTTGACATGCTCGAGCATGAAGGTCTGTGCCTTGGCGCGTCCTCAGGCGTCAACATTGCGGGTGCGATCCGTATGGCCCGCGACATTGGGCCGGGACATACGATTGTAACAATCCTTTGTGATTACGGCACGCGCTATCAGTCCAAACTGTTTAATCCTGTGTTCTTGCGGGAAAAAGGTCTGCCTGTCCCTCTTTGGCTTGACCGCGCACCAGCAGATATCCCATCTGTGTTAGAGGACGTTTGATGCAGCGTTTCAAGCAGATGCTGACGCAGCTCAACGCCGTTCTAGGCATGTTGGTGCTGTGCGCAAGTGCGTTGAGCGCGCAAGATGTATCGAGTGTGGATATGGCAGCGTGGCAATCGCTGAGCACGCGTGCCGAGAATGCTGTCGATGCAGAAGACACCTCTGACGAGGTCTTGGAGGCATTGCGCGGTCAACTTGCATCATATCGTGAGCGGTTTAATCAGGCACGGGGAGTAAATGCCACCCGCATATCCAGTTTGCGCGACCAGCTCGCGGTGTTGGGGCCTCAGCCATCGGGCGTAGATGCAGCACCCGAAGCGGCAGAGGTTGCCGCACAGCGCAAAGAGCTTGAAAGGCAACTTGCCGAATTGACGGCCCCTGTACAGGTCGCTGAAAGCGCTTATGCGCGGGCCGATGGTCTAGTGGGCGAGATTGATAAAATCGTGCGCAACAGGCAGGCAGAGCAGTTGCTGGTGGTCGTAGAGATGCCATTGAACCCAGTGCATTGGCCTGTTGCTTATGAAGCGCTGCGCACGGCTGTCTCAAAGCTGTGGAGCTCGGTCAGTCCAGAACAAATAACACGCCGCAACGAGTCGTTGCTGAGCAATCTTCCCAAGATTTTCCTCGCCACGATTGGCGGGTTGGTCTTGATTTTGCGTGGACGACGGTGGTCTGCGAGGATCGTTGGACAGCTGAGCGCCGTTGGCGGACGCGGATACGGGGTTTGGCGCTTTGTGGCATCGCTGCTTCGGATTGTGCTGCCGCTTATAGGGCTGTGGCTGTTGGCTTATGCGGCCCAAACAACCGGATATCTGGGGGCGCGCGGCAATGAGTTGG
>CAWVZA010000161.1:0-5381 GCA_963934545.1 uncultured Sulfitobacter sp.
CGGTCACGCCATTCGAGATGCGCAGAACATATCTCTGGGTTAACGACCAGCGCGCTGCGGATCGAACCTGCGCGGATCATGTCTGCAGCGGCTTGGATTCCGAAGGTCGCAGAGGAGCAAGCGACGTTCATATCGAAAGCGAAGCCGTTGATTTTCAAAAGCTCTTGGATCTCGATCGCAACGGCGGGGTAGGCGCGTTCAAGGTTGGAAGCAGCACATATCACTGCGTCTACGTTTGTTGCGGTCTTACCTGCTGCTTTGAGGGCTTTTTGAGCGGCGTCGAGAGCCATTTCGGCCATCTGTGACGGCTCATCATCGCTGCGCTGACGCAGGAGGGGGTGCATTATGTTTGGATCAAGGATACCAGATTTATCAATGACATAACGCTGGTTTATGCCGGAGGCTTTGAGGATGAACTCTTCAGAGGAATAGTCCTTTGCAGCGAGCTCACCCGATGCGATCTGATCCGCATTCTCGGCGTTATAGATATCCACATAGGCGTTGAAGGCTACAACCAGTTCCGCGTTGGTGATGACCTCGGATGGGGTGAAAACGCCTGTGCCTGTGATTGCAGGTGTGTACATCTCTAATTCCTCTTTAATCGAAGGTGCTTAGGCGGGTTAATGCCTGTGGATAGCGCTTTTTTGTTCAGAGGGTGCAATATGTACGCCTCCTGTACACCCTCAGTACACCGGATGTGTAAGGGGCAGGTTGGCGTGAATTTTAACGGGTTTTTAGCCGAGTGCCTATCAGGAAATGGCTTTGGCGCATTCTGGAAAGTGATAGTTCGATGCGCGAGAGGGTGGAAGTAAGCCAACAAAGAATTCTTAATGCCAGATACATGCCACAAATAGCTCATTTTCTGTTCCAAAAGAAGCCTTGATGCAAGTTTAAGTTGGACTGGTAACAGGTGATTTAGGAAACATATATGGCCAATCCAAACGAAATTTCTGTCATTGACGCTCATCAGCAATTGTTTGCTTCCGTGGTGCTTGCCGCCATTGATGACGCTATTGTGGATGAGCAAAAACGGGGAAATGGTGTGGATAGTATAGGGCACTGGGTGCAATCGCGTGATGGCCAAACGGTTCTGAGATGTGCCAGTATAGAGCCAAGTCAACGATGTGTCGAAGGGCTCAAGGGGTTTGTTCGGCTTGGGATCAAAACATCTGCTGCTCTTACAAAAGAGCAAGGAAAGAGAACCAAAGCCAGTTTGTCATTATCGCTGGGCTAGTCGCTCTGAGCGCCACCAGTTCTTTTGCATCCAATAATAAAACCCCCGCTGTTCAGGCGGGGGTTTTGTTTTAGAACTGTGTATTTTGAGGGAGCAGTTGATCCGTCGCTAGCCTTGCAAAGACTTGACCCCAATATCGTCTTCCGCCTGCGCCTTGATCGCCAAAGCCGCAGCGTAAGCCCCTGCTGCGGTCGTGTAGTATGGGATGCGGTCGTAAAGGGCGATGGAGCGAATAGATTTGCTGTCTTCGACCGCTTGGGAACCCTCGGTGGTGTTCATGACGAGGTGGATTTGTTCGTCCTTCATTATGTCGGTGATGTCGGGGCGGCCTTCATAGACTTTGTTCACAATTTGGCAGGGAATGTCGTGTTCAGATAGCCACGCGGCTGTGCCACGAGTCGCGGTGATGGTGAAGGTTTGTTCGATCAGAATGCGGGCGGCGGTGAGGACGTCGCTTGTTTTGTCGGCGTCTTTGATCGACAGGAATGCTGTACCAGTGCTTGGCAGCATTGTGCCTGCGCCCATCTGTGCCTTGAGGAAGGCGCGGGGGAAGTCGCGGTCCCAGCCCATGACTTCGCCAGTGGAGCGCATCTCTGGCCCGAGTATGGTGTCGACGCCTGGGAAGCGGGCAAAGGGGAGGACGGCCTCTTTGACCGAGAACCATGGCATGTTGGGGTCGGCTAGCGTCATTGGGTCGCCCAAGGGCAGGACATCGTCGTATTCTGCGGCGTCTTTGTAGGGCGCACGCAGGGGGAAGTTGCTCAGCGGCTCTCCGGCCATGATGCGGGCGGCGATGGATGCGATGGCTGAATCCGTAGCCTTTGCGACGAAAGGGACGGTGCGCGAGGCACGGGGGTTCACTTCGATCAGGAAGATTTCCTCGACGCCGTCAACATTGGGTTTGACGGCGAATTGGATGTTCATCAGGCCCACGACGTTGAGGGCTTTTGCCAGTGCTTTGGTTTGGACTTCGACTTCGGCGATGATCTCTTTGCTCAAGGAATAGGGCGGGAGGGAGCAGGCGCTGTCGCCAGAGTGCACGCCCGCCTCTTCGATGTGCTGCATGATGCCTGCGACGTGCACGTCTGTGCCGTCCGAGAGGGCGTCAACGTCCAACTCGACTGCGCCTGAAAGGTAGCTGTCGAGGAGAACGGGACTGTCGCCGGAGACAACAACGGCCTCAGATATATAGCGCTCGAGGTTGGCCTGATCACGCACGATTTCCATTGCGCGGCCACCCAGCACATAGGAGGGGCGGATCACGAGTGGGAAGCCGATGTCTTTTGCGATTTCAAGGGCTTCGGCGGCGGAATGGGCGATTCCGTTGTGCGGCTGCCGGAGCCCGAGGTTCTGGACGAGGTCAGCGAAGCGTTCGCGATCTTCGGCGAGATCGATCATGTCAGGTGTGGTGCCAAGGATCGGGATACCTTCGTCGTGCAGTGCTTGGGCGATTTTCAAAGGCGTTTGGCCGCCGAACTGGACGATCACGCCGTGGAGCATGCCGTTTTCTTGCTCGACGCGGAGGATTTCCATGACGTGCTCGAATGTGAGCGGCTCGAAATACAAGCGGTCAGAAGTGTCATAGTCGGTTGATACAGTCTCGGGGTTGCAGTTGACCATGATCGTTTCATAGCCTGCGTCGGTCAGGGCGTAGCAGGCGTGGCAACAGCAATAGTCGAACTCAATTCCCTGCCCGATGCGGTTAGGGCCGCCACCGAGGATGACGACCTTGTTGCGGTCTGAGGGGCGCGCTTCGCATTCGGCCTCGCCCATCATCGGTGTCTCGTAGGTGGAATACATATAGGGAGTTTGCGCTTCGAATTCGGCGGCGCAAGTGTCGATGCGTTTGAACACTGCTTTGACACCGAGGGCGAGGCGGGATTTGCGCACTGCTTGCTCGGACTGTTCTGTTAAAATCGCAAGGCGGGCATCGGTGAAGCCCATCATTTTGAGGTGGCGCACGGCGGATTCGTCGGTGGGAAGACCGTTTTTGCGCACGCCCGCTTCGGCCTCGATAATCTCGCGGATACGGGCGAGGAACCAAGGGTCGAACATGGTTGTGGCGTGGATGTCTTCGTCGGACATGCCATGGCGCATCGCTTGGGCGATCGTGCGCATGCGGTCGGGAGTGGTTTTGGAGATCGCGGCAGTCACTGCGGCCATATCGGGGGCACCCGGGATGTCGATCTCGTCAAAGCCTGTGAGACCACTTTCCATGGAAGCCAGTGCCTTTTGCATGGATTCGTGGATGGTGCGACCAATGGACATGGCCTCGCCCACAGATTTCATGGCGGTGGTCAGGTAAGGCTCGGAGCCGGGAAATTTCTCAAAGGCGAATTTCGGGATTTTCGTGACGACATAGTCGATTGTGGGCTCGAAGCTCGCAGGGGTGACGCCTGTGATGTCGTTGTCGAGCTCGTCTAGAGTGAAGCCAACAGCGAGTTTCGCGGCGATTTTGGCGATGGGGAAACCCGTGGCTTTGGAGGCCAGCGCGGAGGAGCGCGACACGCGGGGGTTCATTTCGATCACGACCATGCGGCCATCGGCGGGGTTCATAGCCCATTGGACATTGGAGCCACCCGTCTCCACACCAATTTCGCGCAGTACGGCGATGGATTGGTTGCGCATGATTTGGTATTCTTTGTCGGTCAGCGTCAGGGCAGGAGCCACGGTGATGCTGTCACCTGTGTGCACGCCCATGGGGTCCACGTTTTCAATGGCGCAGACGATGATGGCGTTGTCGGCGGTGTCGCGGACCACTTCCATTTCGAATTCTTTCCAGCCCAACAGCGATTCGTCGATGAGGATCTGGCCCATCGGCGAGGCGTCCATGCCCGAGCGGCAATAGAATTCATAATCTTCGCGGTTATATGCGATGCCACCGCCTGTGCCGCCCATGGTAAAGGCGGGGCGGATGATGGCGGGCAGGCCGATTTCCTCAAGGGATTCGAGTGCGATGGCCACACCTGCGGCGAGGTCCTTCTTACCGTTGGCGTCTTTGGGCGCGGTGCAGATCGTTGCCTTGGGGTTTTCGATGCCAAGGCGGTCCATGGCTTCGCGGAAGAGTTGGCGGTCTTCGGCCATCTCGATGGCCTCGCGTTTGGCGCCGATCATCTCGACACCGAATTTCTCAAGCACGCCCATTTCCTCAAGCGCGAGCGAGGTGTTTAGGCCTGTCTGGCCGCCCATCGTAGGTAGCAGCGCGTCAGGGCGCTCTTTTTCAATGATTTTCGCAACAATCTTGGGGGTAATCGGCTCGATATAGGTCGCATCGGCGAGACCCGGATCAGTCATGATTGTGGCGGGGTTCGAGTTCACGAGGATGACGCGGTAGCCTTCCTCCTTGAGCGCCTTGCAGGCCTGTGCTCCGGAGTAGTCAAATTCGCAGGCCTGTCCGATGACAATAGGCCCTGCACCAATGATCATAATCGACTTGATGTCGGTTCTCTTTGGCATGGCTTTGGCCCCCTATGAATTTCGCAAACTTTTGCGGTTATAGGCGTTGGGCTGTGGGGTGCAAGGTGGAAAAGGAACGGCGCGCAGAGTCTTCGGCAGCAGCAAATTCCTGCAGAGATCTTGGGCACAGAATTTGGTGCAAATTCGGGTTCTAGCAGGCGGGAACAAAGCCAGCAGGTAGGTTTGAAAGAATTTTGAGTGTGACGCGTGCGCGGTTGAGAACGATGTCCAGTAGCCAAGTAAATAGGGCAGCTATCCAGATGCTGTATCCGAACCCGATGAAGTTCTGGAACAATAGCGTGTGGAACCAATCCGTATTGAAGAGATAAAAGCCGTAGCAGATGATCACCGTGAGGCTAAGCAGGAGTGCGGGGTAGATGATCAGCGTGCGGCGCGACGTACTGGCAAAACTGGCGAGACCGATAACGATGAAAGTAGCGAGATTTGTGCCAAGAAATATCATTAGATCGCGGCGCAGACCCTGAATGGTGCTATCATATCTACCTTTGATCATCTCAGCGACACGGGTTTGTGCGATGCCGAGGCTCGCTGCTTGTGCCGTGATTCCCGCGCTCACTGCAGCAGCAGCGGCATCTGTTTGAGATTGTGTGGCAGGCGTGCACTTACAATAGTTCGCAATAACGGCACCTACAATTTTCGGCAGATCGCCTTGAGCGGCTGTACTCAAGGT
>CAWVZA010000162.1:0-5337 GCA_963934545.1 uncultured Sulfitobacter sp.
GCACTTGGATATCGCCACGCTCTAACGCAGCCAGTTTTGCAACTCGCTCGGACCCCTTATCGCGGCCTGTGAGGATCTCCAGCACGACACCCGCGCTTTCGGCCAAGGGGCGCAGCCCCTGCACATGCTGGCGGGCAAGGATCTCGGTCGGGGCCATCAATACGCCCTGCCCGCCAGCCTCTACAGCCGCCAACAAAGCCATGAATGCCACCAACGTCTTCCCCGCACCCACGTCCCCCTGAAGCAAACGGTTCATCCGCTGCTCGGTCGCCATGTCGGCAATGATCTCAGCAACTGCACGGCTCTGCGCATGTGTCGGCTTGTAGGGCAAGCCACTCAAAACCTTCGCCTGAAGAATGCCTGTTGTGTGTACGATCCGCCCTTTTTTCCACCGCTCCACCTGTCGTGCAAGGGCCAGCGTAATCTGATGCGCAAGCAACTCGTCATAGGCCAACCGTTCCCGCGCAGGCGCTGTCGCAGCGATATCGCTCAGTCCTGTAGGATCATGTGCAGTGGTTACGGCTGTATTGAAGTCAGGCCATTCCGCCTGCCGCATCTGGCTCGGGTCGATCCATTCTCCCATCTGCGGGATAAGCGCAAGTGCACCGCGTGTGGCTTTGTACATTAGCTTTTGAGTGACACCGTGCATGAGCGGGTACACCGGTTCAAAGTCGGGAATACTGTCTGCGTCCTCCTCTGGCACTGTAAAATCAGGGTGCACCATCTGCGGCACACTATCAAACAGCTCCACCCGCCCCGACACAATGCGGCGGCTGCCCTCTGGAAGGGTCTGCTCCCAATAATTGCCCCGCGCATGAAAGAAAACCAACTGAAAGGATGTCTCAGTATCCGCCACATGGATACGATATGCACCGCCCTTGTTGCGCGGAGGGTAGTGCTTTCCGATGGTCACTGCGACGGTCAGCGTCGTCGGAAATGGCGCGCCCTGCACAGTCTCCAATAACCTGCGGTCAATGCCCGATTGGGGCAAAGTAAACAAAAGGTCACGTGGTGCAATCACCCCTAGCCCTGAAAAATGCTGCGCCGTTTTAGGGCCGATGCCTGTCAATGTGTCCAACCCTGCGAACAGTGGAAACAGAGGTTCGGGCCGCGTGCTCATGTGTTGGCAATCAAAGCGAGCCAGCCGTCTTCGTCCAACACCTCAATCCCCAAATCCGTTGCCTTCTTCGCTTTTGACCCCGCCCCCGGTCCTGCAATCAGCAGATCAGTCTTCGCACTGACAGACCCGGATACTTTGGCCCCCAAACGTTCAGCGCGGGCTTTGGCCTCCGCACGGGTCATTTTTTCAAGCGTCCCTGTGAAGACAACAGTTTTGCCAGCAACAGGGGAGCCAGACGTGTCGGCCCGAACGGCATCTTGCACATCAAGCTCCGCAACCAAGCGCATGATGGACGCACGTTCCGCATCTTGGGCAAATGCCCCAACCAATGACCCTGCCATCACTGCACCCAATCCGTCGATGGCCAGTAGATCGTCCCAGACGGGCCCCTCTTGTGGTCGGGCCTCCTCCATGGCTTGGGCCAATTCGTCCCACGTGCCATAGTGCAATGCTATCATGTTCGCAGATGCTTCGCCCACATGGCGAATGCCAAGACCAAAGATCAAGCGCGCGAGCGGTATCTTCCGCTTGTCCTCAATCGCCGCAAACAGCGCGTTGGCGGATTTATCCCCCCAGCCTTCACGGTTCTTGAGCTGTTGGATGCCATTGCCATACCGTGTCTGAAGCGTGAAAATATCCGCAGGTTCCGCGATCCAACCATCGGCATAGAATTGCTCGACCTGCTTGGCACCCATGCCGTCGATATCAAACGCTGCACGCGCAACGAAGTGTTTGAGCTTTTCCACCGCTTGCGCAGGGCAAAAAATCCCACCAGAACAGCGCCGTACCGCGTCACCTGGCTCGCGGATCGCGTCACTCCCACACTCGGGACAGGTTTGCGGGAATTCAAACGCTTGGGCCTGCGCGTCGCGCTTGGACACATCAACGTCTGCAATCTTGGGGATCACATCACCGGCACGGTAGACCTGCACCAGATCACCAATGCGGATGTCCTTGCCGCCCCTGATCTCTTGGCCTTTGCTGTCCAGACCTTTGATATAATCCTCGTTGTGCAATGTGGCGTTTGACACCACGACACCTCCAACCGTCACAGGTGACAGGCGCGCAACAGGGCTCAACGCGCCTGTACGGCCCACCTGAATATCAATGCCGTCCAGTATTGTCCAAGCAAGCTCGGCAGGAAATTTATGCGCAATGGCCCAACGCGGCGTGGTTGAGCGGAAGCCCAAGCGCGATTGCAGCTCCAAATCGTTCACTTTGTAAACAACACCGTCGATATCATAGCCCAAGTCTGGACGCGCGGCTGCTATTTTGGCGTAATGCGCTACCAGCTCTGCAGGTCCGTCACATGTCGCAGTCAGTGGATTGGTCGAAAACCCAAGTGCAGCAAGCGTCTCAATGGCAGTTAATTGAGTGTCCCCAAGCGGAGCAGAGAGGCTTCCCCAAGCGTAGGCAAAGAATCGCAAAGGTCGCGCGCGCGTGATCTCGGAATCCAACTGCCGCAGTGATCCGGCAGCGGCATTGCGCGGATTGGCAAACGTTTTGCCCCCACGCTCTTCGTGGCGCGCATTAAGGGCCTCAAAATCAGCATGGCTCATGTAAACTTCGCCACGCACTTCAAGCAGCTCTGGAGCGCCCGTCAATTCATGTGGGATATCAGCGACTGTGCGCGCATTTGCTGTCACATTCTCACCGACAGAGCCGTCGCCCCGCGTGGCTGCCTGAACCAGAACACCATTCTCATAGCGCAGCGAAAGCGAAAGACCGTCAATCTTTGACTCCGCAGTATAAGGGAGCGGCGCATCAGCACCCAAGCCAAGGTATTTGCGAATGGAACCATCAAATTCGGTGACATCCTCATCCGTGAATGCATTGCCGAGTGATAGCATCCGCACATCGTGCGTTATTTTGCCAAAGCCCGACGCAATGGGCGCGCCCACCTGATCACTTGGGCTGTCATCGCGCTTGAGATTTGGGAACTGCGCTTCGATTGCAGCGTTGCGGCGCTTCAAACTGTCATAGTCAGCGTCAGAAATCGCGGGCGCATCTTCAGTATGATAGGCTACATTTGATTGTGCCAACTGCTCTGCCAAAATGGCGAGCTCTGCTGCAGCTTGCTCCTCAGAAAGCGAGGCCACATCCACGTTTGAATTGCTTGTCTCAGAAGTCACAAAAACCTGCCTTTGGTTTACCGCATGCCTTCATGTAGATAGGCCGCGACCAAAGGCAGGTCTAGGTCATTACGCTCAATTTCCGCCCTTTTAGGCGCTCGCTGCCAACTCCATCTCCACAGGGCCAGGATCGCACAATACATAACCACGCCCCCAAACCGTCTCAATATAGCTTTGGCCACCCGTGGCAGTCGTCAGTTTCTTGCGCAACTTGCAGATGAAAACATCAATAATCTTCAGCTCAGGCTCGTCCATACCACCATAAAGATGGTTCAAGAACATCTCTTTTGTAAGCGTTGTACCTTTGCGCAGGCTCAACAGCTCCAACATCTGATACTCTTCACCTGTCAGATGCACAGGCTTCTTCTCTACGCTGACGGTTTGTGCATCCAGATTTACAGAAATCATACCTGTATCGATTACGGACTGAGAGTGTCCTTTGGAGCGACGAATAATGGCGTGGATACGCGCAACAAGCTCCTCACGGTGGAACGGTTTGGTCAGGTAGTCGTCCGCACCAAAGCCAAAGCCTCTGATCTTGCTCTCCGTATCATCTGCACCAGACGAGATAAGGATCGGCGTTTCAATCCTGCTGAGCCTGAGCTGCCACAACACTTCATGCCCTGTCACATCTGGCAAATCGAGGTCGAGCAGGATGATATCGTAGTCATAAAGTTTGGCCAGATCGATCCCCTCTTCTCCCAGGTCCGTCGCATAGACGTTCAGGTTCGCATGGGTCAGCATCAATTCAATGCTCTTTGAGGTGGTTGGATCATCTTTGACAAGCAAGACGCGCATATTGTTCAACTCCGCCAGATAAGGACTATTCTATCGACCCAATCGTGAACAAGAAAGGTTAACCAAGCCTTAAACATACCCAATGCGTACGCTTAAACAACCTAACGTTGTCGGTATTTTGCACCATTGTGGCCTTTAGAGCGGCTTCTCCACGAGTGGAAACTGCTTTCACCCACTCAATGAACTCATCATCACTCAGATTGTAACGCTCTAGCGCGTCATCTTTGCTCAGTAAACCATAAACCACACCGCGCACCACGGCCGCTTTTCGCGAGGCAACGCAACGCTGGGTGCCATCGGGCGCAAGGTCCGCTATCGACATTACCGATCCATCCGCGAGAGTTACAGCACGCGGGCCGTCAACTTTCTTTAAATACATTTTACAACACCATTCTCGTTACAAAACCACCATTGCGCCATCGCCGTTCAAGACAAATGAAGCCGCCCCTTGTGAGTAGTTCGCATCTTCCTATATTCCACAGTAAAGACACCACGACCCGATCGCGCCCCCCGTCGACAGGATGCCCTCATGCTTGACCAGACCCCACCGCTCAACTCGCTTGGCTTTGCCAAAGCGCCCGCAGATACCCGTGTGGTTGTCGCAATGTCGGGTGGCGTCGACAGCTCGGTTGTGGCCGCAATGCTGGCCGAGGAAGGCTATGATGTCGTGGGTGTGACTTTGCAGCTCTATGATCATGGGGCGGCACTTGCGAAAAAGGGGGCGTGTTGCGCAGGGATCGACATCCATGATGCCCGCCGCGTGGCCGAGGATATGGGCTTTCCCCATTACGTGCTCGATTATGAGAACGTATTCAAAGACGCTGTGATTGACGAATTCGCCGACAGCTATCTGGGTGGGGCGACGCCCGTGCCCTGCATTCGTTGTAACGAGCGGGTTAAGTTCAAAGACTTGTTGGAGACGGCCAAAGACCTCGAGGCTGATTGCATGGCAACGGGTCATTATATCCAGCGCATGATCGGCGCAAACGGGCCAGAGCTACATGCCGCAGCAGACGCGAGCAAAGACCAGAGCTATTTTCTGTTCTCTACCACGCCCGAGCAGCTCGACTACTTGCGCTTTCCGCTGGGCCATCTGCCCTCCAAGGAAGCAACGCGGGAACTGGCCGAGAAATACGGCCTGCGCGTTGCGAACAAGCCTGACAGTCAGGACATCTGCTTTGTGCCAGATGGCGATTACGCGTCTGTTATCCGCAAGCTACGGCCTGAGGCTGCTGACCCCGGTGACATCGTAGACACCGACGGCCGCGGTTTGGCCAAACATGACGG
>CAWVZA010000163.1:0-5319 GCA_963934545.1 uncultured Sulfitobacter sp.
CGATGGAGTCAGACAGTGAATCCTTGGCAAAGGATATTTGTGCAACAAAGCCCAGCAACGTCACAGAAGGTGGTACGCCTACATTCTCCGAACTTGAGATCACAGGCATATTGCACGACGGGGCGATGGAGGACGGGATGCCGCGCGGTGCTTACGGCGCAGTGTTTTTTGACGGCGACGGCAATCTGTTTTTCGGCCTGAACAATGGCGATCATGACCTTGATCAATCGACATCAAACCAAGGTGGCATATAACGTGTGGACATGGATTGGGAAGCTGGCGCAGCCTTTGCTGAGTTCATGGCAGAAACAGTATCAACTGGATCTAATGACGGCGCTGTCGATCCGTGTTCCTCGGATGCGTTCGCCGATATGGATGCAGATGCTGCTGTTTTGCTGCGTGAGCCAACGTTGACACAGGTTGAAGGTGGTAACGATAGCCTGCGCGGCGGTGAGGGCGATGACGAAATCTACGGTAACGCTGGCGATGATGACACCAATGGCGGCACAGGTGAGGATGCCCTTTTTGGTGATCAGGGCAATGACCAGATTTCAGGTGCCGCTGGTGCCGACGTCATGTCTGGTGGCGCGGGTAATGACAGCCTGTGGGGCGAGGCAGGTGATGACGTACTTATGGGCGGTGCTGATAACGACTACCTGTCAGGTGGCAGTGGTGACGATATTCTGTCTGGTGGTCATGGTGCTGATAATATTGTGGGTGGCACCGGTGCCGATGAAATTCAAGGCGGTGTTGGGAACGATCAACTCTGGGGTGGCAATTGGAGTGGAGATAGCACCACAGACACATTCACCTTCGAGCAAGGAAGTGGTCGTGATTTCATCTTTGATTTTGAAGCTGGCACAGACATCCTCGATTTCAGCGCCTTGGGAACTGACTTTTCTGATGTCATGGATGCTTCTCGTGATGCAGGGTGGGCGACAATCATTGACCTTTCTCAACTAGATGCAGGCCATGCAGGTGACCAAATCACGCTGCTTTCTGTTGATCTTGATACACTGCACTTTGACGATTTCATCTTTTAGGTGATTTCTTGATGGCGTGTGTGCCCCTACTTACTGGCATACACGCCATCAAGAAGTGCTTTTTAAGTAAGGCGAAGCATTTAAGCCTATAACTTCAGATATCTGGGAACTCATGAGAAATTTGAAAATCCCATTTTTGACGTCTGGAAAGAATGGCGGCTGACCACCAATCATTGTTGGTGAGCCGCAATTCTCTATCTTCAAAACTGCTTTCAGTGATTTCGCAATATGGAGTGTACGCCTGTGGAAGGGCGAAGCAAAACCGCGTTCAATTGCGAGATCCATCCGAAAATTATTGCAGAACTTGATGATCTCAAAGCCGACCGAGCCGTACTCAAGGTCTGATTTGCAAGGCCTCTTCGGAGGAGGCAACCATCAAGGCTCTCGAATATCCAAAGCAGCACCTATTTTCGGCGGCTTGTCGTTATCTCGTGATTCTAGGGGTGGTTTGGTGGAGCATAGCGGGATCGAACCGCTGACCTCCTGCATGCCATGCAGGCGCTCTCCCAGCTGAGCTAATGCCCCAATCACGCAAGCGTGGTTTGGTCCACCCGTATAGGGGTGTCTGGTGTGGGTCGAGATGACCCGATGCGCCGTGTACTAGGCACTAGCAGCGGCGGGATCAAGCGAAAAACGCATACCCCGCCCCTGTGATTTTATCAGTCGTCGTCGTTGGCTGCGACATCCGCGATTTCTTCGAGCGGAACTGTATCGTCTTCGTCATCGTCCAGCAGATCATCGTCCAGATCTACATCATCGTCTTCGTCATCTACGAGATCGTCTTCGTCTTTGACCTTGGATGCTTTTGCTTTTGCTGTGGCTGCATCTTCGCGGTCAGCTGCGATCATGCGGGATTTGGACTGGTCTACTTCCACGACTTCGCCCGAATAGGGGCTGATGATCGGGTTTTTGTTCAGGTCGTAGAAACGCTTGCCCGTGGTGGGGCACAGGCGCTTGGTTCCCCATTCTTCGTTGGGCATGGATTTCCCCTTTGATACTTGGTGTTGTGTCTAGATGATTGCTATTCAGTTTGATGCGCAGATGCCATATGCAAAGAGTGCTGTCCAGTCTAAAGCCATTTGTTCTTATGCCGAGTGTCCCTCATGTCCGATCCGCATCTGCCCGGTGATCCGCCGATTCCCCTGATCTTGCGGCGCTCTGCGCAGGCAAAGCGGATATCGCTGCGGATCAGTCAACTTGATGGACGGGTGACGCTGACCATGCCAAAACGGCTGGCCGAGCTCGAAGCGCTTGATTTTGCGCGCAGCAAAGAGGGATGGATTCGCAAGCATCTGGAGGCGCGGGGCGATGATTCCGATGTTGGGATTGGCAGTGAGGTTCCCTTGGGCGGCAAGCTGTATCCGGTGATTGCGGGCACGGGGCGGCGGGTGCAGATCACGCCTGAGGGCATTTTTGTGCCTGGGCCGAGCGAGCGGGTGGGCAAACGCCTTGGTGCGCATCTCAAGGAGATTGCGCTCGACAGGTTGGCGGGGGCAAGTGATGATTATGCGGCGCGGTTGGGGCGGTCATATAGCCGTCTCAGTTTGCGCGACACAAGATCACGTTGGGGGTCATGCACCTCGGACGGTGGCTTGATGTATTCCTGGCGGTTGATCATGGCGCCGCCAGAGGTGCTGGATTATGTCGCCGCACATGAGGTCGCGCATTTGGCGCAGATGAACCATTCGCAAGCGTTCTGGGACGAGGTGACTCGGATTTATGGTGATTATGCTGCCGCGCGCGGCTGGTTGCGCAAGCACGGCAGCACATTGCACCGCTATAAATTTTAGGCGAATTTGAGCGCTGCGATTCCTGTGGCGATGAGGGCGATGCCCGTGATGCGCAGGGGTGTGATGTTGTCGCCAAAAAACACGATCCCGAGAATCGCTGCGCCGAGTGCGCCGATGCCGACCCAAACCACATAAGCAGTGCCGAGGGGCAGTTCCTTCATCGCTACGGCGAGCAACCAGAAGCTGATAAAGGCTGCGATGCCAGTGATGATGCTGGGGACGGTATTGGTGAAGCCGTTGGAGGCCTTCATTGATGTGGTCCAGACAATTTCAAAAAGACCTGCGATGACTAAGATAATCCATGGATTCATGGTTTGGTCCTTTCAGTTTTGAGTTCAAAGAGATCATGCACGCTGATCCCTAATACGTGAGCGAGCGTTAGAGCGAGGGTAGTCGACGGAATGAACACACTATTTTCAACAGTGTTGATGGTTTTGCGGGAGACGCCTGCGGCGGTGGCCAGTTCGGCCTGTGTCATACCAGCCGCTTTTCGGTATCTTGCAAGGTGGACCACAAGGCTCATCTGCTGCCTCGAAAGTCGAGCATGGCGTGGGTGAGTAGGAAGATGGCGGATGCCCCTGTGAGCGTGATGGCGAGTTGTAATTCGCCGCCTGTACCGCTGAGCCAGAGTGTGGTGCCGATGAGGATGGCACCCCAAAACCCTGCGCTGGCTGCTGTGCGGCGATCTGCGTCATAGCCCTCGTCGAGGGCTGCATTTGTATTTGTCGGACCTGCGATCATACCCGCTGTAAGTGGGAGGTAGTGGGGCAGATTTTCAAGTGGAACGCCCCAAAGTGCTGCTAAAGCGTATCCGCCGCACATCAGTCCAGCGAGGGTGAAGGCGATCATACGCACGCTGGCAAGTGTATCCGTTGAGATCATTAGAAGCCCTCTTGTTGAAAATTGTAACCCTTAGGTTACTAAAATGCGATTTCTGTGTTACGTCAAGATTACATTTCTATGGATTTGATTCCGAAACTTGACCTCGTTCAGCTTTGTGATCACAAAACGTCTATGAATTTGAATCCCCGTCCCGTTGACCCCGCCCCGCTGGCCCATGACCGTGTGTACCGTCATTTGCGCTCACGCATTATGCATGGGGATATCCCGCCTGGTCAGGCGTTGACCCTGCGTGGGCTGGGCAAGGAATACGAAGTTTCAATGACCCCTGCGCGGGAATCTGTACGTCGGTTGGTGGCGGAAGGGGCACTGAGCATGTCGAACTCGGGGCGCATTTCGACGCCATTGCTGAGCAATGAGCGGATTGAAGAACTAGCAGCATTGCGGGCGCTCATCGAAGTGGAGCTGGCCAGTCGTGCGTTGCCGCGTGCACATCTTGCGCTGATCGAGCGGTTGCAAAACATCAATGCCAAGGTGGGCGAGGCGGTCGCACAGCGCGATGCCGTCAGCTATATTCGCACTAACTTGGAGTTTCACCGCACTCTGTATCTGCGCGCACAAGCGCCCGCCATGCTGGCCATGGCGGAAACGGTCTGGTTGCAGATGGGACCGACGATGCGGGCACTTTACGGGCGATTGCGACGTACTGAGCCGCCACATTTCCATCGCCTGATTATAGCGGCATTGCGTGCTGGGGATGAACCAGGATTGCGGCTTGCTGTACGCTCGGATGTCACGCAAGGGTTGCGAATGCTGGCAAGCTGAACCGCTTGACGGGTATTGGTCTCTCAATCAATATGGTCGCATGAACGCTGTGTATCTTAATTTATCTTTCATCATGCACGCCTCGAATAACGGGCACAGTCTTCCCTCTTCATATTAAATCACGCCGCCCATTGTGTGCGTGTATCGCCATGGGTGCCCTTCTTTCAGGAGACTGACCCATGCCGCTCATCCGTCCTATCGATGAAACTGATCTGGAAGATGTGTTGGAGATGATCCACGGCCTTGCTGTACATCACTGTGACGTAGCGCCGGTCACCGTCGAAGACTTGCGGCGTGATGCTTTGGGACCGGCACTATGGGTGCAAATATTGGTGGCACCCGCGATGGGATACGCGGCCCTCACCCCTTTGGCACAGATGCAGTTTGCGGTGCGTGGGATGGATATGCATCATCTTTTTGTGCGTGAGGTGGTGCGAGGACAAGGGGTCGGGCGGGCGCTCATCGATGCATCTCTGGCATGGGCTAAGTCACAGGGGGCGCGGTATCTTAATGTGGGGACGCATCCGGACGATACCGCTGCCCAAGACGTTTATCTCGCCGCAGGGTTTGAAGCTTTGGACGCGGCAGGGCCACGGTTTCGGATGAGATGGTAACAGGAAATACACTGTGGGCGCGGGATTGAGCTTATTCCTCAGCTAAAACAGCGGGGGCGCTTGAGCTGACGTTAGCGTCCATGATGCGGTGGATGAAAGCGGCCTGCTCAGGTGTGTCGGGGATTTGGGTTCCGCGCATTTGGGTCGTGTGCGTGAGGGCTCCTTCTGCATCATATCCAAAGTGGGCGAGGATTGCGCAAGTGAGCA
>CAWVZA010000164.1:0-5284 GCA_963934545.1 uncultured Sulfitobacter sp.
GTGTGAATCATGACAACTCGATAACCTCAATCAGTTAATGGGTCCTGACCCTAAGCAGCCTCAGATCTAATTTAAAGTTTTGCGCACGCTTCTAAGTTTCTTTTGCGCACGCTTCACCTTTTTCTGGCTCTGTAATCTCCCGCCGAAGTTACCCGCACTTGCTGTGACCGCAGCTCCCACAGGTCATGCAACCTTCAACCATCCGCAAATCATACTGACCGCAGCTACCACATGCTTTGCCGCGTGGTTTCTCCAACCCGACGACTTTCGCTTGCGGGTCCGACTTCAGGCCCAGACCCTCGCCCGCAATAAACCCTGTCGTGATCAAATGCTGCTCAATGACGCCACCAATCGCCGCAAGAATCGATGGAATGTACTTACCACCCATCCACGCACCACCGCGCGGATCAAAGACTGCTTTCAGCTCTTCCACGACAAACGACACATCCCCACCGCGGCGGAACACCGCAGAAATCATCCGCGTCAGCGCAACAGTCCACGCAAAGTTCTCCATGTTCTTGGAGTTGATGAACACTTCGAACGGACGTCGATGCCCGCCCACAACCAGATCGTTGACTGTGATATAAAGCGCGTGCTCGCTATCAGGCCATTTGATCTTGTAGGTCGAACCCTCAAGCCCTTCAGGACGGTCCAGCGGCTCGGACATATAGATCACGTCGCCATGGGGCTCTTCGCCATTGTGGCTAACGACTTCGGGTGCCGCCTTCTTGTCCTCGGAGACGGACAGAACCGAGCCCGTCACATCATTCGGACGGTAGGTTGTACAACCTTTGCAGCCTGTATCCCATGCCTCCATGTACACTTCTTTGAACGTGTCAAAGGAGATATCTTCGGGGCAGTTGATCGTCTTGGAGATTGAGCTGTCGACCCATTTCTGTGCCGCTGCCTGCATCTTAACATGCTCCAGCGGGGCAAGCGTCTGCGCGTTCACAAAGTAATCGGGCAGCTCTTTGTCGCCGAATTTATCACGCCACATCTGCACCGCGTAATCCACCACTTCTTCTTCTGTGCGGCTGCCGTCTTTCTGCAAAACCTTGCGGGTGTAGGCGTAGGCGAACACAGGCTCGATGCCCGATGAAACGTTACCTGCATAAAGGCTGATTGTGCCGGTGGGCGCAATCGAGGTCAGCAGCGCGTTGCGGATACCATGCTCGCGGATGGCATCGCGCACATCTTCGTCCATCATCCGCATCGTGCCAGAGTTCAGATACTCTTCTGCATCGAACAAAGGGAACGCACCCTTCTCCTTGGCCAACTCGACCGAGGCCAGATATGCGGCGCGGGCGATCGCGTGCAACCAACCCTCCGTCTGACGCGCCGCCTCGTCCGATCCATAACGTTGGCCAAGCATCAGCAATGCATCCGCCAGACCAGTCACGCCCAAACCAATGCGGCGCTTGTTCTTTGCTTCCAGCTTCTGCGCTTCGAGCGGGAATTGCGACACATCCACTACATTGTCCATCATCCGCACGGACGTGGCGACCAACTCATTGAGCGCTTCGACATCCAGTGCCGCGTTCGCTTCAAACGGGTTGGCAACCATACGTGCAAGATTGATGGAGCCAAGCAGGCACGCGCCATAAGGCGGCAAAGGTTGCTCGCCACACGGATTGGTCGCGGCAATCGTCTCGCAATAGTTCAGGTTATTCGCGTCATTGATGCGATCGATGAAAATTACACCTGGCTCGGCGAACTCATAGGTCGCTTTCATGATCGCGTTCCACAGGTCCAGCGCCTGAACAGTCTTGTATGTTTTGCCGTCAAACTTGAGGTCCCAAGGACCATTCGCTTTCACTGCATCCATAAAGGGATCAGTGATCAGCACGGACATGTTGAACATGCGCAGACGCGCTGCATCGGACTTGGCAGTAATGAACGCTTCCACATCAGGGTGGTCACAGCGCATGGTCGCCATCATCGCACCGCGGCGTGAGCCTGCGGACATGATTGTGCGGCACATCGCATCCCAAACATCCATGAATGACAGTGGGCCAGAGGCATCAGCCGACACACCCAACACATCTGCGCCTTTGGGACGAATGGTCGAGAAATCATAACCAATCCCGCCGCCTTGCTGCATCGTCAGCGCTGCTTCCTTGAGCATGTCAAAAATACCGCCCATGCTGTCAGGAACAATTCCCATGACAAAACAGTTAAAAAGCGTTACCCGACGTGCCGTACCAGCACCTGCAGTAATGCGGCCTGCTGGCAAATATTTGAAATCTTCGAGTGCCTCAAAAAACGTCTCTTGCCAACCGTCTTTGTCGTCCTCGACCTGTGCCAGATCGCTCGCAATGCGGCGCCACGTGTCCTCTACCGTCACATCATGGGCTGTCCCATCCGCCGCCTTGAAGCGGTATTTCATGTCCCAAATTTGTTCGGCGATAGGGGCAGCAAAGCGGGTCATGGCGATTCCTTAAAACGGTTATGAACGGAGGCAATACATACTCGACATACGCCAAAAGGCTACTGCTCATTCCAGCACTTCGATGCTTTTTCACGCGGCGTTCCGTCGCGGGGTAATACCACAATTTGCATATCTGGCCAAACAGAATACCTTATACGGTAGAAAGACAGCGCTTAGGGGTGAGCCTGTGGATAAAATGGTGGGTAAGCCTGTGAATAAGAAACTCGTTAACATGATGAAGCTCTCCGTGGGCACCGAAAACGTCGATCAACTGATTGCGTGGCAGCAACACCGCGCCGAAATGTCCCCCGGTGGCCAGTATTACCACCAGACCCGCATGTGGCCCAAACGAGTGGATGAGATCCTGAACGGCGGCTCGATCTATTGGGTCATCAAAGGCGAGATTTCCGCCCGCCAACGCATCATTCGCTTTGACGAGAAGATCGGAAATGACGGCATCCGCCGCTGCGGTATCGTGCTCGACGATGAGGTCGTCCCCACCGTCAGCACTCTGCGCCGCCCGTTCCAAGGCTGGCGCTACCTCACGGCCGAGGACGCACCTGCCGATCTGCCAAAGGGCCGCAATCAAGAGGAAGCGCTCCCCGAAGAGCTCAACCGGGCTCTTGCAGAAATCGGATTGCTATAACTTAGCGCAGCCGCGCCAGCAGCGCCTCAAGACTTGCCCGCTCATCCGCATCCATGTCTGCCGCACGTGATTTCCAAAGCGTTGCCTGAGAGCGCAACATAACGCCATCACTCAACACTTTGAGATGGTTGGCACGCAGCGTGTCACCCGTGGAAGTTATATCCGCAATCGCCTCTGCTGTTTCATTCGCCACGGTCCCTTCGGTCGCACCCTGACTGTCGACCAGCGCATAATCCGCCACACCCGCATCGCGCAAAAATTCCCGCACCAGACGATGATACTTCGTCGCGATCCGCAAACGGTGACCATGCTGACCGCGAAACGTCGCCGCCGCCGCATCCAGATCGTGAAGCGTATCCACATCTGTCCACGCCGCAGGCACCGCGAGGATCAGGTCAGCATGACCAAACCCCATCTCCTCAACCGCAATTACCGACTGCTCCCAAAGGGCCAGCTTTTCATGGACCAGATCAGTGCCCGTCACGCCTAAATGAATACGACCCACCGCCAACTCACGCGGGATTTCCCCCGCCGAGAGCAACACCAACGAGACACCCTCGATCCCGTCAACAACACCAGCATACTCGCGGTCCGATCCACTGCGCGCCAGCGTAATACCCCACGCCCCAAACCATTCAAACGTCTTCTCCATCAGCCGCCCTTTGGACGGCACTCCCAGCTTGATCGTCATATCTGCGCCCCCAGTTCCAGCAACATATCGGGCCGCATCACACCACCTACCGCGGGAATCTCGCGGCCATCTCCAAGACGCCGCGTCAACGCATCATAGCGCCCGCCACTGGCCAGCAACGCCAAATCAGGCCGTTCAAGGGCAGCAAAGCCAAACACAAACCCGTCGTAATATTCCATCGACGTGCGGCCGTAGCTTGCGTCAAACGTGAGCCTGCCCACATCTACGCCGCGCGCTGCCAACGCTTCCTGCCGCGCAGCGACCCGCGCCACAGCCGGCGCAATCGAGGGCAGGTCCACGGACAAATCATGCAACCGCTTCAGCGCATCCGGCATCGGTGCGGAGATGTCCAACAGTGCCGCGATCAAATCCACATCCCGCGCCGCAATCGGCGGCACCTCGGCGTCTGCTGTAAGCGCCGCTATCCGCGCGTTAATCTCATGCTGCCGCCGCGCACCGACCAATGGCGCATCGCTGTCCGCAAACTCAGGCACACCGCGATCCGTAGCAAACCGCTCCAACAAAGCACGAAAACGCCTTGGCCGCCAGATGTGCCGCATAAACGCATTTTTGCGCAGATCAGACGTGTCCAGGCCGTTCACCACAGCCATCAACACGCCAATATCCCCCGTCACAGCACGCATGGGCAAATCACCCAAGGCAGCCGCAATCAGCGCGAACACTTCCGCATCACTCGCCGCAGGATCATCACGCTCGAACACTTCGTATCCGACCTGCACAAACTCATTGGGACGGTCTGCGTCATGCTCTTGGCGGCGAAACACTTCGCCGGCGTAGGTATAGCGCGCAGGATCGGCCCCATGCGCCATATGCATCTGCACCACAGGCACAGTAAAATCGGGCCGCAACATCTGCTCACCGCGCAAAACATCAGAGGTCACATAGGCGCGTGCACGAATGTCCTCACCGTAGAGATCAAGCAATGTATCGGCAGGCTGCAAAATCGGCGGTTCAACCGCCTGCGCGCCCTGCCCCTCAAACCCTGCGCGCAACCGTACGGCCAGCGCGTTGGTGTCGCCGCGTGTCACTGTCACTGATACAGCTCCAAAATCTCGCGCACTTTGCTCACCAGATCCCCCCGCGCCACTTCATACTGGCTCGGACGGTCACGCCATTCTTCCAGCGTCGCATTCGCAGCAATCTTGGCACCAAGGATCAAATCCTTGATCTGGATGACGCCGTTTTCTTTCTCGGTATCGCCCTCGATCACCACAATCGGGCTGCCGCGCTTGTCGGCATACTTGAGCTGGTTGCCAAAGTTCTTCGGATTGCCAAGATAGACTTCCGCCCTGATCCCCTCTTGCCGCAACTCGGCCACCATCGCCTGATAATCCGCCATCCGCGCCTTATCCATCACAGTCACAACAACAGGCCCCTGCGCGGAAGTGTCCAACCGCCCCTTGGCCTGCAAAGCTGCGAGCAGTCGGTCTACCCCAATCGACACACCCGTTGCAGGTACTTCTTGTCCCGTGAACCGCTTGACCAGATCGTCATACCG
>CAWVZA010000165.1:0-5094 GCA_963934545.1 uncultured Sulfitobacter sp.
ATCGCAATCCCTGCAAGGATCAACGTCAGTGACGAGCCACGCGGCCCCGCCAGCACCAACACCAAGAACACCCCCACCAAAGCGCCAGCCAAAGCCGCCATAGGCAGCGCAAACGCAAACGCCGCCGCGAGCCCCGTCTGGATCGCCAGCACAGCCCCCAAAGCAGCAGAACCCGACACGCCAATCAACCCCGGATCAGCAAGCGGGTTGCGCAGATAGCCTTGCATCGCGGCCCCCGCCAGCCCCAGTGATCCGCCAATCATCACGGCCAACAACGCACGTGGCAGACGGATTTCGCGCATCACCAGCGGCACAGGCCCATCGCCCCCCATCACCAGCGCACGCAAGCTCTCCCCCACACCAATCTGCGCAGGGCCAACCACAAGGGCCGCCACAAACAGCACCCCCGTCAGCGTCGATAAAATCAGCGCCAGCCGCGTCATGGCTTCGCCTCATGCAATCCATCGCGCAGACGCACCATGTCCTCAATCGCACGCAACACAAACGGCGTGCCACAGACCCAATCACTACTCGTCATGGAGGCTTGTGGACGGCTCGCGCGCAGTTCCTCAATCACCGGATGCCCCATGACCTCCTCCGAGCGTGAGGCGGTAGGATAGGTGCGGCTGGTGATCACTGCATCGGGTTGTGCCATGGTGAGCACTTCAAGCGGTATGATGCCACCCGCCTTCAATCCGACCTCAGCAGCGATATTCTCAAGACCTGCCGCCGCCAAAATCTGCCCCGCAAGTGTTTTGTCACCCAATGTATACCCGTTGGCATAATAAAGCGCGGCACGCGGCCCATGGCCTGCCTCGTTCCGGTAGGCCTTTAGCTGCGCATCAAAATCGGCGATCATGGCCTCAGCGCGCGTCTGCTGTCCCAGCACTTCACCCATCTGGGCAATACGCGCACGCACATCTTCCAGTGCATATGCGGGATCGAAGGTCACCACAGGCACGCCAAGCCGTTTGAGCATATCCACACTCGCCCGCGCCGTGAAATTTCCCGCAAGTACAAGATCGGGCTGCATCAGATATATCTGCTCGGCCAGCCCACGGTTTATAGGATACGCATCTGCCTGCACCACCATCGCGGACATGCGCGGATCGGAGGCCAGATGCGAAACAGACACAAGCTGTCCGTCACTCGCCAAAAGCATAGCAAGCTGATCAGTACACAGGTTCATCGACACGACACGCTTAGGCGCATCCGCCGACACAACACGCTTAGGCGCTTCCTGCGCCGCCACGCCGTGTCCACAGACCACAAAAAATGCCACCACCCCCGCCAGAACTGCAGGGATGGTGTTCCGCATCATGGCTTCAGAAGTCTGCACGAACACCAAAGAAGGCTGCACGACCCGGCATGTTAAATCCGCCAGCAGTCTCATAATCTTCGTCAAACAGGTTCTCGATGCGCAGATAAGCTTGCGCGCTGTCGTTGAGGTCGAAGTTGAAGTTCGCCCCCACAACCGCAAAGTCGCCCACCTTGTTGTCCGCAGGGGCAAACGCACTCGGCACCACATCTGCGACATAACGAACGTCCATGCCACCGCTCAGACGGCTGGAGATTTGGGTGTCAAAGCCCAAAACCAGATCGTGCCGCGGTGTGCGTGTCAAACGCGTGCCATCCGTTGTTGCATCCGTATAAGTGTAGTTTCCAAAGAGGTTCGTCGCATCGCTCACAGCGTACTATGTTGAAAGCTCAAGGCCACGAGACTTCGTTGTGCCTGGCACCTGATTGTAGCAGCCAAATCCGCTGGAGCATGCTGTCGAGGCACCATCAAACTGGATAAGATCGTCGATTTCAGTGTAGAACAACGTGGCCTTCACCGAGGCGATCTCGCCATAGCGTTTCTCGACGCCCAACTCAAAGCTGCGGCTTTGCTCAGGGCTCAGGTCAGCATCACCATAAATGCTGAACCGTTCGTACAGGGACGGCGCACGAAAGCCTGTCCCTAAAACAGCACGGAAGGTCAGATCCTCCTTGGCATGCCACGCAGCGGCCAAACGACCCGTCGTGTTGCCGCCAAAGGCAGAGTTATCATCATAGCGCAGTGCCGCTGACAGATCGAGATTCCTCATCGGTTGGAACAACAATTCGGCCTGCGCAGATAGCGTGTCCTCAGTGCCCGTCTCACCACCTGAGTTAAACGATTCCTCTGTTGTATCGAGACCAAAATTCAGTGTGTAGCCGCCTGAGAGGTCGGCAGTCCCAAGATAGGACAGGCGCTTACGCTCCCCTGCGAAATTTGTGGTTAAACCTGTCGGGTCGCGCCGCTCAATGTCAAAATAGGAATAGCTGAGCGTGTGGGTCACGTTGCCTGTCACCAGCTCACCGTAGACCCGCGCACCCAACTCCTCAAAGAAGTTTTGGCCAGTGTTGTTGCTAGAGGAGCGGTCAATCTCCAACGCGCCTTCACGCACATTCACTGCTGCACCCAGCGTAAAGGTATCCATGACAGCATAGCTGCCTGTCAAATTCAGCGTGCTCTGGCGGAAGCTGTCATCCTCATCGTCATTTGCACGCGCAGAGAAGCCATCGCTCACGATACGCCCATAGCTGAACGCAACTTCCCCACGGTCCGTCAAAAGCCCAACGCTCAAAGTGCCAGAAGTTGTGCCGAAGCTGCCAAATTCGCTCGAAATTCGACCCGATACACCCTGCTCGGTCGGGCGGTAGGTCGTGATATCAACCACTCCGCCAATCGCCTCAGAGCCATAGAGCGCTGATTGAGAGCCCTTGAGCACTTCGATACGGTCAATGCCCGAGGGCGTGAGTGAGCCAAAGTTGAACGCGTTTTGCGTACCAGACGGATCGTTCATGTCGATCCCGTTGACCCGCACCACAACATAGCGCGACGGCAAGCCGCGCACTTGGATCGAGCTGTTGGTGCCCAGACCGCCGTTGGCAGTCGAATTAATACCCGGAAGGCGGTCAAGCCGCGCGATCACAGCTGTATCTTTGCCCGACAACTCTTCGCTGTCGAGAATTTCAACCGTGGCGCCTGTCTGGCCCTCGGTCACAGGAGACAAGCTGCCTGAAACAACAATCTCACCCAGATCAAAGACGTCTTGAGCAAATGCAGTGGAGAGAAGGAATGGAGAAATCGCCACAGAGGCAAGTAGGGACGCATGGATCATAAAGAACCCTCAAACATCAGCCCCGCAGGGCCGTAAACGTGTAATGTCAGTTGAGGGCGTGCCCCCGCAGACGGTGAAAACACCACGCGCGGAGATTCCGCAGTCTCGACGCCCCTCGCGCCAAAACAGGGTGAACACCTCGGCAGGTCTCCTGACTCGCGGGTCGATGCTTGGCCGAACCTTCCCATCACACGCTGCGTGACAGTGGCACATACGGTTTCGCTCTCCGCCTACAGTTGCGGGGGCAGTCGTGGAGTAAGTCAAATGACCGTACCACGTTCCCTTTTAACCAGACGGCGAACCGACGGACCGAAGTAGCCTTCTCTTAATGAATGAAACCGATTCTGAAAAGGGCGGAATGCGCTCAGCAGTATTTCTCTGGCCCGTTCCATTGCGCATCTGAGTAGCGGTCGCCGTGCGCCCAGCCCACAGGCAGGATCGCATCAATGGCCTGCAATTCATCCTCGCTCAAAGTGCGGTCCGCCCCCTCAAGCAGCTGTGAAAAATGCGCCAGCGACCGCGTGCCAGGGATCGGGATCAGATGATTGCCCCGCGACATCACCCACGCAATCGCCAGCCCCGCTGTGGACATCCCCATCTCACGCGCCAACGCCTGAAAGGGGGCCACAGCCGCAATATTGGCGCTATAATTTGGCTCCATAAACCGTGGGTTATGCGTCAGGAACGGCAACGCCTGCGCCGCCACATAGCTGAGCGGCGTATCGGTCAAAAACGAACGCCCCACGGGCGAAAAAGCGACCATTGCAACGCCAAGCTCGGCGCAGGTCTGCACCATCCCCAATTCGGGCAAGCGCGTTGAGAGCGAATATTCAGACTGCACAGCGCCAACGGGATGCACCGAATGGGCACGGCGCAGCGAGGTGGGCGCAATCTCGGAGAAGCCGATTGCCTTGCACTTGCCCGCCTTCACCAGCCCCGCCAGCGTCTCGGTAACTTCTTCAATCGGCACTGAAGCATCGCGGCGGTGCACATAGTAAAGATCGACCGCCTCAACCCCCATACGCGTCAGGCTACCCTCCAACTCCGCCGTCAAATGCGCAGCGGAATTGTCAAAGATATTGCCAGCCCCGTTGGGATTGCGCGTAATCGATCCTTTTGTGGCAATGTGAAAATGATCTTTTGCTGCCGGATTGGCGTCAAAGTATGTGCCTATGACCGTCTCGGACGTGCCCATTCCGTAAACATTTGCCGTGTCGATATGGTTCACGCCCGCCTCAACCGCCGCATCCAAAATGGCGTGGCTTGCCGCCTCGTCCGTGGGACCGTAGAAATTGGAGAACGACATAGCGCCAATGCCCACAGGGTGGATCAGCGGGCCATGCTGGCCAAGTTTGCGATGTTTCATGTGAGCGCTCCTGTCAAATGTTCAACGTATCATTTCAAGCATATCCACCCTTGTCCACGGACCATCCACACCAAATGACGCACCATCAAAGCCTGCAACGAATACCATGAGGCGTTGACCATCCCCCCGCTTCAATGGAAAGAGGAGGACATACATCCAATATAAACTGTCAGTGCGCATAAACGCGTCTGTCCCAAACGATGGCCTGACCTGAAAGATACCCGAATGAACATGCTCAAGATCGTTGCCGTGCCTATGCACAAAGAAGGCCGCAAATTCGTGGCGATATTCGCTGCCATCACACTTGTGCTGGGCCTCATCTGGGAGCCGCTGTTCTGGCTCGGTGTTGGTGCGACTGTCTGGTGCTACTACTTCTTCCGCGATCCGGTGCGCATCATTCCGCAACAGGACGGTGTTGTGATCTCCCCCGCTGACGGCGTTGTCTCACTGATCGAGCAGGTCGTCCCCCCTGCCGAGATGGGCCTCGGCACGGAGCCACTGACCCGCGTTTCCGTGTTTATGAACGTTTTTAACTGCCACGTGAACCGCGCACCTGTTGCGGGTAAAGTGGTCGATATCACC
>CAWVZA010000166.1:0-5059 GCA_963934545.1 uncultured Sulfitobacter sp.
ACACCGATGCCTGAAACTGCCGTAAGAGTGGCAATCACGTCCGCGTCTGACGCGTTGCGCAGGGCATTATAATCAATCTCAGCTTCGGCCAAGGCCCGCGCATATTTCATCTTGGGACGGCTCAGGCCCACAGCTTTCAGGTCATCCTCGGATGCCGCGCGTACAGTGGCGGGTGAGGTCAGTCCTGCCGCCTCCACCCTGCCCCAGATCGCGCGCGCTGACGCAACAGAAACTTGCTGGCTCACGATTTTGTTAAAGAGTGCGCTGAACCCGTCAGGTGCAAGGCGCAGGGGCAAGGGCCCCGTGATCAGCAGCGCCTGCGCAAAACGCGGCTCCTGTACTGAAAGCCATGCAGCGCCCTCCTCTACATCCGCATCCGTGGTGATCAGCACTGTCATAGGGCGTCCACCCAAGACAGCGCTGCTTCAACGCGGTCCACCACATGCAAACCGTCCGTAACAGCAGGTCTGTCGATCAGGATCACATCAAGTCCGAGGACATCAGCCGCCTCCAGTTTGGGCCAACTCCCAGCGCCACCCAAGTTACGACAGACCAACAGATCAACGCCAAGCTTTTCAAACAAGGCAACCTCACTGGCCGCATCAAACGGCGGATCACCAAACACCAGTTCCACATACGGGGAAGACACAGCTCGGTCATGCCGACGTGTTTGGCGTAACATCAAAACATCACCCCGAAACCTTGAGTACTCTGGCAGACTGTCCCACCCTGTCGCACAAAACACCCGCGCACCTTTGCCAATACATGTATTCGCTTGCGAAACACTCGGAACAGATTTCCAGCGCGGGTACGCACTGATATTCCATGCAGGCCGCGCAATCCGCAGATACGGCAGCCCCAGCGCGCAGGCCGCACTGTAACCTTGCTCAGTTGTCGCGTGATCAAACACATGACTGGCATCCAACACAGCCGTGAAGCCGCCCTGCGCCATCTCATCTTGCATCGCAGCGACGTCTGGAAATCTGCGCAGTTGAGGGACTTGTGGTAAAGGTGCAGGTCCACGCGGCGCTTCTGACAACCACACAGTATAGGCAATTTCCAATGCGCTGAGCGTTTCAGCCAAGAGGCGTGCCTCGGAGCTGCCGCCAAGCAGCAAGATATGTAACCCTTGCGTCATAGGTCCAGTCTTAGCGTTGCCAGTCTCGGGGACGCAAGAGCGCAGCGGGGGTTGCCCCCTTTATGCGGCGGGAGTAGCCATGTGCCAGAACAAAGGACATGACCCGATGATTGACGACACCCGCGCACGGCGCAATGTAAAGGTGCTGGTCGCAGCCCAAGCGTTTCTTGGCGCGCAGATGCCGATGATTTTCCTTGTAGGCGGATTGGCGGGTCAATCGCTTGCCTCCAACATCTGCTTTGCGACATTGCCCATTTCGATGATTGTTTTGGGGTCAATGCTCTCTGCCACACCCGTCTCTGCCATCATGCAGCGGTATGGGCGTCGGGCTGGTTTTTTCCTTGGAGCTGCTGGTGGTGCAGCAGGCGCATTGATCGCAGCTTACGGGCTTTATTTGTCCTCGTTTCCAATCTTTCTCATGGGCTCGTTCCTAACGGGTATTTATATGTCAGCCCAAGGTTTCTACCGCTTTGCTGCAGCTGACACAGCCTCTGAGGAATACCGCGCAAAAGCGATTTCCTATGTCATGGCAGGTGGCCTTGTCTCTGCAATCATCGGGCCACAACTGGCCTCGGCCACCTCGCTGAGCCTCACCGCCATTCCATTTGTGGGAACCTATGTCGCGGTTGCTGTGCTCAATATCGTGGGCTCGTTGCTGTTCTTCTTCATCGACATTCCAAAGCCGCCCATACCCGCCCTAGATGCCCCTCACGGGCGCACGCGGATGGAGCTGTTGCGTACGCCGCGCATTGCCGTGGCTGTGATCTGTGCGATGGTGTCCTATGCCTTGATGAACCTTGTTATGACCTCTACTCCACTCGCCGTAGTTGGCTGTGGCATTGCAGGCGACACATCCGTGCCCCCGTTCTTTGCCGATATGTTCGCGGGCGAAGAGACATCAACCATGTTCAAAGTCATTGCAGGTTTTGTCGTGACGGGTCACGTCCTCGCGATGTTTGCGCCTTCCTTCTTCACAGGTCACCTCATCAACAGGTTTGGCGTTGAAAAGATTGTCGGCTGTGGCATCGCAATTCTCGGGGCGGCTGGTGTTGTGGCGCTGCAAGGGGTCGAGCTTAGCAATTTCTTCCTTGCACTTGTGCTTCTGGGCATCGGCTGGAATTTTGGCTTCATCGGCGCGACCACCATGCTTGCGGGTGCACATGCACCACATGAACGGGGGCGTATGCAGGGCCTCAATGACTTGTTGGTGTTCGGTGGTGTGACAGTTGCTTCATTAGCCTCCGGTGGATTGATGAACTGCTCTGGCGGATCGCCTGTCGCGGGTTGGGCAGCGGTGAACTACGCCATGATCCCATTCCTGCTGTTGGCGGGCGGCTCGCTCATCTGGCTGGTATTGCACGACAAGCGGATGGCTACGGCCTAAGCGCTACCAGCGCGCCGTTGCCGCCCGCAGCGTAAAAGCAATCCCCGTTTCGGGCAGCATATCCTCGATCACCGATTGGGGATGCGCTTTTGCATACGACAACGCAGGCTCTGCCGCCGTTGCGGGCAAGAGCGCCGGCGCACAAGCACGCGGTACTCCGCCTCTGCCACGTCGTGCGTGCACCAATGCCTCAAGACCCTCTGTTGCCAGTTCAACGACCCCGTCAGGTGTCCCGTCCAGCAACGGCACACGCCCCGCTGCCTCCAGCGCAGGGATAGCACGCAACCATGCCCCGATGCCCGCCGCATATCCTGCTTTGCGGACAGTGATTTCATCGGCACCACCCAAAACAGACGCAGCGACCCACATCAAATGCCCCGCAGTTTGGTCGATGTAGCGCGAAAGGTCTGCCGCATCTTCAAACGGATCGCGATAAATGTCCCACCGCCGCGCAGCAACCAATTCATCCAGTAGCTTTGCCTGATGCGGCGCCAGCACTTCGGTCAAGGGGGTTGCCACCTCGTGACGGCGCACAGGCTCGCCCGACGCGATTTCTTCCAGCACGTCACGCCACCATTGCAAACGCATTTCTGCGATCATGCTCTCTTGGGTCACCCAAGGGGCGCGGCTGACTTCCACATTGAATGCATAAAGCGCAAAAAGTGCAGCGCGTTGCGCCACGGGCGCCAGCATCGCTGTGCGAAACCGCAGCGGATCACCTCGCTCAACGATACCCGCACAAGCGTTCAGATCATCAGACCATGTCATACTGGGGCAACCACGCTCAGCAAGTAGCCATATTCTGCGCGGTGTGCACGCCAGCATGCGGCCTCCGCCTCCGCCTCGTCGATCACAACAGTAAGTGCCGCATCGGCACCCTCCCGCAGCATCGCGATCCGCTCGTCCAGCGGGGTGAAATAAGCTTCCCACGCGGCATCAGACAACCGGCGTTGACCAATCACACGGTAACCTGCCACTTTAATTTGGGATGTAATGCCATCGTCGTCCGTCATTGTAGGATACTCTTTGCCCCAAAGTGCCTTAGCCTCGTCCGATGGGGTGTCCGTGAACCAACACGCCTCAGAAAACGCAATAGCACCTTGCGGGAGCAGCGACTTGCGCCATGCCTTCAACGCAGCCTCTACACCCATGAAATAGACCGCACCCGCACACCAAATGAGGTCATAGGGGTTTGCGATCGCTTTCATATCGGCCTTGAGCACAGTCACGCGCGGGTCGTCCCCCCATGCATCGCGCGCGGCCTCCACAAAATACGGTGTTTTATCAAGTGCGGTGACATGCGGCTCCGGCACGGTGCCAAGCAACGCCGCGATATCCCCACCCGGACCGCAAGCAACATCTGCAATCCGTGCATTTGAAGGGAGATCAAGCAACGCCGCAGCCCAAGCAATATCCTGAGGTGCGCCCGGACCTTCACGGGGCAAATCGCGGTGCAGCTTGAAAAACGCCTCCATAGATAGATCAGAATTCATCAAGAAACTCACTCATGATGCCCAATGTGCGCGGGTCGTTGACGAGGTCGAGATGGTTGGCCCCAAGGATCATGTCATAGCGCCCTTTGTCCGTCACAGCACCCATCGTCGGCGCGAACTGTGACGATACAAACGCCTCATCCGCGCTCCCTGCCAGCAGAACGAAACGCGACAAGGCCGCAACGTCCTCAAGGTAGCTACCACGCGGCGGAAACGATGTATTCAAGCGGTAAGAATACGACGTTGTGGCCGTATCCCCCACCGATCCTTCCAACACCGCCTTTGGCATATTGAACTGGACAATTGGCAAGTGATTGAGCGCTTTGATCTGGAAAGTGTTCAGGATGCTCAGCCCGATAATCCGCCGCAGCAATATGGAATTCCAACCACCTGCGTTCTCGCGCATAGTGGGTGCATTGTGATGCAGATAAGGCGCCAAAAGCATCGCGCCATCAATCAGATCACCATGTTCCCCACCCGCAAAGCGCACAACAAGGCCGCCACCAGAGCTGTGACCCGCCATGATCACAGGCTGATCAGGCTTTGCGACCGCTTTGATCAAATCAGCCAAATCGTCCTCAAGCTGGCCGATATAGTCGATGTCCCCGCGACGCCCCGGCGCTGTGCCATGACCGTGCAGATCAGGAACAATAACATCAGCATTCCCGGCCAAATCGCTGGCAAGGCTACCAAATTGCAGACCGTGCCAAGCGGAACCATGCAAAATCACCAAGAGCGGCACGTTGTCCGCACCGCCGTATGTACGTACCTTCAAGTCATAACCGTCGCGCATTGGAATACTCTGCAAAGGTGCCGCCTCCGCGCGACCCGCGTCCAGTTGCTTGCTTGAATCAAGACCGCCCTCGCCGCTCATCTCTTTTGGCCGCTGCGTGAATACAAGAACGGTGGCTACGACCAGCGTAATCACAATTGAAATCACAACTGCTTTCAAAATTTTAAAAATCATCTCGCTAACCCTTATCCCGAATAAGCTTCCATCTGATCGCATCAAGCAACGCTTCGAACGACGCATCTACTATGTTT
>CAWVZA010000167.1:0-5031 GCA_963934545.1 uncultured Sulfitobacter sp.
GCGGAAAAGTGCATGCCACGGATGCCACAAACGCGGCCCGCACAATGCTATATGATATTCGCAAAGGACGGTGGAGCAGTGCGATCTGTGCGCTCCTTGACATTCCGATGCAGATGCTGCCGCAGGTCAAAGATTGTGCCGCTGATTTCGGCAGCACCCGCTCAGATTTATTCGGAGCTGAAATTCCAATAAATGGTGTTGCCGGAGACCAGCAAGCCGCCACCATCGGGCAGGCTTGTTTTGAACCTGGTATGATTAAGTCGACCTATGGCACGGGATGTTTTGCGCTGATGAACACTGGCGACACGCCCGTTATGTCTGAGAACCGTTTGCTGACGACGATTGCGTATCAATTGGATGGCAAACCAACATATGCGCTCGAAGGTTCGATATTTGTTGCAGGTGCAGTTGTCCAATGGCTGCGCGACGGCATGGGAGTTATTCAAAACGCAGCTCAAACGCAGGCATTGGCCGAGCAGGCTGATCCTGAGCAAAACGTCATCCTTGTTCCGGCTTTTGTTGGTCTGGGTGCACCGTACTGGAACCCTGATTGTAGGGGGGCTGCATTCGGTCTGACACGTGCAACAGGCCCCGCCGAAATGGCAAAAGCAGCGCTTGAATGTATCGGCTATCAGACACAGGATTTGTTGCAAGCAATGGCTGCGGATTGGAAGGCGAAGGGTGTGCAACCCACACTGCGGGTCGATGGTGGCATGTCTGCGAACGATTGGGCGATGCAGTTTTTGTCCGATATTATTTCAGCGCCAGTGGACAGACCATCTAGCCCCGAAACCACAGCACTTGGCGTGGCGTGGTTGGCAGGAATGCATGCTGGCGTTTATCCCGACCAAGACGCCTTTGCCAAGACTTGGGCCTGTGAGACGCAATTTACGCCTGCCATGGATGATAAGCTGCGGCAGGAGAAATACTCGGCATGGGGCAGGTCGGTCCAAGCCACAATGAGCGTCTGAGCAATGTTTTCCTTTGTCAGCCCCCAAGCGATCCATTTTGGCCGTGGCCAAAGCAAGAAGACAACAGAGTGGGCCGCGACCTTTGGCAGTTCAGTTTTGGTTGTACACGGTGCAAATGTTGCGCGGGCGCAGTGGTTGATTGATGGATGCTACGCAGCAGGCCTGACTGTTGCGACGGTGGGGTGTGCAAACGAGCCGTGTTTGCCCAAAGTCGAGGATGCGTTGCGCCAGTTGAAGGGCGTCACCCCTGACGTTGTTATCGGAGTTGGCGGCGGCTCGGTCCTCGATTTTGCCAAAGCGTTGGCAGCGTTGATCCCTTGTGAAGGTGATCCCATGGCGTACCTCGAATTGGTGGGGGACGGGTGCCCGCTAGATCGCGATCCGCTGCCGATGATCGCGCTGCCAACAACGGCAGGGACAGGGGCCGAAGTTACAAAGAATGCCGTCATTTTGGTGCCTGATCACGGTATCAAAGTCAGCCTGCGTGACTCGCGGATGGTGCCGAACATTGCAATCGTTGACCCCGCTTTGATGCAGGGCGCACCAAGGCAGGTGGCGCTTGCGGCGGCACTCGACGCGGTGACGCAAGTGATTGAGCCGTATCTTTCGATCAAGGCCAATCCAATGACGGATGCCCTCAGCCGCGCCGCGATTTCAACAGGTTTGAATGCACTGAAGGATTTAGTGGAAAATGACAGCCCTGATGCGTGGGACAGCATGGCTTGGGTGAGTACATGCGGTGGCTTGGCTTTGGCGAATGCGGGCCTTGGCGCCATGCATGGTTTTGCAGGGGTGATTGGCGGTGAAACCAATGCGCCCCACGGCGCAATTTGCGGGGCACTGCTTCCCGCAGTCCTTGAATCGCATCTCAGTAAAGTGGAAAACCATACGCAAACGTATGTTCGTTTGAATTGGATCTTGGATCAAATCGACACCTGCTTTGCAAATGGGCAATCAGGGGCGGGTATTGCTGAATTGCGGCGCTGGTCTCGGGCGATGGGCCTTTCTGGCTTGGAGGGGCTGGGATTGTCCGTGGCAGATCATCCCAGAATTGCCAAAGCCGCGTCAAAAGCGTCCTCCATGCGCGGTAATCCATTCGTTTTGTCACAAAACGAGTTGCTGGAGATACTATACGCAGCGAGATGAAAGGGTTGAAATTCACTGGTGGTTTTCCGCGCTTCGGATCAGATCGACGGTAAGCGGTCGCGCACCAGTTGCGTCCAAAAGGCGGCACCAATGGGCAAAAGGGCATCGTTAAAATCATAATCGTCCGAGTGCAGCGGCTGGCCACATGGCCCCTCTTGCCCGTTTCCCATCAACAAAAAGCACCCCGGGATTGCTGCGGAAAAATGTGCAAAATCCTCTGAAAAGCTCATGGGTTCACGGTTGCCCTCCACGTCCAACCCAAGGTTAAGTGCTGCATCTATGACTGCGCGAACAGGCTCGGCTGCATTGATGGTTTCGATGAATTCTGTGTTAAATTGCACCGACACTGTCACGCTGTGCGCGGCACCTATTCCGTGGGCAATCTGGCGCATCAAACGGGCCACTTCTTCGCGGTCTGCAGGCATCCGTGCGCGTACATCCCCTTTGAGAGTTGCGGTGCCGGGCAGGCCATTGCGCTGACCATCTGTCAAAAATTTAGCCACTGAAACTACAACACCGGCACCGGGGGCCAACTTGCGCGAGACGATGGTTTGCAAAGCCTGCACAATCTCTGCGCCTATGGTGATCGCATCGCGCCCCACTTGCGGCATCGAGGCATGGCCGCCTTGGCCTTCGATCAGTATCTCGAACAGGCTTTCGCTTGAGCAGATTTGACCGGGCCTTGTGAAAATCTGACCCAAGGGCGCGCCGGGAAGGTTATGGATGGCATAGATTTCCTCAACGGGGAAACGCTCCAACACACCTTCTGCAATCATGGCTTGGGCGCCCAACCCGTGCTCTTCGTTGGGCTGGAAGATGAAGATCACTGTGCCGTCAAATCTGGTGTCTTTTGCCAAGGCCTCAGCAGCCCCCAAAAGCATCGTCATATGGCCGTCATGGCCGCAGGCGTGCATCACGCCAGAAGTTTGGGACACATAGTTATGCGTGCTTGTCTCACGGATCGGGAGTGCGTCCATCTCGGCCCGTAGCGCAATGGCACGATTGGCTGTGCCAAGCTTTAAGAGGCCAACAACGCCCGCGCGGACATGTGTCTCGATCCCGAGACTCTCAAGGATGCCTGCAATACGCGCTTTGGTCGCGTCCTCTGCAAACCCGAGTTCGGGTTTCTGGTGAAATTCGTGACGTAAGGCAGTAAGGTCTAGAGCGGGCATAAATCTGTCTCATTGAATTGTCTGCGAAAAGGGTACCCTGAAAGACAGCGCATGTAGGCAAGAAAACGACATCTCTTGCGCAGTTGGCTTATGTCTCAGTGCGTCTGGAAATATGAAACGCTCAAAAGTAACATGGTTTTCGTCGATACCTGACATTTCCAAAGGGTACGACGAAGGCAGGAAAGGCGCTTAGAGACTAAGGTAAAACTCTGGCTGTTTCGCTCTGCGGAATGAAGTTTCGTTTTTTGAAAATACAGTCTTGCGTCAATATGGGTCTTGGTTCATTCTTGTAATTACTAATTTCTGCGCGACTGGGGCATACGTCCAAAGCCACTGGCACGACAAAATGGGCAACCATGCCGCGCATCATTTGGGTCGACGATTGTGACGGCCCGACATTCAACCTGGGAGGAATTTGAATGCGTTATGTTTCTTTGGCGACTTTACTGAGTCTGGCTGCAGCACCGCTGGTAGCACAAGAGGTCGATCTACCAAGTCAGGTGACCTGGACCGCTTATGGCACTGGGTCTGCCGGCTACAACCAATCGGTTGCGATCGGGGCGGCCTTGCAAGAGGCCAACGGCGTGAACCTGCGGGTTTTGCCCGGCAAGAACGATATCGCGCGGACCGAGCCGCTGCGCCAAGGCAAGGTACAATTTTCAGCCAATGGCGTTGGCGGATCGTTTATGGCCCAAGAGGCCGTGTTTCAGTTTGGTGCAGAAAACTGGGGTCCTCAGCCGGTGCGAATCTTGTCCGCCAACAACGGTGGGACGGTCGGCCTGACTTTGGCTGTGGCCGCAGAAGCCTGCGAAGCCGCAGGCAAGCCAAAGTGTGAGGGTTTTGAATATTCTGACCTTAAAGGCATGCGTGTAGCCTATGTCAAAGGCGCGCCTGCGCTCAATGTGAACAACGCGGCCTACATGGCGTACGGTGGCCTCACATGGGATGATGTTGAACGTGTTGAATTTGGCGGCTTTGGCGACAGCTGGGCGGGCATGGTCGACGGTAGTGTGGATGCGGCGTTTGCCTCTACCAACTCTGGTCGCGCCTATGAGGCGGCATCTGGCCCGCGCGGTGTATATTGGCCACCGATCGACCCGAACAACGCCGAAGGTCTTGCGCGGATGCAGGAGATAGCGCCGTTCTTTGCTCCCATGACTGCAACTGTTGGCGCCAACATCGACGGCACCGATGGTGTGCAAACGGCGGGGTATGCCTATCCGGTTCTGATGACTTATGAGGCGCAGGACGTTGATCTGACCTACAATATGACTAAGGCGATGCATGTCTATTACGATGCGTATAACGGCAATGCACCGGGCATTGGCGGTTGGGCGCTGGACAAACAAAACTTCAAATGGGTCGCTCCCTACCACGACGGCGCGATCAAATACTACATCGAAGCAGGCGTCTGGAACGATGAGGCGCAGGCACATAACGACAATCTGATCGCGCGTCAGGCGGCCTTGGTGAACGGCTGGGAAGAGCTCAAGGCTGAAGGCCCCGACAACTGGGCAGAAGCTTGGGACGCAAAGCGCCGTGAAGTGCTTAAAGCTGGCGGGTTTGCCGTCGTCTTCTAAGCGGATTTGCACGAGATGATTGAGTTGGCGGTTCCATTGGGCTTGCCAACTCTCTTTTGCCTGACAACCGATTGCCCACCTCAGGGCATCGCCAGCCAAACGGGTGCACCATGACAGATCAATCCACACCGACCGATCGCGGGCGCGCAGCCCTTGATGCCG
>CAWVZA010000168.1:0-5023 GCA_963934545.1 uncultured Sulfitobacter sp.
AGCTGGCTCCTCGTAAGCCGCAGAGAGGTTCAGTTGCAGTCCGCCGCGCGTCAGTACCTGCTGACAAAGGTGCGCGCGGCTGATAGCCACAAGTCGCGATTGATGGCGGTGCTGGCGCATGATCTGCGCACGCCGCTGATTGGGATGCTGGGGAGCTTAGATTTGTTCCAACCACACGCGAAGATGCCGCCGCATGAGCGAATACTAAGTTGCTTGAAGGCTGACGGTCACGGGATGTTGACTCTGATTGACGATGTGCTGGAACTGGCTCGATTGGGCGCCGGGGAGGCGCTATTGCGGCCGGAGCCCTTTTCGCCGACCACGCTGCTGAGGCAGGTTGGGGGTCTGGTCCGACTATCTGCAGAGCGCCACGGGACCGAGGTCGTGGTCCAGGTCGACGATTTACCCATGCTGGTTGGCGATGTGGCGTCCCTGCGGCGAGTTCTGTTGAACTTCATGACCAATGCGGTGAAGGCCACGCGCGGCGGCAGGGTCCAACTCTCCGCAACACTTAAGTTGGCCGGCCCAGGTGATCCCACACTGACCTTCGCAGTCACCGATACGGGGTGCGGCATCGCCACCGAGGACATTTCGAGGCTGTTTTGCGATTTTGGCCAGTTGGAGCGCGACACCCCCCGAGGGGACAGGACCGGCCTAGGCCTTGCCATCTGCCGTCGGCTGGCGGTAGCCATGGGAGGCGAGGTGGGTGTTGAGAGCGCCCTTGGGGAGGGTTCAAGTTTCTGGCTGAGATTGACATTGCCCTTGGCAGACGAAGCTGTATTGGAGCCTGACAATCAAACTGTTGACCCCTTAGTCGTTCTGGCTGGCCTCAAGGTATTGGTCGCTGAGGATTACGAGCTAATCCGGCACCTGACCTGCGCAACCCTGATAGACGCCGGCATGCTTCCGACAGAGGCCGAGGACGGCGAAATTGCAATTGAACTGTCCGAGGTCCAGGAATTCGACTTGATCCTGATGGACCTGAAAATGCCACGCCTCGACGGAGATGAGGCGGCGGCACGAATCCGGGGCGGCGGCGGGCCTTCTGCGCGGGCCCACATCATCTGCGTGACCGCGCACCAATCTCCAGAGGTCGCCTTGATGATGAGTGATCTGGCCTTCGATGCGTGCATCCAAAAGCCATTTGAAATTAATCAGCTAGCGGAAATGATGCAGGGTGTACTGGCGTCTTCGATCACCACAGTCTCCCTTGAGGACTTCGACACTGATAAACTGACGCAACTGCACGAGATCGAAGGAGGGGCGTTGCTGAAGCGATCGCTCAAGAGCTTTGCGGCCGATATTGAGGCGGCCCGGACCGTTTTGGCAGCACTGATCACCAAGCGCGACATCTCTGGGGCTGGCCGTCTGGTTCACAAGCTTGTCGGTTGCGGGGATATCCTTGGCGCTAGGACACTGACCGCGGAGTTGCGGAAATTTGAGGACCTTATCCGTGATGACGACATCGAGGCTGTAGAAGGTGCCCTCGAATGGATCGATGACGCCATGTACAAGACTCAGGCGCAGGTTGACCACCAAATTGAGGAAATCCATCGGCAGCACGGGTTGTAAGGGCCCGCGCCTGAGCGCCCCTGATCCACTGTCTGTTTACTGGATCTCTCGGTTAGGCTGGGCTCCCAATATCAGTTGCTACAGACAAAACTCAAGTATTTCTGTGCTGATGAGCAATCCTATTACAGCTAATAATTTAGGGATGTTGATTAAAAACGGGGTAGCCGCTTACTGCGGATTTGTCTGCGCACAGTTGGCCAATGTGCCTTCGTGCGCAAACCAGGGGCCTAAGCCACCGCATCGCACGCCGCCCTTGATAAACGCACGCCGGACACCGCATACTGCGAGTAAGCAGAGATATGGAAAGCGGCATAAACATAAATCTGATGCATCTTAGACAGGCCGCAAACCTGTCCTAAAAGGCAGGACCACTTTGCTCACCACAAGTGTGCTGGAATTACTTTCAGGCTGCAAGGTATGTCTCAAGTTAAAATAGAAATGCTTTTGGTGCCGCCGCTAAGCTGTTTTACAGGTCTTGTCCTGATCCTGATCAGTTTTGCTACAAGACAATGTGAAAGCCTCAAAAAGCTGTTGTTTTGCTAGGTCGCTGCGACGACTTCAGCGGCAATCGCATCAACAACTTGGTCTAAAAGCGAGGTATCTTCGCATTCCGCCATCACGCGGATCAGCGGCTCTGTACCTGATTTGCGAATCAAAAGGCGGCCTTTGCCGATCAGTTTGGTTTCGGCATCAGCGATAGATTGCTTTACGCGAACTGCACTCAGCGGGTCTTGCCCTGGCTGATAGCGCACATTCTTCAGCATCTGTGGCACGGACTCAAAGGTCTTTGTCAAAGCACTTGCCGGTTGGCCAGTGTCGATCATCGCCGCCAAAAACTGCAATGCTGCCAACAATCCATCGCCGGTGGTTGCATAGTCGGTCATAACGACGTGGCCTGATTGCTCTCCACCCAAGTTCCAGCCATTAGCGCGCATCGCTTCCACAACATAACGATCACCGACGGATGTACGCTCAAGACGCAAACCGCGGCTTTCAATATAACGTTCCAAACCAAGGTTTGACATGACCGTCGCGACCAGCGTTCCCCCATTGAGACGACCCTGATCAGCCCAACGCCCCGCCATCAGTGCCATAAGTTGATCGCCATCAGCTACCGTACCGATTTCATCCAAGATCATCACGCGGTCGGCATCACCATCAAGGCAAATGCCAACATGTGCACCCTCTTGTACAATCATCGCCGCAGCGGCGGAGGTGTCGGTCGAGCCGCACCCTTTGTTGATGTTAAAGCCGTCAGGACTGACGCCGACTGGAATGACGGTAGCGCCCAATTCCCAGAGCACTTCAGGTGCTACACGATGCGCCGCGCCATTGGCGCAATCGATTACAATCTTGAGGCCATCAAGTCGCATCCCCGCAGGGAAGGTCGATTTGACCCGCTCGGCATAACGGAAACGACCGTCATCAATACGCTTTGCGCGCCCGATGTTCTCTGCTTGGGCAGGATCGATATCGTTCTGGATGAGAGCTTCAATTTCCACCTCGGCTTCGTCAGACAGCTTGAATCCGTCTGGTCCAAAAAACTTGATCCCATTGTCATGGTGAGGATTATGACTGGCTGAAATCATAATACCGACATCTGCGCGCATCGATGTCGTCAGCAGGCCTACGGCTGGCGTTGGGACTGGTCCCAAAAGCAAAACATTCATGCCGGTGCTGGTAAGACCCGCCGTCAACGCGCTTTCAAACATATAGCCCGAGAGTCGCGTATCCTTACCAATCACAACCCGGTGCCCGTTCGAGCCATCATTTCTAAAATAGCGCCCAGCTGCTGCGCCGATTTTCAGCGCAACGTCAGCCGTCATTGGATAAACGTTAGCTTTTCCACGCACACCGTCAGTGCCAAATAGTTTCCGTATCATGTCATTTATGCTCCATTGAAATCTTTTTTGAATTGGCATGCTTATCAAAAGCTGGCTCCGCTCTACGCCAGCGTTGAGACGGTGTGTCGTTTCCTTGAACATCCGGCTCCCGATTGTGCACCCTCAACAGTATGCTGGCGCGTCTATGTCATCCGCAAAGTGCACAGGCTTCTGCGTCTGGACGATCCCACGTACGATGAGGATATCAACCTCACCTTCCGTTGGATCCGGTATGCGAGGCGGACGCGGCCAAAACAGGCGAAATGCATGACGCGGTTCTACTTGAATAGGATACTGGCCGTTGAAGCGGATAACCCTTGGGGGCTTCGTAATCGCGCCATGCTTTTGCTGGGGTATGAGCTACTCACATGCCGGCCGAACTGGTGGGGCTGACGAGCAATGATCTGCAAAGCCTGGCAAATGGGACGATGCGGCGCGTTATCGGGCATTTAGAGGGAGGGGGAGGGGGAGGGGGTAGAAACCATTTAAATTAGGAACCCCAAGCACAGCAAAAACTGGCGCGAATTACGTCTGATTTCCTGCCCCGAGATGTGTTACCCTTCCTCCAAGACCCCTGATGGGGGAGGCTGGAAGAGTGGAGTAAAATGGCCAAGAAGACGATAAATTTGAAAGTGACGCAAGCTGTGGACGCGCCTTACGAACTCCCCTCTGGCGTGGCAATGCAGGCGTTTGATACTGTTGAAAGTGCGCTGACAAATCGTAAACTACAGGAGATTGCGGGACTACTGTGGCACGAAGAGGGCGCGACGGAGGAAGGTATCACCGTGCGCCTCGTGCGCGCTTTGGAACAGTTCGAGAGCCTCGCACCTGCCGACGGCGCAGAGGGGATGCTGGCGCTCCAGATGGTGGGCACACATGATGCTTCACTAGAGTGCCTGCGGCGCGCAGCTTTGCCAGGGCAAACCTTCGCGGGGCGCGATATGGCGCTTAAGCATGCGCACAAACTGATGTCGCTCTACACGCAGCAGCTCGCAGCCCTGAACAAGCATCGGGGCAAGGGGCAACAGAAAGTGACGGTCGAGCACGTGAACGTCGCGGCAGGTGGTCAGGCAATTGTTGGCAATGTCGAGACTTCAGTGGCTAATCGCAGGCGGGGCTCCTCTGCCCAGGCCGTCACTCATACGCCCCAGGAGCCGATGGCGGATCTGACTTCGCAGGTTCCGGTTGGCATAAAGCGGAAGGGCGAATGAATGGCAAGCAATACTGGACCAATGCGTCAGAGCCCCCGCTGTGGCGCGAAGACGCGGGCTGGGACACCCTGCAAGGCGCCTGCCGTTAATGGTAAAAGGCGCTGCCGGATGCATGGAGGCGCTGCAGGTTCAGGAGCTCCCGCCGGCAATCAGAATGCCTTGAAGCACGGGATGTATAGCCGCGATGCGCTGGAGTTCAAAAAGCACATGCGCAAGCTGCTACGCGACGGGCGGGACGCTATTGAGAAGCTTTGACAGTGACGGTGCTTGGTTTCTGGCCGCGGCGGAGCTAAAACCACAATCTGCGCATGATTAGTCCGAGTATGAGCCCGCAGGCCACGCCGACGACGTCCGCCA
>CAWVZA010000169.1:0-4897 GCA_963934545.1 uncultured Sulfitobacter sp.
ACGATGGAGTCAGAAAGTGAATCCTTGGCAAAGGATATTTGTGCAACAAAGCCGTCCATGACCATTGGCGCATCTGCCGCTACCATGTGCGATGATGGCCTGCACAAAGCGCCGTGGATGCGCGATACGTTTCTGGATTTGCATGAGGATCTGGAAGAGGCCACCGCTGAGGGCAAGCGCCTCATGATTATCATTGAGCAGTGCGGCTGTATCTATTGCAAGAAGATGCATGAGGAAGTCTTCCCTATTGAAGAGATTGCCAATTACATCGACGAGAACTTCTTTGTCGTGCAGATCAACATGTTCGGTGATGTCGAGGTCACAGACTTTGACGGTGAGACCTTGCCCGATAAGGATATGGTCAAGAAATGGGGTGCGCTGTTTACGCCGTCGATTCTGTTTTTCCCAACCGAAGTGGGCACTGATGTCTCCGCAGGACGGGCAGCCGCGGCGACCATGCCGGGGGCCTTTGGGCGATATACAACATTCAACATGCTGAACTGGGTTGTTGAGGAAGGATACGATGGAGACGAAAGTTTCCAGAAGTATCATGCCCGTAAGTTTGCCGATCAAAAGGACTGACGATAAATAATGCAGGTTTGTGGTTCGTCAAATAATAAAATTCAATTAGTTGAATTTGATGTTGCGTGATCACAAAATTGTGCGCTACGGTATGCCAAATGTAGTTTTGGGAGGGCGCATGAAAATTTCCGTCATAACAGCCATCACGGCAGGTTTTGTGGCTTCCGCCGCATATGCCGAGGATGTAAATCCAACTGCTGTCAGCTATACCGAGGGTGCTGTAGAGCAGTCTTTGTCTGGTGTCGCAGGCGATGCAGTCAATGGTCGCGTGATCGTGGGTGACAAGGGGCAGGGTAATTGCGTGGCCTGTCATGTCGTATCTGACTTGGCCGAAGTGCCGTTTCAGGGTGAGATTGGCCCCATGCTTGATGGTGCTGGTGAGCGCTGGTCCGAGGCGGAGCTGCGCGGCATTGTCGCGAACGCCAAAATCATGTTTGAAGATAGCATGATGCCATCGTTTTACAGAACCGAAGGCTTCACCCGTCCGGGCGATGCCTACACAGGCAAAGCAGCTGACCCAGAGACATTTGGTCCGCTCTTGAGTGCCCAGCAGGTTGAAGATGTTGTGGCCTACCTCGCCACGCTCAAAGAATAGTTAAGCCCACACTGGCGCATGCCACTCGGGAACGAAGGAGATCACTATGAAACTGACAAGACGTAATGCCATTGCGATGGGGGCAGGTGCCCTTTTGATCGCGGGCCTTCCAATCCGCCTTTCAGCAGCTGTTGATGATGCGATTGCTGCCTTTACGGGCGGTGCCGAAGTAGGCGCCGGCGATATCAGCCTGACCGCACCAGAGATCGCCGAGAACGGCAACACAGTGCCAATCGAAGTGTCTTCGGAGACGGCTGTCGAGATCTTGATCTTGGCGACAGGCAACCCGACACCTGGTGTGGCGACATTCAAATTTGGTAAGCTGTCCGCATCACGCGCAGCCTCAACGCGTATCCGCCTTGCTGGCACGCAGGACGTTGTAGCGATTGCCAAGCTTGAGGACGGCTCGTTCGTTCAGGCGTCCAGCGCTGTCAAAGTAACAATCGGCGGCTGCGGCGGCTAAACCGACTTAAGGAGAATTAACATGGCATCTGGTGTAAAACCCCGCGTCAAAGTACCGAAAAAAACGGCTGCTGGTGATACTATCACCATCAAGACGTTGATCAGCCATAAAATGGAATCCGGTCAGCGTAAAGACAAGGAAGGCAATGCCATTCCACGCTCGATCATCAACCGTTTTACCTGCGATTTCAACGGGGAGAGCGTCGTAGATGTGGCGATGGAGCCAGCAATTTCCACAAACCCTTTCTTCGAGTTTGAAGCGATTGTCCCTGAAGCCGGTGAGTTCAAATTCACTTGGTATGATGATGATGGCTCCGTCTACGAAGAGACCAAAGCAATCGCAATCGGCTAAACGCACAATTCTTGGGAGGGATACAATGCGGATATTGACAGGCGCCTTTATGGCGGCACTTCTTTCAACAACGGGCGCGTTCGCTGATCCGGTTGATGATAAACTGGTTCTGAACGAAGAGACGGAGATGGTCGTACGCACAGCGGCGCCTGCGCATGTATCCGACGCTATGGACGAAGTTATGTCCGGTTGGCTCTTTCGTAAGGATGGCACACGCGCCATGCAAATGGATGACTTTGACAATCCTGGTATGATCTTTGTTGAGCAGGGCATGGACACATGGGCTGCTGTTGACGGTTCAGAGGGCAAATCTTGTTCCTCGTGCCACAACGACATGGACAGCATGGCGGGTGTAAAAGCGACATACCCCAAGTGGAATGCTGAAGCGGGCGAAGTGCGAACGTTGCAAATGCAGGTTAACGCCTGCCGCACCGAACGTATGGGTGCTGACGCTTGGAAATATGACAAGACTGACGCGATCAACATGGAATCTGCTTTGTCTTCCGTGTCACGCGGCATGCCTGTGGATGTTGCCATCGATGGCCCTGCACAATCCATGTGGGAAAAGGGCAAAGAGCTCTATTACACTCGGACTGGTCAGCTCGAGCTTTCCTGCGCGAATTGCCACGAAGACAGCTATGGCATGATGATCCGCGCGGATCACCTGAGCCAAGGCCAGATCAACGGCTTTCCTGTGTACCGCTTGAAAAACACCAAGCTGAACGGCTCACACTCCCGCTTTAAGGGCTGTGTCCGCGATACACGTGCGGAAACATACAGCCCCGGCAGCGAAGAATTCGTCGCACTCGAACTGTATGTCGCCTCTCGCGGCAACGGCCTAAGCGTCGAAGGTCCGTCGATCCGCAACTAAACCACGTGAGCCCCGTTCCGAGCAATCGGTGCGGGGTTTTCTCTTTCTATACCCATTCAATAATGCGCATATGTATGCCTAGCTAGGAGTTCCACGATGATTTCCCGCCGTGATTTTATGCAAACCAGCATGGCTGCCGCAGCACTCTATGGCACGTCCGGTTTTGGCAACTGGTCCCGTCTGGGCGCCCAGCAGTTGATGACCCAAGACAAGCTGTTGGAGTTTGACACATTCGGAAATGTCTCGCTGATCCACATCACGGACATCCATGCACAGCTCAAGCCGATCTATTTCCGCGAGCCTTCGGTGAATATCGGGGTAGGTGGCAACAAGGGGGCTGTGCCACACGTCACGGGCGCAGACTTCCGTAAACTCTATGGTATCGACGACGGTAGCCCGTCTGCCTATGCGCTGTCCCATGATGATTTTAGCGCGTTGGCCCAAAGCTATGGCCGTGTTGGCGGACTTGACCGCGTATCCACTGTGATAAATTCGATCCGTGCAGACCGTCCTGACGCACTGCTGCTGGATGGCGGCGATACATGGCACGGCAGCTATACCTGTCACGCCACGCAGGGGCAGGACATGGTGAACGTCATGAACGCGCTCAAGCCTGATGCGATGACCTTCCATTGGGAGTTCACGCTCGGTTCAGAGCGGGTGCAAGAGATTGTTGAGGGTCTGCCCTTTGCCGCTCTTGGCCAGAATATTTTTGATGCCGAATGGGATGAGCCCGCAGAGCTTTTTCCGCCTTACAAATTCTTCGAGCGTGGCGGCGTGAAGATCGCCGTCATCGGTCAGGCCTTCCCCTATATGCCCATCGCCAATCCGGGCTGGATGTTCCCCGAATACTCATTTGGTATCCGCGATGAGAATATGCAGGACATGGTGGATCAGGTGCGCGCAGAGGGGGCTGAACTGGTCGTACTGCTATCGCACAACGGCTTTGACGTGGATAAGCAAATGGCAGGCAAGGTCACTGGCATCGACGTTATTCTGTCGGGCCACACCCATGATGCGCTGCCAGAGCCGGTGATGGTGGGCGAGACGATTATTGTCGCCTCAGGTTCTAACGGAAAATTCGTGAGCCGTGTCGATCTGGACGTGCGCGACGGGCGCATGATGGGCTTCCGTCACAAGCTGATTCCGATTTTCTCTGATGTGATTACGCCGGATGCCGAAGTCACAAAAGTCATCGATGCCCAGCGGGAACCTTACGCGGAACAACTGGCCGAAGTGATTGGCCGCACGGCTGATGATCAGATGCTGTACCGCCGCGGCAATTTCAACGGCACATGGGATGATCTGATTTGTGATGCGCTGATCTCCGAGCGGGAAGCTGATATTGCGCTATCCCCTGGTGTGCGTTGGGGCCCGTCGATCCTTCCCGGTCAGGACATCACTCGTGAGGACATCTGGAACGTCACTTCGATGAGCTACGGCGAGGCCTACCGCACTGAAATAAAAGGCGAATTCCTGCATGTGGTGCTGGAGGACGTTGCTGACAACCTCTTTAATCCCGACCCCTATTACCAGCAGGGCGGCGATATGGTGCGTGTCGGTGGCCTTGGCTACCGGATCGATGTGACCAAGGCGCAGGGCGACCGGATTACCGAGATGACATTGCTCAAAACGGGCGAGGCGATTGATCCCTCCAAAACCTATCAGGTCGCAGGCTGGGCTTCGGTGAGTGAAGGTACCGAGGGACCGCCGATCTGGGACGTGGTCGAGGCGCATATCGCGAAACAGGGGACCATCTCCCTTGATCCGAACAACAGTGTGAAAGTGGTCGGCATCTAATCGACCCCAAGCGACAGGAGACATACGATATGTCAGATAAAAACCCATCGAACGGCACGTCACGGCGCGCGTTCCTGCGCGGTGCAGCCGCTGCTGGTGCTGGCGCGTTGAGTGCCACCGCTGCAAAAGCCCAAGCGCCCGATCCGCTCATCACTGAGGTGCAGGAATGGGCGCAAGCGTTTGGCGAGGGTGTTGACGAGACGCCTTACGGCCTGCCCATAAGCTATGAAGATGA
>CAWVZA010000170.1:0-4867 GCA_963934545.1 uncultured Sulfitobacter sp.
GCTCGTCTATGTCCAGGTTTCGGTGGATCACGCCCATTCCGCCTGCCTGCGCCATCGCAATCGCCATCCGCGATTCCGTCACAGTGTCCATCGCTGAACTGAGCAACGGAATGTTCAGCGCAATCGATTTTGTCACGAATGTGCGGGTGTCTGCCGTAGAAGGCAGGACCGAGGATGCAGCTGGAACCAGCAGTACATCGTCGAATGTAAAGGCCTCACGAATCTCCATATTAACCTCCGAAGGTAATGGCATCATTTGGCGGTTTGCTATTTCACGAATAGCTACGGTTGAAAAGACCTCCAGCGCACAGATGCTTGCATTTGGCCACTGCTTGCTCAAAGCTGCCGCAAAAATGGGGGTATCACATGACGAAACACGGCTATGAAGGAGGCAGGCTCGATCTGCCGTTTGTGGGCATCGCAACATTCGGGAAGCGCCGCTATGAGCCCGATTGGGAAAAGCTTGATGCGGATGTGGCGATCCTTGGAGCACCTTACGACGCGGGAACGCAGTACCGCTCGGGTGCGCGATTTGGTCCACGTGGTGTGCGCGAAGCCTCCACGCTCTTCAGCTTTGGCCATGCAGGGGCATATGACCACGAGGACGATGCAACCTATCTGCCGGGTGATGTCACAATCGTTGATATGGGTGATGCCGATATCGTTCACACCGACACCAAGACAAGCCATGCCAATATCGAGGCGGGGGTGCGCGCTGCGTTGGCTGCCGCTGCCCTGCCTGTCGTTATTGGTGGTGATCATTCGATAAACATCCCCTGCATTCGCGCGTTTGACGGCCAAGGCGATATTCATATTCTACAGATCGATGCCCATTTGGATTTCGTGGATGTCCGACACGGTGTCCGTCACGGGCATGGCAACCCAATGCGCCGTGCAGCCGAACTTGAGTACGTAACAGGCCTGACCCAAGTGGGCATACGTAACGTCAGCTCAACTGCCAAAGAAGGCTATGAGGCGGCGCGCACTATGGGCTCTGATATCATCAGCGTGCGGCAAGCCCGTAAGATGGGCACAGGTGGCGTGATTGCCCATATCCCAATGGATGCAAGGGTTTATGTAACCATCGACATTGACGCATTCTGCCCTTCAATCGCACCTGGGACAGGCACGCCCTCTCATGGCGGCTTTCTCTACTACGAGGTGCTGGAGATGCTAAAAGCAGTTGCAGAGCGACATGAAATCGTTGGCATTGATCTGGTCGAAATTGCTCCTGATTATGACCCTACGGGATCGACGTCGATCCTCGCCGCACAGTTGCTTCTCAACTTTCTTGGCTTTATTTTCCATGAACGCCTGAACACATGATCTAATTTTGCGAAAATGACGCCGATAGACGGATTTATGACGCGGGCGGCCTTCCCCTGCCCGCATCCTTGGCTATGTTGCTGGAAAACGCATTACAGGATGTTTGAGCGATGAGCGACGATCCCCTTGTTATCTTCACCCCGTCCGGCAAGCGCGGCCGCTTTCCTGTGGGCACACCAGTGCTTACTGCGGCACGCCAACTTGGGGTCGACCTCGATTCCGTCTGCGGCGGACGCGGTATTTGCTCCAAGTGTCAGATCACTCCGGGCTATGGTGAGTTTTCCAAACATGGCGTGAACGTTGTTGAAGATGCACTGTCCGAGTGGAACAAGGTTGAGGCACGATATGACGAAAAGCGTGGCCTGAAAAAGGGCCGCCGCTTGGGCTGTCAGGCGACAGTGCTCAAAGATGTCATTATTGATGTTCCAGCTGAAAGCCAAGTCCACAAACAGGTCGTGCGCAAACGCGCCGAAGTGCGCGATATCACATTGAATCCATCGACTAAATTGTTCTACGTCGAAGTCCAAGAGCCAGATATGCATGACCCGTCTGGCGATTTGGAGCGGCTGCAAAAGGCGCTGCTTGAGCAATGGGATTTCGAGGAAGTCACTGCTGATCTGCACATTTTGCATGTGATGCAATCGATCCTGCGCAAAGGCGGCTGGAAAGTTACCGTGGCCGTGCATCTCGGTGATCACGAGAACAAGCCGCGCATCATGCACATCTGGCCCGGTTTCTACGATGGCACAATCTACGGTGTTGCTGTCGATCTCGGCTCAACCACCATTGCGGCGCATCTGTGTGATCTGCAAACAGGCGAAGTCGTCGCCTCTTCGGGTGTGATGAACCCACAAATCCGTTTTGGCGAAGATTTGATGAGCCGCGTCAGCTATTCCATGATGAACGCTTCGGGTGCCGAGGAAATGACCCTCGCCGTACGCGAAGGCATGTGTAGTTTGTTTGTGCAGCTGGCCTCAGAGGCACAGATCGACAAACAACTGATCGTTGATGCGGTCTTTGTTTGTAATCCTGTCATGCACCACCTCTTCCTTGGCATTGATCCATTCGAGCTGGGCCAAGCACCATTCGCGCTGGCGACGTCGAACGCTATGCGCATGCGGGGCCGCGATCTGGACCTCAACATCCATGAGAGCGCGCGGGTCTATATCCTTCCGTGTATTGCAGGTCATGTGGGCGCGGATGCGGCTGCTGTGGCGCTGTCCGAGAGCCCGCAAACATCCGATGACCTTGTTCTGGTCGTTGATGTGGGTACCAACGCTGAAATTCTGCTTGGCAACAAAGAAAAAGTGCTGGCTTGCTCGTCCCCAACAGGTCCTGCGTTTGAGGGTGCACAAATCAGCTCAGGTCAGCGTGCAGCACCTGGCGCCATTGAGCGGGTTGAGATTGATCCAGTGTCCAAGCTTCCGCGCTTCAAAGTTATCGGTTCTGATTTGTGGTCTGACGAGGACGGGTTTGATGCAGCCATTGCACAAACAGGCGTCACTGGCATCTGTGGCTCTGGCATTATCGAGATGGTGGCAGAGATGCGTATGCACGGCATCGTCGATGCGCCTGGCCTTATTGGAACAACAGAGCAGACGGGCAGTGCCGCAGTTTTTGCTGACGGACGCACGAACAGCTATTTGGTTTATGACGGCACAGAAAATGACGGACCCAAAATCACGGTGACCAACCGCGATATTCGTGAAATCCAAATGGCAAAGGCCGCGCTCTATTCAGGCGCACGGCTACTGATGGATAAGTTTGGCGTGGATAGAGTGGACCGCGTGGTCCTTGCAGGGGCCTTTGGCGCTCATATCTCGACCAAGCACGCAATGGTTCTGGGCATGATCCCTGATGCACCACTGGACAAAGTCACTTCGGCTGGCAATGCTGCTGGAACAGGTGCACGTATCGCCCTTCTGAACCGCGAAGCACGGACCGAGATCGAAGAGATCGTGCGCAATATTCACAAGATCGAAACCGCTATCGAACCCCGTTTTCAGGAGCATTTCGTAAACGCATCAGCCATGCCCAACTCCGTTGAGCCGTTTCCAATTTTGAACTCCATCGTGACCCTGCCAACAGCCACTTTCAACACAGGCGGCGGGGACGGTTCGGGCGGTGGACGCCGCAGGCGTCGCGGATGAGCGATAAGACGGTGCAGAACTCGGACCAGCGTGATTTCTGGACAGATGAAGCTGGTCCAATCTGGGTGGATCAGCGCGCTGCCATGGACGCCCTGCTTGCCCCAATACTGGACAGCACACTGGCGCGCGCCGAATTACAGCTCGGTCAAAGCGTTCTCGATATCGGCTGTGGCGCGGGGACAAGCACCCTCGCCATCGCAGAGCAAATTGGCGAGACAGGCCATGTGACAGGCATCGACATTTCGCGCACTCTTTTGGATGAGGCACTCACCCGCGGTTTGGGTAAGAGCAACGTGGCATTCCTTGATGCAGACGCGCAAACTCATCCCCTTGCGACTGGGTCGGCTGACAGGATCGCCTCGCGGTTTGGTGTGATGTTCTTTGGCGACAGTCAGGCCGCTTTCAGAAATATGAGCAACGCATTGCGCGATGATGGCACAATGAGCTTTTCCGCATGGGGTGCTATCGCTGACAACCCGTTTTTCACCCTTCCCGCCCAGATTGCGCGCCAAATATTAGGGCCCGTCCCGAAATCCGATCCCGATGCGCCTGGCCCTTTTGCCTTCCGTGATCCCGACGTCATCAATAACCTGCTATCCTCTGCCGGCCTTTCCGTCGAAATCAATACCGTGCATGAGCCACTCCTTTGGGCTGAAACGCCTCGCGATCGGGCGCGAACCATGTGTATGATTGGCCCGGCTCATATCGCGATCAATCACCATGAGGCAGATGCTGCTATGAAAGAGACGTTGCTGGATGCGCTGAGTGATGCGCTGTCGATATACGAGTCAGAAACAGGCCTCACGATCCCCGCACAGATCAACTATGTCACAGCACGCAAAGCCACTTGACGGCTGCACAGCCTCGCTTTACCCCGCTCTCACTGGTGCGCGGGTATGGTGAAAAGGTATCACGGCAGCTTCCCAAGCTTTAGTTACGAGTTCGATTCTCGTTACCCGCTCCAGAATTCCCCTTATTTATATATATAATAAGTTATAACTGGCGTATTGTCACTACTTGTGTCACTACTCCTGTCACTGCGCTGGAATATTATGGCCGCTTTACAATGGACGGATTGCCCCAAGCCAAACCTACGATTTATTCGTGGTGTCTGGACTATCGAAGTTAGTATTCCTGCCAGTATGAGGCATCTGTTTGGTAGCGGTAGCGGAACAACGAGGAACAGGCGCAAGTCTGCTCGGACAACAGATAAGTCCATAGCTCAGTCGAAGATGCACGAACTTACTCATCAGATTTACAGTGAGTTTGATCGGAAGCAGGAAGATCATCTAACTAGGCATCATGCTGTCAGTGATGACTTTGCTGTTGATGCTATCTACGGTGTCTGACGTCAGCGCTTATGGGTCCAAATAGCGTTATTTGATAAGAGA
>CAWVZA010000171.1:0-4852 GCA_963934545.1 uncultured Sulfitobacter sp.
GCCCTGCCTTACGTAGTGGTTCGCAGGCTTGCTTGCCACTGCCACTGCTGCCGCAACCCGCTGGCTGAACTGATTGCGTGTCTCAGCCAACCTCTCCCGCGTAGCGTACCTGCGCGATCGAGGCCTCAGGTTTTGGCATTCATCTTGCTGCATGCCTGTGGCTGGCTTGAAGGGGGGCTTGTCTCCTCGTTCGAGAAGTTTGTTATGGACGCAGATCAGCTGGGGACGTTGCATCATTTGGCACGTGGTGTTGAGATGGACGAGAACGCGCAAGCCATGGATGCGATCCGTGAAGTTGGACCAGGTGGTCACTATCTTGGGTGTGAGCACACGCAGCAGAATTTCAAGAGTGCGTTTTGGAAGTCTGATTTGCTGGACTATAAACCCTTTGAGACTTGGGAGGACGAGGGCGCGCGCGATACGCAGACCCTCGCCGCTCTGCGCGTTGAGAAGATGTTGGGCGACTACCAGCAGCCAGCCATGGATCCTGCGATTACGGAGGCGCTGGACGAATTTGTTGCGAAACGTAAAGCGGCAGAACCAGACAGCTTTATTTAATCACACTAGCTGCGGGCCTGATTTCAGCGCCCGCAGCTCTCTTGATTCGCCTACAACCGCAATCATCAGCTCGACGTGATCAACCACGTTATAGCAAGGATCAGCCGTTGTTCTTTGACGCTCAAAGTCCTGCTCTACGTCGATGAGGCGCATCAGCGCGTCGGCATGCCGCGGCAAAACGCCAAACTCTAAAAGCCGTGGAAGATGTGTTTCGCGCCTGTAGTCTTGCGCTCCGATGCTAGCAGCACGCATCAAAAGGTGTGGGCGATGCAGGCTGGCGAGTAGGCTGTGGATATCTTTCATAATTTTAGCTCCCAACGTCACGGAATGGCATGATTGCCAACTCCTGATATAGCCATGTTCCCCTAGTTTTCGGGGTGTTGCGTGGGCTTTCGATGCACCGTGCGGCGCTTTCAGGATTGTTTCTCTTTTGTGAACAATGATTGGTCTCAACGTTAATTTTAACGAATAGGTAACCAATTCATCCATAGATTGAATTTATCTATTGTTAACAAAGCTGAGGAGGGACACTCAGACATGGGACCGCAGATACAGGACATTGAACAATCTCAACATTAAGGAAACGGGACGGGAGGCAGTGTGCCAGTATGGGTGCCACTCTCTGTGCAAAACTACATTGATCATACGGAAATGGGCATTCCAATCCGCGCACTTGCGCGTAAACAAGGATGTCATGCCTCCACTATCCTGAGGCAGATCAGGCGGGTGGAGACGCTTCGGGATGATCCGTTGGTCGATGGCGTGCTGAAAACCCTTGGGGGTAAATCAAGCGCCATTCTGTGCCACGTGCACCTCTGGACCTTTCTGTAAGACTGCCTGCTTTGACGACTGCGCCGCAGGATTTGCCTGATGCAAAGCAACTGTCTGTGGACGGGATGCGTATCTTGCGTCGCTTGTCAGAGACTGGGGCGGTCTTGGCTGTAGCTAAAGATCTGGAAAAAGCTGTGATTGTGCGTGAGGGGGCTAACGGCCAAAGCACGCGCACTGGTGTTGTCGATCGCGCTATTGCCGAAGCTATGGCGCTCAAAGGCTGGATCGTTGCGCCAACTGTTGGTCGGATCACACGGTATCAAATAACTGCGGCAGGGCGCGCAGCACTTTCTGATATGATGGCGCGGGACGAAAGCGTTCAAGCGCGTGGTTCTCTTGAGTCTGAGAATGTCGAGACGTCAGATGTGCCAAGGCGCATCCGCTACGGTATGGCCGAAAGTCCGCTTGTCGCACTTGCGCGCCGTTGTGACCGGACTGGGGAGCGGTTTTTGAGCGATGACCTTGTCCATGCGGGTGAGCGGTTGCGAGAGGATTTTGAGATGGCACAGATCGAGGCCGAAGTAGCGCAAGATTGGGATGGATTTCTGGCGACGCTGCGTGGTGAAAACGTGCCTGAAATTGCGACAAATGCGTCCATATCCCAGCGTGCCAATGATCGCGTGCTTGCCGCGCTGCGCGATATTGGTCCGGGATTGTCCGATGTTACATTGCGGTGTTGTTGTTTTCTTAAGGGGCTAGAGACAGCGGAGAAGACGCTCGGCTGGTCTGCACGATCGGGGAAAATCGTGCTGCGCATCGCTCTTATGGGGCTCAAGCGTCATTATGCGGAGAATGCAGATCAAAGCGGCGCGATGATCGGGTGAATAATCGCGGTGCATAGCCGCATTGCGTGCGGATAGGGTTTTGTTCAACTGATCATGTGATAGATGTGCAGTAGTCTTCACATGAGGTTCCCATGCGTGATTTAAAAATTCCCGAACAGCGCCACCCTGAAAAGGCGCGTCGTCCAGACAATGCCCAGCCGAAAAAGCCGGACTGGATTCGCGTTCGTGCGCCAGGTGGCAAAGGGTATGAGGACACGGCGCGGATCATGCGTGAGAACAAGCTGGTGACAGTTTGTGAAGAAGCAGGCTGCCCCAATGTGGGCGAATGTTGGTCTCAGGGTCATGCTACCATGATGATCATGGGGGAGGTTTGTACGCGGGCCTGTACCTTCTGCAACATCGCAACTGGCAAGCCGCCTGAGGATTTGGATGCGTTCGAGCCGGGCCGTGTGGCTGATGCGGTGCAAAAGCTGGGGTTGAACCATGTGGTGATCACCTCCGTGGACCGCGACGATGTTGAGGACGGCGGAGCGGAGCATTTCGCCCAGACAATTCGTGCCATCCGTCACCGTGCGCCCTCCACAACCATTGAAATCCTAACACCTGATTTTATCAAGTGCGCGCCGGAAGCCCTTGAAAAGGTTGTCGAAGCCCGCCCTGACGTGTTCAATCACAACCTTGAAACAGTGCCGGGGCTCTATCCTGAAGTGCGCCCTGGTGCGCGGTATTTTCATTCGCTGCGTTTGCTTCAACGGGTCAAGGAACTCGACCCTTCGATGTTCACTAAATCGGGAATCATGGTAGGCCTTGGCGAGGACCGTCAGTCCGTCATGCAAGTGATGGACGATCTGCGGGCCGCTGACATCGATTTTCTGACCATCGGCCAATATCTCCAGCCCACGCCAAAACACCACCGCGTGGACCGTTTCGTGCATCCTGACGAGTTTGCGACCTATGAGAATGCTGCTTACGGTAAAGGTTTCTTAATGGTCTCTGCCACGCCACTCACTCGCTCAAGCTATCATGCTGGTGACGATTTCGCCCAATTGCGTGCCGCACGTAATAAAAAGCTGGGCATTGCCTAAAACGATGGAAGGCGGCGGGGCACACGCTCCGCCGTTGCCCAGTTGGGCCAATAGCCAAAATGCTCTAGCCCGAAAATCATAGCCACAATAATGATAACCTCTCCCACAAGCTTGATCCGCTTCATTGATGGCGGACTTTGGACCCAACGCTTGGCCCGCATCAGGTGGCGCGGATCAAGCATTGCTCACGTCTCGTCTGTAAACCGAACTTTGCCGATGAATGGTAAATTTCGGTTTCGTTGGGCGAAATCAATGCCGTAACCAACAACAAACTCGTCAGGGATTTCAAAGCCGATGTGATCAGCCCGCATATCCACTTCGCGGCGGGTGGGTTTATTCAGCAAGGCGACTGTTTTCAGTCGAGCGGGTTTGCGCGCTTTCAACATCCCCGTAACGTGAAAAAGCGTGTGGCCAGTGTCGACAATATCCTCGACCAACAGCACATCACGTCCTTCAATTCCGCCGCGCAAGTCTTTGAGAATACGCACTTCTCGGGTGCTCTCCATTCCGTCACCATAGCTGGAAGCCTCCAGGAAATCGACTTCAATGGGCAGGTCCAGCTCGCGTACCAAATCAGCGATAAATACAAACGATCCGCGCAAGAGTCCGACCACCACAAGTTTGTCTGTATCGGCAAATTCGGTTTGGATCTCATCGCATAACTCTTCGATGCGCGCGGCAATCGATTTGGCCGAAATCATTTGGTCTATGACATAAGGACGCGTCTGCATGGGCACCTCTTGATTGTACGCCCCTGCGGGCTTTGATATAGCGCTACCCAAACGAGCCTAGGAATTCAATGCCCACGCACTCAGAGAACCGCACGATGCCCTACACGGCCCAGCATATGTATGATCTGGTGGCCGATGTTGGCAGCTATCCCAAGTTTCTGCCTTGGACGGCGGGAGCACGGATCAAATCTGTGACCGACAAAGGTGATCACAGCGTTATGGACGCCGATCTGGTGATCTCTTTCAAAGTGTTTCGCGAGCGGTTTACCTCTCGTGTGGTGCTGTGGCCGCAGGCCCACAAGATTGACACTGAATATCTCGATGGTCCTTTTAAGTATATGAAATCAAATTGGTCTTTTGAGGATGTGGAAGGTGGATGCGCCGTTCGGTTCTTTGTTGATTTTGAGTTCAAGAACACGATTTTGCAAAAGATCATTGGCGTCGTGTTCAATGAGGCGATGCAGCGGGTCGTCAAAGCGTTTGAGAAGCGCGCAGAAGCGCTTTATGGCTGATCTCGATTGGGGCAACGTCTGGGGAGAACGCGATGGGGGTCACTGAACAACTTGTGAAATTCAGCACTGCCGAGGTGGCCGAGGAAGCCGCTGCGATGATGCGCCTGTCGCTGTTTGATTGGGCTGCCTGTGGCATTGCGGGCGCGGCAGAGCCGGAATTTTTGAAGTTTCGCCAAGCACAAATTATTGAGGACGGTCCTGCCCATGTTTTTGGTGGCGGAGAGTTGGGCGCGGCCCAAGCAGCCTTGGTCAATGGCACGCTGAGCCATGCGCTGGATTATGACGACACGCACTTCGCCCATATTGGTCACCCGTCTGTGGCCGTACTGCCCACAGCGATGGCATTGGCC
>CAWVZA010000172.1:0-4801 GCA_963934545.1 uncultured Sulfitobacter sp.
CTGGCCCGCAACAATCTCATGGACATGATGCTGAAAGGCACACGGCCCGATCCTGCCTATCTGCGCGGCCTGAACGCCGTGGTGAGCGACAAAGCACTCGACCCCGCCTACCGCCGCTTGATGATGGCCCTGCCCGCCCAGTCCGATCTGGCCACAGCCCTGCACGACGCGGGCCATGTGCCAGAACCTGACATCATCCACGCCGCCCTGGAGATGATGCGCGAAGCCATAGCGCACGCGCTGCGCGATGTGCTCCCCGATTTATACGAAGATAATCTCGTGACGAATGCCTATGCGCCCAACGCGGAGCAATCGGGTCAACGCGCCCTTGGCAATGCCGCCCTGTCCCTGCTCACCCGCAGCGATGGCGGCAAGCTGGCGCAAGAGCAGTACGACCACGCCGATAACATGACCCAGCAACTCGCCGCCCTTGCCAATCTCATTCGCGCAGGCCGTGGCGATACAGCGCTCAAAGCGTTCGAGGCACAATGGAAAGACGACCGTCTGGTGATGGACAAATGGTTCGGGCTCCAAGTCATCGAAGCTGATCCAGAAGACGCACATGAAGTCGCAGCAGGCCTGACCAAGCATCCAGATTTCAACTGGAAAAACCCCAACCGTTTCCGCGCTGTCTTTGGCTCGTTGATCATGCACCATGCAGGGTTCCACCACGCCTCGGGCGCTGGCTACAAACTGTTGGCCGATTGGCTGATCAAACTTGATCCCGTCAATCCCCAGACCACTGCGCGTATGTGTTCCGCCTTCCAAACATGGAAGCGCTACGATTCAGATCGACAAGCCCTCATAAAAAAACAATTAACCCGCATACTGTCTACTCCTGACCTAAGTCGCGACACAACCGAGATGCTTACGAGGATCGCGGACGCGTAAACCACAGAAGTAGACTGCCATGTTCGAAATTATCCTTCTGCTCGCTGCCATTGCGGTTGCGGCCTGTATCTACCGCCGTATGCAGCGCGGGGCATTTATCACTGTGGGCGTGATCGCGGCGCCCACCCCCATTCGTGCCGCCGCCAAGCGTTTGGGCTACCGTGCTCAACCCAACGTGCATTCTACTACAAGCATTCATACGCCCGAGCTGTGTGTGACGGCCATGGCCGCCGAATACGCGCGCATGGACAAAACCCGCAAACTCCCAGACGACATCCTGATCGCATCGCTGGAAAAACGCCTCCAAGTTACAAAGGCCGAGGCCATAGATATGGCCATCCTCGCACCGTGGCTTGTCGCCCAAGGGGGCGGTGCAACTCCCGCTTTCCAGCGCCTGACCAAACGCCTCAAACAATTGGATCACGGGCCTGATTTTGACAAATTAATGCGCGTGCTAGGCGATGTGACCGCCGCAGGGGCCAAAGGTATGCCAAGCGCGCAACAGGCTGATGCCATGAGCGCCCTCGCCCGTATTTTCCGCACCGCATGACGCTGCCCTACACTTATGTAAGCAATGGCCGCCGCCCCGTGACAGTGATCACTGTACTGGCGATCTGGGTTGCATTGATTTTGGCCTATATTATGCTCGAAGCTGAACCGCTCATCCTCGCCGTGATCGGTGCCTTCACGCTGCCCGCCCTCTACGATTTGGCCCTCAATCCGCGCAGCACCCTGATGCTGGACGAGACGCACCTGCGCTGGACGAGCGGACGCCAAGACGCCAAAATTGCACTATCCGAGATCGACCACCTGCGCTTTGACACGCGGCTGGATATGTCCGTACGCCTCAGCGTCGTCCGCCCCTCAGGCGTCAAAATACGCATACCATTCCCCGCGACACCGCATCACGCCACTTTCGAGCCGCTGGCGCGCGCCGCAGGCCTCACCACCCGCCGCTACCACTTTTCACTGATCGGTTAAGGTCGCGATTGTGGCCGTGTGGCATTGGTCAGTTTGCAATAGTTCTGCCGTCTGAGCCAATTTGCCATGTCCGCCCGTTTGCGAGGATTACGCATCGGGCCCCAATCAGCTGATACGCCGCGCCACTTTTTATCGCGCCCATGGACAACCCCGTCACGTTTGACCGTGAACGCCATGATCCGCACGACACAACTCAGGTTCGCCGCCCCGTTTTTAAGCGCCTCATCCGTGCCCACGTTGCACTTATAGCCCCGCGCCGTGGCAGGCAGGATCTGAAGCAAGCCATACCACTTACCTCCACCACCAACGGCCCAAGGCTTGTAGGTGCTTTCATGCTTTGCCAGAGCAGACATATAACCGACCCAAAAGGCCCGCCGCTTTACATCATCATTGCTTGCGTAGGCAGAGCACCAGTTAACAATGTCCCTTGGCGCCATCTCAACCAACGGACTCCCGTGGTCTTTGAGCGCGGATATCGCGGCCCGCGTCCACAGTTCATTGCCCTCCATGTGCTGCCATCTTGTTCGCAGCACATAGGCTCTGCGCGCAGGCGGGCGCACTGTTATCTCGACCCCGTCAATGACCAAGGGGGACGCAGGGACGCTCTGAAGGTGCAATCAAAGGCTCTTCCAGCGGAGCGATTACAGGTTCAACAGCTTGTAGCGCAGCTCCCGCCTGTTGCGCTGCAAGCGGGATCGCACCAAAGCCCAGTGAAAGCACCACACCCACAGCCGCAAACCCCATCCGGCCAAATTTGTAATCTACCCATCTCATGACCTGCACTATGAGCCACACAATTCCCCACTGACAAGCGATATCGCATGCCATTGTTCGCACTCTCGCAACACTCCGCTCGCCTTGCGCGTTTACCAGCGTATCAGCGCAACAATCTGCCTCATTCGCAGCCTATGTCCACGTCAAAGCCCATTGAATATCGCGACATCACTGCCCTAGCGCCACGTTGCCGCCCCAATGATTGGTCAAAACATCTTCACGATCAGCAGCATTCAAGCTCACAGATATTCGCATGACGCATTTGACATCTCTTCTTCGCAAACTGCCCGGCAGCCGCTGGACCGCTCCGACAATGGAGACCGATGTGGATACAGAAACTGTGGATGATGTGGTTTCGGGCGAAGAGTTTTGCCGTGACGTGCTGGCCCCAGAAAAGCCAACAGCCCCATCGCCGTTACGCAAAAAGGGTGCGCCCCGAGCTGGCGCGCACATGCCTTCAATCTCCTTTGACGCTGAGGATGAAGCGCTCGCGCTGCAAAAGAACCGGCTCAAAAACAAACCTGTTCATTAGAAAAGCAGTAGCTGCGCCTTGAACAACCTGTCCATTCCCTGTCCCGACACCACCCGCGAAGAGCGTGTCCGCGACGCCCATCAAAACCGTGCCCTTCGGTTGGTGCGCCAAGACGACTGGGGAAAACTCATTACCCTCATCACCACTGCTGACCGTGACCGGTCGCTCACACCCGGAGGCATGTGCGTGGCAGAGCTCATGGCCTTTGGTGCACGCGCCGATGTCGTTCTCGCGATTGAGCATGCCCTACTGGACCGCGTTCCCGAAAAAGACGCGCCCATGATGCGCGGGATCGAAGCGCTGGAGTATGTGCTTGAAGATTATCCAAGCAATTATGTCATCGGCTGTATCGTTGCACAGGCGCACATCGACATCGCATGGTCGTGGCGCGGTATAGGCTGGGACGTGGAAATCGCCCCACGCAACCGCGAAGCGTTTGAGGCCCATTTTGCCCGCGCCCGCGACATCATTGCCTCATTTGAAGGTGTTCCAGCAGAATCTGCCCTACTGGCCAGCACCGCGTGCGCCTTGCTGCGCGGCGAGAATTACAGCACCGAAGCCGTCGCAGACCGCTACGAGTCGCTGATCGATCTCAATTCCAAAAATATAGCTCCCTTTCGCGCCCTAGGCACACATATGTTGCCCCTTTGGTACGGTTCTTATGCCGCATTAGAGCTTGAGGCGCGCTGCACTGCGATCGGCAGCCAAAGCGAATGGGGTGCGGCGGCTACGCTTGGGTCATGTTTGACGCGATCAGCGTGGACGACGAAGCCTGCGCACGGCTTGATCTCCAATTCTTCATCGAAGGGCTGCGCGACATTGTCAAACGCCGACCCGACCCCCATACCATCAACCTGCTGGCCACGTATTGCGCCAACACGATGGGTCAAGCCTACTCTGGCAACGATGCCGCCGATCATACACGCGCTCAAATTGCGGCCTGCGCTGACTGGATCGTACGTGAACACCTGACCGAATTGCACCCGATGATCTGGGCCCATGCAGCCCAAGGTTTTGCCAACAATCTACGTGTATCGTCCGCATCACGCTTTGCCGCGGCAGGTCAGGACGACGCCCTGCGCATTATTGCCGCCCTGTTCAAACGCGAGATCGCGGATGGCAAACGCATCGTCTTTACCGATGAAGGGCCTATCGCCACGGCAACTTGACCCTGCGCCTCTGGACACCCTCTGCCCTCTCTGCCTAAGATTATGTCTCAGGGAGAGAACCATATGACATATAAAACTGCCGCCGCGGATATTTCACTGCGCGACCAATCCATTACCGAGCGCGTGTTCGAGAACCTCGCCACCCGACTGGACGAAACTGTCCTCACTGACGGGCTGACAGGTGCAGGCATGACTGCCGCCGAGTTTATGGCCCAAGTCAAACAACTCGCAGGTGGCCTCACCGCACGTGGCATGGGCGCTGGAAAAACCGTCGCACTTATGTCACCGAACCTGCCGCACTACTGTGTCGTGTTCCACGCGGTTGCATGGGCTGGCGGCACGATCACGACCATCAATCCAACCTACACTGCATCAGAGGTCGCCCATCAGTTGCGCGACAGCGGCGCGGATATTCTGATCACCATCCCCATGTTCCTCGAGACCGCCCAGCAAG
>CAWVZA010000173.1:0-4761 GCA_963934545.1 uncultured Sulfitobacter sp.
CTTGGGTTGCCGTTCAACATGGACGGATCCGAAGGGCCGCGGTGTCAGTCGACGCGGGCTTTTGCCCGTAACTTTGACCGCCTGCACCCTACCCTGCCCATCGGATACTGGGACGAGCGGTTGTCGACAGTTGCAGCCGAGCGTGCGCTGCTGGAGGCGGATACGTCACGCAAGCGTCGCGCCGAAGTGATCGATCATGTGGCGGCGGGGTATATCCTGCAAGGTGTGTTGGACAGGTTGCGCGTGTTGCGCCGCGTGCAGGAGGGTTGAGTGATGAGTGACGAAGTCTGGAAGCGTGCGGAGGTCGAAAGCCCCTGCATCAAGCTTTGTGTGATACATCCCGAAAGCCGTCTGTGTACAGGATGCTTGCGGTCTATTGACGAGATTGGCGCATGGTCAAAGATGAGCCCCGAGGTGCGGCGTGTAGTGATGGATGAGCTGCCATCGCGTGCGGGTGCATTCTCGAAACGTCGTGGAGGTCGCGCAGCCCGTTTGGCGCGCAAGTCCTAAGGTTTAAAGTTCGCGTTTTGTAGGATTACCAAACATCGCAACGGCGGCGTGTCTGGCGTGGCATCTGCACGATGGTTGACCCACCTGCATCGTTTGCTGCAATCAAATGTTCACCCCGCGCGAAGTCGCAGTTCGGGCGGTTGAGCGCAGGATACAATCCCACTTCGACTGCCAGCGCGTCGTGATATGCCAATCGACCAAATGGTCCCGTGATAATCTGTGTCATGTTCCTGCCTCGGCTCAAAATGCCTCTCTTGCGGAGGCGTGATTTAAGCCTACCTCTCAAGAATGCAGGGCAACAATATGGCAATGATAAGATAATTGTGTGCAGAGGCGAAACAGTTACAGTTGTGCCACACGCAAAAGGCCCGCCCCCAAAAGAGTGGCAGCCACTGCAATGACCTTTGCACGGTCAAACCGTTCTTTGAAAACAACCACGCCAATGAGCACTGCAAACACGATGCTTGTCTCGCGCAGAGCTGTGACAAGGGCGATGGGCGCTTGTGTAAAGGCCAAAATCACAATGCCATACGCCGCGAAGGAGGCCGTACCACCAATGAAGAAGACACGGAGTGCGCTGGTGAACATGGTACGCAGAACACCCGGATGGCGTAGGCGAATATAGATCGCAAACAAAACTGCGTTGATCGTCCCCAAATAAGCGTAGAAGCCTATTGGACTGCCCGAAACCCGTGCACCGTATCCGTCGATCAGAGAATATGACGCGATGCAGCAGCCCGTCATTAACGCCAGTTTGACTGCTTCAGCATTGCGTGCGCCATCTGATCCACGCAGCAATGCCATGCTCATCAGGCCCATTGCGATCATGCCAACAGCGATGGTTTCCACCAAAGCCAACCGCTCCCCGAGCAAAACGACAGAGACACCCGTTACCAACAGCGGGGCTAGACCGCGTGCAATGGGATAGACTTGGCTCAGGTCGCCCTTTGTGTAGGCCCCTAACAAAAACACTTGGTATCCCAGATGCGAGATAACCCCCACAATCATCCACGGCAGGCTCTCGACCGAGGGGGTCGGAACGAACAGCAATGCAATCGCCGTTGGCGGGACATGGCCCAACATAACAGCCGCCACAGTCACCCGTTTGTCAGCGCCACCTTTCACCATCGCGTTCCACGCGGCATGGAGAAAGGCAGCTGCGAGAACTGCACAAAAGACAACTGTCGTCATGGGGTCGCCAGCCATTCGGATGCACCACCCGCACATTCAGGGTGGAAGAGCGCAATCATCCGACCCTCCCCTACAGGGTCAATTGCATCACCCCATGCCTGCGTCCCGTACAGCACAAATGGGTGTAGCAGCGCAGTTTGACCTACCCTGAGTTCGAGCGAAACTTGTTCACAAGTGCCAAAAACCTGCTTGCGGGCTGCTTGGTAGGCATCGGTGATATCGACCTGCGCGGGATCGGCCGTACCAATCGCGCGGCGCAATGCGGCCTGCATGATCCGCTGACTGCCCCGCCATACAACAGTCGGTGCATGGACCGCATCATTGAGCGGAAGCGATAGAATATAGCTGTGAAACTCCTGAGCAAAGCGACGGCGCGCCCGACCTATGGGCAACAAGCCGTCAACATGAGCGGCGCAACGATTCAGCCGGTAGCGGTGATTTGCATCACTCTCGCCCCGATCTTGCTTGGGGTAGCCTGCATAAATAATCGAGAGTTGGGCCGCATGTAATGGGAGCGCTGATACACGGTCCTGCCATGGCCCTGCGAGCGGCACACCACCGATGCTGCCACCCGCTGCATTGTGCAGTGCATCCACACCCACAAACCACGTCTGCCCATGGCGCAAATTGTCAGCGCTGTGCATCACAGGATCAGCAGCGACCTTGCGCGCCTCAACCAGTTCGGCCTGCGCCCAAGCGGCCACACGTGGATCATGGTCAAAGACCCTGAACCCATCCGCGCCCGTCACCCCATCAGCGCCTTGCGCAGCATGTTTAGCGCGACCAGCACCAAAAAGACGGCAAACACACGTTTCAGCGGCTTTGGATCCATCGCATATGCCAGCTTTGCCCCCATGGGGGCAGTGATCAGCGTCATTGCAATGACCAGCACAAAGGCCACCAAATTCACTGCGCCAATCGTGAAGGGTGGGCGTGTGGCAGGATCAAGTGTGACAAACAAAAACCCAATCACCGAAGGCACAGCAATCACGACACCAAAGCCCGCTGCCGTCGCCACAGCGCGGTGAATGGGCGTATTATACAAGCTCATCAATGGCACGCCAAAGCTGCCCCCGCCGATGCCCATCAAGACTGACAAAAACCCCATCAGCGGAGAGAGAGCCGCACGTGTCGCACCACGAGGCATTGCCTGTCCCACCCGCCAGTCCGCACGACCAAATCCCATATAAAGGCCAACAATCAACGCCAGCACACCAAAAATCGCCTGCAACGTTGAGGATCGAAGGCCTGACACTGCGAACATGCCAACAACGGCACCAATCACGATACCCGGAGCCCATGCACGCAGAATGTCCCAATCCACCGCACCATTCTTGTTGTGCGACATCACAGAGCGCACAGAGGTGACAATGATCGTGGCAAGCGATGTGGAAAGGCAGAGCTGCATCAACTGGTCCCCACCATAGCCAAGGGTCTGGAACGCATAGAAGAATGCTGGAACCAGAACGATGCCGCCCCCAACGCCAAGCAGCCCTGCGAGAACACCCGCAAAGGCGCCAATCACCAGCAACAAAACCCCCATCTGGATCAACAACATGGTTTCTGGCATGGGGACGCTCCTGACTGTGGTTTTGCTTTTGCTACACTGTGGCTGCTTGGCTTGCCAGTGCGCTCTGATGTTCGATCTGTTCCAGCGCTTCGAGCACAAGGGCAGTTCCGGCCCCCTCGACATGTGCCCCCTCTGACAGAACACGCCGCCAGATGCGCGCACCGGGCCGCCCTGCGAACAGACCCATCATGTGCCGCGTGATCTGCTGTAGCTTACCACCACCGTCCAGATGCGCGTCGATATAGGGGAGCATTGCATGCACCACGCTTTCGGCTGTCGTATCAGGACCACCCCCAAATATCCGGCGATCTGCCTGACATAAAATTTCGGCAGGTTGGTGATAGGCCGCACGCCCGATCATCACGCCGTCCATGCCAGCATCAAGTGCCGCCTCCACCGCCTCCAGCGTGTTGATCCCACCATTGAGCGAGATGTGGAGGTTGGGAAACAGCTCTTTCATATTGTGGACCAGCGGGTAATCCAGCGGTGGAATATCGCGGTTTTCCTTTGGGCTAAGACCGTTCAGCCATGCCTTACGCGCGTGGATTGTAATCCGTTCAATCCCTGCGCCGACCATACGGCTCAGAAACTCGGGCAGCACCTCCTCGGCGTTCTGATCGTCCACGCCGATACGGCATTTCACCGTGACTTCGACTTCAACGGCCCGCTGCATCGCACTCACACATTTCGCGACCAATGCCGCGTCTTTCATCAACACGGCGCCGAACGCGCCCGATTGCACACGGTCGGACGGGCAGCCGACATTGAGGTTAATCTCGTCATACCCCGCCTGCGCCCCAAGGCGCGCCGCCTCCGCCAATTCCGCTGGATCAGAGCCGCCAAGCTGCAAGGCCACAGGATGCTCGGACGGGTCATGGTCCAGCAAATGCAAGGCATGCCCCCGCACCAAAGCGGGCGATGTCACCATTTCCGTATAAAGCAATGTCTGACCACTCATCAGTCGGTGCAGATACCGACAATGCCTGTCCGTCCAGTCCATCATGGGTGCCACGCTCAGACGCGCCGCCCTTGAAACTAAGGATTTTCCCATATTTTGCTGGGAAATTCTTTGTCCTAAGACCTGTGGCTTATCAGACGTTTCTGGCATAATCTCGCACTTTTGATCGTTGCGTCCCCCAGCAGGGGGACGGTATTATTGTTCAGGGGGACAGATAACACTGATCCAAAAAGAAGGGAAACTGCATGGCATCTATTGAAGTGCGTACATTGACCTTCTTGCCCGTGCGCTCCCTAAGAGCCATCAGAAGGGTGCGAAAGCTGATTACACATCTGGCGCGACCGGATACGCGCGCTCTTACAGGGGAAACATTATCTCAACTACGCTCTCGATTGAGCGTGCAGCAACCGGGTTCTTTTTGACCGACGTTGTGCGGAAAGAAATTTATCCAAATCAGGGTGAGACCTTTACCATCAGGATCGGCTTTGTTGCACAAATATCCTTTGCCAAGGATTCACTGTCTGACTCCATC
>CAWVZA010000174.1:0-4742 GCA_963934545.1 uncultured Sulfitobacter sp.
GAAGCACGCGCTTTGCGCGCTTCAGTCCTGCGCCACCCACCCGGCCATATTCAACGCACTGCGTCATATTTTTTGTCACTGGGCCATTATGATGCACTGGTCCGTCGCATGGGTAACGCCTTGCACGAACGCCGCACAAAAATGGAAGACGGAATTGCTCAAACAGACCTTGATGTTGCGGGTCAGGGCGCGCATGGCGGCTCTTCCTTTTGGATGCGTGCGCCCAAAGGGATCGACACGCAAGTCCTCGCCATCCGCCTTAAGGCCCGCGGCGTTTTGATTGAGCCAGGACAGTCGTTTTTCGGTGGCGACGAGCAGCCTCAAAACTTCTACCGCCTCGGCTATTCCTCAATCTCTGCAAACCGTATAGTAGAGGGCTTGCAAGCGCTTGCATCCGAAATAGACGTCATGTCAAAAGCTGGTTATATTTCAGTGTAAAATCTGGCCCTAACTTTTCGTACAGTCACTCCGTAAATTGCCCATAACCAGATTCGCATTCACCTAACTTTAAGGATCACCTGAAATGAAGATGACCACCGAAGAAGCATTCGTAAAAACGCTCCAGCGCCATGGCATACAACATGCCTTTGGCATTATCGGCTCCGCCATGATGCCGATCTCAGACATCTTCCCTAAGGCAGGGATCAAGTTTTGGGACTGCGCCCACGAAGGCTCCGCTGGCATGATGTCAGACGGCTACACCCGTGCAACGGGCAAGATGTCCATGATGATCGCACAAAACGGCCCCGGCATCACAAACTTCGTGACTGCTGTGAAAACCGCATACTGGAACCACACACCTCTGCTTTTGGTGACCCCGCAGGCCGCGAACAAAACCATTGGTCAAGGTGGTTTCCAAGAGATGGAGCAGATGAACCTGTTCGCCGACTGCGTTGCGTACCAAGAGGAAGTGCGCGACCCGTCCCGCATCGCCGAAACGCTGAACCGCGTGATCATGCAGGCCAAGCGCGCCTCTGGTCCCGCCCAGATCAACATCCCGCGCGATTTCTGGACTCAAGTGATCGACATCGAAATTCCTGAAGTCGTCGACTTTGAATTGCCACAGGGCGGCGAGAACGCGGTGGCCAGAGCAGCCGAGATGCTCTCCACAGCAAAGTTCCCAGTGATCCTGAACGGCGCTGGCGTTGTGCTGGCCCAAGGCGGCATTGAAGCCTCCCGCGTGCTGGCTGAGAAACTCGACGCCCCTGTTTGTGTTGGCTACCAGCACAACGATGCGTTCCCAGGCAACCACCCGCTCTTCGCAGGCCCGCTTGGCTACAACGGTTCAAAAGCTGGTATGGAGCTGATCTCGAAGGCCGACGTTGTGCTGTGCCTCGGTACACGCCTCAACCCGTTCTCAACCCTGCCCGGTTACGGCATTGATTACTGGCCCACAGATGCCAAGATCATTCAGGTCGACATCAACCCTGACCGCATTGGCCTGACGAAAAAGGTTACCGTTGGTATCGTAGGTGACGCGGCAAAAGTGGCATCCGCCATTACAGCACAGCTGGCCGAGACAGCAGGCGATGCAGACCGCAAGGACCGCACATCCCTGATTGCACAAACCAAATCTGCATGGGCACAGGAACTGACGTCTATGACAGACGAGCAGGACGATCCAGGCACAGACTGGAACGTCCGCGCACGTGCAGCCAAGCCTGACTGGATGAGCCCCCGCATGGCATGGCGCGCAATCCAATCAGCCCTGCCAGTTGAGGCGATCATCTCGTCCGACATCGGCAACAATTGCGCAATCGGTAACGCCTACCCATCGTTCAACGAGGGCCGCAAATATCTCGCACCTGGCCTGTTCGGCCCCTGTGGTTACGGCCTGCCCGCAATCGTTGGTGCAAAAATCGGCCAACCCGAAGTGCCAGTAGTTGGTTTCGCTGGTGACGGCGCATTCGGTATCGCAGTGAACGAGCTTACTGCAATTGGTCGCGGCGACTGGCCACCAGTGACGCAGATCGTCTTCCGCAACTACCAGTGGGGCGCGGAAAAGCGCAACTCCACCCTCTGGTTCGACGATAACTTCGTCGGCACCGAGCTGGACGAGCAAGTGTCCTATGCTGGCATCGCAAAAGCATGTGGCCTCGAAGGTGTCGTAGCTCGCACGCAAGAAGAGTTGACAGCAGCCCTTGCAAAAGCGCTGGATGATCAGATGAACTGCGGCAAAACCACGCTGATCGAAGCGATGATCAACCAAGAGCTGGGTGATCCCTTCCGCCGCGACGCGATGAAGCAGCCAGTGTCCATCGCGGGCATCGACGCCGCCGACATGCGTGAGCCAACAGTCTAAGTGGTATCTGCCGCACATATCAAAAGGGACAGGCCCATATGAGCGTTCTGCGCGATCTACAAATCCGCGCAGCCGCTGGGCCTGCCCACATCGTTCTGAGCGAAGGCAATGACCCAAGGGTCGTGGCCGGCGCACTTGCTGCTCTTGATGCAGGTATGGGACCAATTACGCTCGTTGGTCCACATTCTCAAATCACCGCCCTACTTGATCAACATGGTGCAACAGGGCGCTATGGACTAAACGTCGAAGACCCCGAAACATCACCGCTTACAGCGTCCTACACCGCGCTTTACTTCAACCTACGCAAACATAAAGGCGTGAGTGAAGATGTTTCTGCTCAGCAGGCCCGCGACCCACTTGTGTTTTCCACACTCATGGTGCGCAATGGCGATGCAGACGGCACAGTAGGCGGCGCAGTCGCGACCACTTCCGACACTGTGCGCGCCGCGCTGACAATGATCGGCAAAGCCCCTGATGCCGCACTTGTCTCCTCATTCTTCCTTATGGTTCTGCCCGAAAATCATCCTTCTAGCCGCAAAGCTATGGTATTCGGCGACTGCGGTTTGGTCATCGACCCCGACGCAGCAGAGCTTGCTGCAATCGCCGCACAGTCCGCCACCTCCTGCAAACAACTGCTCGGCGATGACCCAAAAGTGGCTCTCCTGAGTTTCTCCACCAAAGGCTCAGCCCGCCACGAGCGCGTGACCAAAGTCACCGATGCGCTGGCGATCCTGCACGCAGAACACCCCGATCTGCCCGCCGATGGCGAGCTACAGTTCGACGCCGCCTTTGCCCCCGAAGTGGGCGCATCCAAGGCCCCAAACAGCCCCACCGCAGGCCATGCCAATGTGCTGATCTTCCCCAACCTCGACGCAGGCAACATCGGCTATAAAATCGCGCAGCGAATCGGTAGCTGTGACGCCATCGGGCCAGTACTGCAAGGGCTGTCAAAACCCGCAAATGACCTGTCGCGCGGCTGCACAGCCGCCGACGTGACCAACATGATCGCCGTGACCACGCTACAGGCCGCGCATTAACCCCTCGGGAGTGACTCAATGACCCATAAACAGCCCGTGCTGGACCTGAGCCCGAAAGTCTCTGACGAGATCCGCAAAACCACATGCTACATGTGCGCCTGCCGCTGTGGCATCAACGTTCATATGAAAAAAGACCCGCTGGGTGATCTGAAAGTCGCCTATATCGAGGGCAACCGCGACCATCCCGTGAACAAGGGCGTGCTCTGCGCCAAAGGCTCCGCTGGCATCATGCAGCACAACGCGCCCTCGCGCCTCAGCTCTCCCATGAAACGCGTGGGCGAGCGTGGCGAAGGCACGTTTGAAGATATCAGCTGGGAAGAAGCATACACCATCGCCGAAAGCTGGCTGCGCCCGATCCGTGAGACAAATCCCGAAAAGCTCGCCTTCTTCACAGGCCGCGATCAATCGCAAAGCTTCACTTCCATGTTTGCGCAATCCTTCGGCACCCCGAACTACGCAGCACACGGCGGCTTTTGCTCCGTCAACATGGCCGCCGCTGGCATCTACACGATGGGCGGCGCGTTCTGGGAATTCGGCCAGCCCGATTGGGACCACACAAAGCTGTTCATGCTGTTCGGTGTGGCCGAGGATCACGACAGTAACCCCATCAAAATGGGCATTGGCAAGATCAAGAAACGCGGCGCACGCATCATTGGCGTGAACCCGATCCGCACAGGTTATAACGCCGTAGCGGATGACTGGGTCGGCATCACACCCGGCACCGACGGTCTGTTCATCCTGTCGATGATCCACTGCTTGATGAAAGCGGGCAAAATCGACCTCCACTACCTCGCGCAATACACCGACGCCGCCGTACTGATCAACGGTGATGAGAAATCTGCCGAATTCGGCCTCAAGCTGCGCGACGACAACGGCAAAGAGTTGGTCATCGACCGCAACACGGGCAAGCTCACCCCCTACGATCAAAAAGGCGTAAAACCAGATCTCGCTGCGACCCACCGCGAAGCTGGCATTACCCACCGCCCTGTCTTCCACCAGATGGCGGACATGTATCTGGATGAGCAATACGCCCCCGAAGCCGTGGCCGACCGCTGCGGCATCTCCGCCAAGCGCATTCGCACACTCGCCGCTGAACTCGCCCGCGTAGCGTTTGACGAAGCCTTCGAGCTTGCGCATGAGTGGACCGACTTCCGTGGTGAGCATCACAAGACGATGACAGGCCGCCCCGTTTCCTTCCACGCCATGCGCGGCATCTCCGCCCACGCCAACGGCTTCCAAACCTGCCGCGCCCTGCACACCCTGCAAATCATCCTCGGCACCGTCGAAGTACCGGGTGGTTTCCGCTTCAAACCACCCTACCCCAAGCCGGCGACAGCCCACCCCAAGCCACACTGCAAAGTCACGCCAAACGCGCCGCTAGACGGTCCGCACCTTGGCTTTGT
>CAWVZA010000175.1:0-4723 GCA_963934545.1 uncultured Sulfitobacter sp.
TGATCTTTGATCCGCTCCACTTCTTACCGCTCATTGAACAGAAGGTTGGTGCCTGAGGGGCGCGAGTTTGGAGCGGCGTTGGGTGCTGCGCGATTGGGTGTTGCTGCCGCGACAGGAAGGCCAGTTAAGGAAATTATGCTGCCGCCTCCAACAGCAGAAGTTGTCCTGCCCGTAGCCGATCAAGTCTCCACCTATGATGCCGCATATGTCGAGTTTTAGAAGTTGTATCCTGCATTGCAGGTTCTAAAGTAGTCTCTAATCAAGCCAGTGTCGTGTTGAAGTCGCCGCGTAACGCAACTTCCAACAATTCAATATCATCGGACGTATCCTTGTATTGAACCTGCATATTCGGAGGTATGACAAAACCATCTCCCGCTTCGAGGGCGTGGTCTTCTTGCCCTTCTGCGTGCAAAGTCATGCTGCCTTCCATCACAAAGGTGAAATGGATGTCTGCATCATGGGAAAAGGCAGGTGCATCCGCTTCAGCGCGACGCACGACCTGAATGCCTGCCACACCTTTGGTCCCTGCGGTGATGCCTGTGTCACGTGCAATAAATCCCGGGATATGGAAAGGCTGCCACGTGGCGCTTTCTTTCACGTGATGAACAAAGGTCTGACCGTCCCATTCACGCAACGGATCGCCTGTGCCGTTGGGTAGGGTAAAGTCATGATCGATGGTGGTGATATGCTCGGCTGGAACACCGATTTCGATGACTTCGATACTGGGCGAGGCTTCAATAACGCGGTGGCGGATACCGGGCGGCTGTGTGACGCAATCGCCTGCATGCAGACGCATTACATCGCCTTGGTCCTCATAAAGAACATCCACCCAACCGCGATAGCAAAAGATGAGCTGAAATCCGACGGTGTGATAATGCACCATGTCAGGGACGGGGCCGCCATCAGGGATTCGGATGTGGCTGGCGATGATAGAGCCGCCGAGGCGGGAAGGGATCAGATCGCGGTAATGCATGCCTGCTCGGCCAATGACCCAAGGCGCTTCATCCGCGAGGCGGCGGACGGCGAACTCATGCTGCGTCTCAATCGTATCGACTTGCGGCGTCAGCGGCACGATGGACACCCGCGTGCCATTCGGGGCTGTCAACTCACGCGCGCCATCGGCAAAGCCGTCAACATCATCCGTGAGGATGCGCAGGTGACCGGCAGGCACATCGGCACCTTTCTCAATGTGCAGGCGCAGGCCATGTCCGGAAAAGCTGGCCACCGAGGGGTCATCGGCGGGAAAGATATTCTCAAGCCGCATGCCGAGTGTCTTTGTGTAGAATGGCAGATCGTCACGCAGCTCCTGCGTTGGGAGCAGAAATTCAGCGAGAATGGGTGCGTCGGTCATTGTGCGATCCTGTAGTAATGATGTGACAGAGCCTGCATGTTTTTCCGCATCGGCTCAATCAAGAACAGCATTTTAATCAAATGCCAATTTTTCGCCTTTTTCGAGTTTGACGTTCAATGCAGCAAAAACGAGGCGTACTATGAAACATAATGCCATTGACCTTGCGAGCAGCATTAAAGCGGTTGGGATCACCGTGATGACGGATACAGAGCGACAGGATATCGCGGCCGAGCTCATCTCGCTTAATGGCTTCAGGTGTGGCCGTGTGCTTGCTGTGCTGCCGACACGCAGGACCGATGTTTGGCGCGTCTCAAGCATGCAGGACGGTGCGATGGATGCGCTCGCCCAATATGAAATGGACGTGCGCACCGGTATTGTCTCTAAATCTTAAAGGCTTGCGTCGAGGGCCTTGAGGATTGCGTCACCCATATCGGTGGTTGAGATCGGCATGCCGCCTTCTTCGCCCATCAAATCCGCTGTGCGCGCGCCATCGGCGAGTACTTTTTCAACAGCATCTTCAAGACGCGTTGCCTCATCCCCTTGATCAAAGGAATAGCGCAGGGCCATTGCAAAGCTGAGGATACACGCGATCGGATTCGCGAGGCCTTTGCCTGTGATGTCCGGTGCTGAGCCGTGTACGGGCTCATAAAGCGCCTTTGGACGACCATCAGCATTTGGCGCACCAAGAGAAGCGGAAGGCAGCATGCCGAGAGAACCTGTGAGCATCGCGGCGCAATCTGAAAGGATATCGCCAAAGAGGTTGTCTGTAAGGATCACGTCGAACTGCTTGGGGGCGCGCACAAGCTGCATCGCGCCGTTGTCGGCGTACATGTGGCTCAGCTCGACATCGGGGTAATCTTCATCATGCACTTTTTGCACAACTTCGCGCCACAAGATGCCGCTCTCCATTACGTTGGCTTTTTCCATGGAGCAGACTTTGTTGCCACGGCGGCGCGCCAGCTCGAATGCGGAGCGGGCAACACGGTCGATCTCGCTCTCGGTATAGCGTTGGGTGTTGATGCCTACGCGCTCATTGCCTTCTTCAAAGATGCCGCGTGGCTCTCCGAAATACACACCCGAGGTGAGCTCGCGCACGATCATGATATCGAGACCAGCGATGAGGTGCCTTTTGAGTGACGAGAAATCAGCCAGCGCATCGAAGCACTGTGCAGGACGCAGGTTGGAGAACAGGTCCATCTCTTTGCGTAAACGCAGTAGGCCGCGCTCGGGCTTTACAGAGAAATCCAGATCGTCGTATTTCGGGCCGCCAACAGCGCCAAGCAACACGGCGTCCACTTCCATGGCACGGGCCATTGTATCATCGTGCAATGGTGTGCCATGCTTGTCATATGCTGCACCGCCGACCAGATCATGCTCAACATCAAAGCCGAGATCGCGCTTGGCACCGAACCAGTCGATTATGCGGGTGACTTGGCCCATGACTTCGGGGCCGATGCCGTCCCCTGCGAGGATCAAAAGGGTAGGGTTTGCCATGACGTATTGCTCCTGAAATTGGTTGCAGGTGGCGTAGCGTGCGCAGGCAGGGGCGTCAAGGATTGGCGCGTGTGATGTCGACCCAGAGCAGGCTGTGGCGGCTGGCTTCGGGCGCGCTGACCATGCCGTTTGCAACGACGCGCCAGTCAAGTGATTGCAGCAAGTAGTCTACGCACAGATCACCTGGCAGCGGATCGCGAAAATCAGCTGTTGGGCTGTCGTCGAATGGGTCTTGCAAGACTGGTGTGGCTAGTAGAGCCTTGATCGCCGTCCGCTGCCCCGCTTTGGATCAATGTTGGCTGTGCCAGCGAGGATAAAGGGCTGCAAATTGGTATCGTAGTCTAGATAGTCGAGCCAGAATGCGACCTCATCATGATTGTGGCGGCCATTGCGGTCCTCGTCACCGTCATAAATGGGTGGTGTGGCATGGAATGTCATGAGCCGAATCGGACCATCATTCGGAGTCTGGATGGGCACAACCCAATGACCACGCGATGATAGCCTGTGTTCTGCAAAGACGGTTTCACCACCAAAGGGCCGACCATCAACCATTGGATAGATGTGCCCGCTCAGATCGCGCCAGAGCATTGGGGTGTAATCCTCAACAGCATCTTGAATTATGGGAAAGCGGGAAAGAACAGCCATGCCGCTGTAGCGGCCAAACCCATGTGCATCATCTGCGTCCCCGAACGCTCCGTTCCCATTGAGATCAAGACCACTGACCTGGCCTGCGTTTGGGGCGCTTGTGAAGTGGTAGGAATAGGTGAGACCAGCGTCACTTAGGACTTCTATCAATGCGAGGAGTGCTGTCTGGCGAAGGTCATAGTCGATGCCTTGCAACGCGATTACATCAGGGCGAACTTCGGTCATAAGAGCAACGAATGCGTCAACCGGCTCGTCCTTGTCGCGTTTGATATCGCGTAGCAACAGGCCTGGACCCTTGCGGGTGAGTTCAGCGTTAAACGTAGCGATGCGAACCGTTTCGGCATGTGCAGTCGCGGCGGTGCAGACCAAAGCCAGCACCACCGCGCACAGCGTTTGAACCAAGCCGGCTGCAAACCTTCTGCCGCTTGCTCGGCATAGGCGCGTTTGCGCTTCTCTTCGATCATATCTACGATCTTGCCCATGGCGATGCCACGCATAATGATGCTTGCCGGAAGGAAGGCCCATGCTGCAATTGTCCAAATGAGGGTTTGCGGGTTTTGCAGTGTAATAGGGTCTATCAGATCAGCGGCCAGTTTGACCATCGCTGGCACAGCAAAGGGCAACAAGAAGCCGAGTGCGATGTTGATCCGCGCATCACGCTGCAACCGCTCAAGCACGTCACCACCTGCTGTTGGATCGAACAACGGCAGGTTTACCCAGACGTTGAATGCGCCCGAGCGTGCGGGCCAGTTCATGATGCCAACAAGTACAAGGAATGCTGTCATCGCAATCAACGAGATCATGTAGGATAGGCCAGCCGCTGTCCGTACAAAGCTCACCGTTTCATAACTTGCATCCTGTGGCAGCATTAGAAGCATCATGCGGACTGGCGAGTATGGGAAATCCATCGCATTGCCCACAATGGTCCCAATTGAAGTCAGGGCTGCTGTGAACAGGGTTGGGTCGTTCATGCCTTTCACGATTGCGCTCAGCAAGAATACGGTGAGAAACAAAGAGATAATGCGTAGCCGATTAAATGGGGCAGCATCTCTGAACTCGACAATGCTCGGGAAGACGGAATTGTACTTCACAAACGTCAGCGTCGCAGCGAGAAGTGCTACGAGTAAAACGATTTGCGTAGAATCCGTCCCAAGCCCCCTGCAGCACAAGCGCTGGGGTCATGATCATGGTCGCAACCATAAGTCCACGCGCCGCAGCGCTGGTCATACGTAC
>CAWVZA010000176.1:0-4640 GCA_963934545.1 uncultured Sulfitobacter sp.
CACCGACCAGCACGGTTTGGATCACTTCGGTCTTTTTGAATGTGATGCCTACGGCGAAATTGCGTTCTTTGAACAGCAGCACCACACAAACTGTTGCCAAGATTTGTGTCGTTCCGCCCAGCAGACCAAACGCCCAGAACCGCGCATCCATCGCAGGCAAGCTCGCGTTCGTGACATTCATGTACACAACCAGCAACAGCGCAATAAACGGCGCGGAATACACGAAGCGCGAGAAGGTCGCCCCCGCCGCCGTCAACGTTGAAGTTGCAAGAACTTTTTGCAGCATAAAGCGGACAGTTTGAAACACAGCCGCCAGCAGCGAGACAAGGATCCACAAATCAGGCATGTAATTGGTCATGTCTCTACTTGCCTTACTCCGCCCCGCCCCACCAGAGCGGATGCGCAACAGGATCCTTCGTACGCCAGAAATAGCGACGTAAGACGGCGGTATAACTGGTGAACACATAGCCGTGGTTGCGGGTCAAAAACCGTTCCCTCTGGCTCACGTACAGCGGCCATAGGCGGTACCACGCCACAGTTGGATGCATGTGGTGCACCACATGTAAGTTATTATTTAGAAACAAGAAGCCCAGCAGCCCACGATCTTCGATAATCACAGTGCGGCCTGACACGCGGTCATGGGCCTGATGCTCAAGAAACGTCCTGATCCGCAGCACCGACAGCGCGGCATAGCATGCCAGCAGATAGGTCCAGATGCTCAGCGGTGCGGCCGACACTGCCCACAATGTCACCACAACACCCGGAATATGCGCCAGCCAACCACGCACAATCACACGGTCCCCCGCCAGCGCCGCAATGATATCACTGCGCACAAATGCAAACATGCCCACCACTGGCCCCAGCACAATCCGCCCCGCCAGCGTATTGTTGATCCGCAAAACGGCCCGCATCCACGCAGGTAACCCATTCCACACCACAGGATCAAGGTAATTGCTCTCCGGATCATCGTAAGGGTCCGTCAGATTGGCGTCGCGGTGATGCGCCAGATGCGTCTGTTTGAACCGCAAGTAGGGCACAAACAGCCCTGGTTGCCACTGCCCCATCACCGTCTCTGCGCCGGCATGGCCGAATGGATGCCCATGCAACAACTCATGGCTGAGCGAGCTGTGCAGCGTGAGCGCCAGCACCAAGAGCACAAAAGCCAAAGCGCCCCAACCCGCAGGCAGCCAAAGCGCAAAGCTCCAGACAAATAGTACCCCAAACATCAACGCAAGCGTGGGCCAATCCCAATCCAAAATAGGTCGTCTTGATGGGGCCGAAGCCATGAATTATCCTTTGCAGCACGAAATTGTGCGGTTGGCAAAGAATACATATCACACGAAAGCGTGACCCGCTGAAAACGACACAGACGGCTGCGTGTTCAGACCTTTGGGTCAGGGTTTTCTGTATGCCCATCCACAGCTATCACCTGTCCAGAGACAAAGCGCGCCGCATCAGATCCCAGAAAAACAGCCATATTCGCAATATCCTGCGCTTCCACAAATCGACGCATCGACGTGCCCACGGCATATCCATCATAGACTTGATCACGGGTCATGCCCTTGGCTGCTGCCTCTCGGGCCAACACCCCTTCCATCCGCTCACCCTCTACCGCACCAGGGCAGATGGCGTTTGCACTGATGCCATATGGCCCCAGTTCCATCGCAAGCGTTTTCATTAACCCGATGATTGCCCATTTTGCCGCAGCATAAGGTGCGCGGTTCGGGTAGCCGTATATTCCCGCCGTCGACGATGTTAGCACAATAGCCCCACGCCCCGCCGCTTTCATCAAAGGGGTCGCATGCTTGGCCGCAATAAACGCACCTTCCAGATTAACGCTGACACAGGCACGCCAATCAGCGATCTCGATATCCTCAATCTGCGCCGTAGGTCCCGCAATCCCTGCATTGGCACACAGCACATCAACCTGCGCCATCTCTCCGATGACGGCAGACATTGCAGTTTCATCCACAGCGTTCGCATGGTGCGCGTGCCACGACTTCGGCAAGCTGTCCAAAGCACCAGCATTTACATCCGTGACCCAGACCTCGTGGCCCGATGCCTCAAACGCCTCACCCATCGCACGACCGATGCCCGATGCGCCCGCCGTGATCAGGACCTTCTTCAACGTAGCGCACCTATCGCACGTCCAATTCCCTCTGGCGCAGGCAACTCTGCATGCCCAGCCGCGAACCGCACCAAAGCGGCCTCGATATGTGGCGCTGGTGGTGTAGGCTTGCGCGTCTCAAGGCTCACATGCAGCAAGAAATGCTCGCCCGTGGCCAACATCCGCTCCCCCTCCATCATTTCGTGGAACAGGTGCATCTTCTTGCCCTCTCCCATCACCACACGGGTGCGTATGGTGATCAACGCACCTGCATGCACCTCATCGATATGGCGGATATGCGTCTCGGCAGTAAAATAGCTGCCTCCCGATTTGATATACTCTGCATCGCAGCCGATAATCGCCATAAAGCGGTCAGTGGCGTCGGCAAAGGCCTGTAAATAACGCGACTCCGTCATGTGGCCGTTATAATCCGTCCAGTCCAGCGGCACAGTCCGTTGCGCCGTCTCGACCAACTTATCCGCCGCCATGTCCGCCGCCACAGCGCCGTGCACAGTGCCTTTGCGCATAGCAACTTCCTGCGCGTTGATAAGCGCGCCTGCGCCATAGTTCTGCGCTTTGAGCCCACGCATCATGGTCACAAGGTTGTTGTCGCGAATACGCTCCAACTCACGGATTGAATGATGCCCAGACTGGGCATCCGACTGCCCTGCGATCAGGTCCACAAGCTCCTCGGTGAACTCGGGCACATCCATGAGCTTGGTCCACGGCGCAGTCAAACACGGCCCGAACTGCGCCATGAAATGCTTCATGCCCGCTTCGCCGCCCGCCACGCGATAAGTCTCGAACAAGCCCATCTGCGCCCAGCGGATGCCAAAGCCGTAGCGGATCGCGTCATCAATCTCCTCAGTGGTGGCTATACCGTCCTTGACCAACCACAGCGCCTCGCGCCAGACGGCCTCAAGGAAGCGATCCGCCACATGTGCATCAATCTCTTTCTTCAAATGCAGCGGGTGCATCCCCAATGACGTCAACGTGGCCTTGGCTGTCTCAATCAGCGCCGCATCCCCATTCGCCGTCACCAGCTCAATCAGCGGCAGCAGATACACAGGGTTAAACGGATGTGCGACCATGATCTGGCTCGGACGGGCAGCGCCCACTTGCAGCTCGGACGGCTTGAACCCCGAGGTGGACGATCCGATCACGGCGCCCTGCGCACAGGCGCTCTGGATTTCCGCAAAGGTGGCGTGCTTAATCTCGATCCGCTCCGGCACACTCTCTTGTATCCACTCCGCGCCTGTCACGGCCTCAGCGATACTCGTATGATAGGTGATCCGCCCCTCAGGCGGCAGCGCCACATCCGTGAGACCCGGAAGCGAACGGCGCGCATTGGCCAACACTTCGCCGATCTTACGCTCGGCCTGTGGATCAGGGTCGAACACCTGAACATCCCAACCGTTGAGCATGAACCGCGCAGCCCAACCGCCACCAATCACACCACCGCCAATAATCGCTGCAATTCTCGTCATTTTACGGTCCTCAGTTGGCGTACATCGTAGCCATTAAAATCCAATATCTCGCGCGCCGCTTTCATGCGGTCCGCGCCACCCTTTGTGCTGCGATCCACGATCCAGCCAAAGTCGCCCGTTTTGTTGCCAAGCACCGCCGTGCGGAATCCTTCGTCCACCCACAGCACCCAGAACTCACGTGTCATGCCATCAGGCATCCGCACGCTATAGCGCCCCTTGCCCATCCGCTTGAGGGGCAAGTCCTCTGCAAAATCACCACAGACGCCTGCGGGATCACAGACAAAAGCACCAAGTCGCATGGCAGCCCCCTTTGGCGTGTCGATCAAACGAAACGCCATACGCCCCAGTGACGGATCAAACCCCGCCCGCATGTACCACACGCCTTCAAACTTTTTCGCATCAAAGCGGGAGGTGATGCCGATGGGCGCGCTTTGATCACGGTAGCTTGGCCCAACGGGCACAGGAGCAGGCACCTCCACGGCACAAGCGCCCAGCGCCAAAGCCGCAAGCACCCCTGCGACCCATTTCATCGTGGCATGCGCTTTTGCAGATCCAGCTTTTCGCGCACTTGGTCCGGCCCGATCAATGTCGCACCCATCGCTTCAATAATTCCGCGCGCACGCGTGACCAACTCATGGTTCTCGGCCAGCACACCTTTGTCGAGCCACAGGTTATCTTCCAGCCCGACACGCACATGACCACCGGCCAGTACCGATGCCGCCACGTATGCCATCTGGTTGCGCCCCAGACCAAAGCCGGAGAACGTCCAGTCATCCGGCACATTATTTACCATCGCCATGAATGTATTGAGGTCATCCGGCGCGCCCCACTTTACGCCCATGCACAATTGCACCAGCGCAGGACTGTCCAGAACGCCCTGCTTCACAAGCTCCTTGGCGTACCAAAGGTGGCCTGTGTCAAAGGCTTCAATCTCGGGCTTCACACCCAGATCCGTCATCATCTGACCCATCGCAACCAACATGCCAGGCGTGTTGGTCATCACATAGTCGGCCTCGGCGAAATTCATCGTGCCGCAATCGAGCGTG
>CAWVZA010000177.1:0-4496 GCA_963934545.1 uncultured Sulfitobacter sp.
TGTACAAGGACAAGATCCTCGACGTTGCAAACGCACCGGGCGAGAAAATCTATCCTGGCGATCTGGCAAAGGCGCTTGAGATGATCAAAGCAGGCACAGAGATCGACTATGTCGGTGCGTCTGCTGTTGAGCTGATCGGACCCGGTGAATCTGCTGGTACCTACCGCATGATCGAAGTCAAAGACGGCGAAAACGCCACCGTCGGCTTCAAATAAACACTTCGCCCTAACGGGCATAATACTGAAACAGCCCGGGATTTTCCCGGGCTGTTTTTATAAGCACTGGAGCGCGGATGCAGAGCCGCGCCAAGTACGGGGATAGAACATATGATCGTCGTAGACGATTTACACAAACATTTCGGGGGCTTTCATGCCGTTGATGGCGCAAGCCTCACGATTGAAGAAGGCTCCATTACAGGTCTGATTGGCCCCAATGGTGCGGGAAAGACCACTCTTTTCAACGTGATCTCTGGCGTTCTTAAACCGACATCAGGTCGGGTTATGATGGACGGTGAGGAAATCACTGGCCTGCCGCCGCATACATTGTTCCACAAGGGTCTTCTGCGCACTTTCCAGATCGCCCATGAATTTCACTCCATGACGTGTCGCGAGAACCTGATGATGGTTCCGGGCGGTCAATCGGGTGAAATACTGTGGAACACATGGTTTGGCCGCAAGCGCATTGCAGACGAGGAACGCGCCCTGCGCGCCAAAGCCGACGAAGTCCTTGAATTTCTTACGGTTGAGCATTTGGCCGACCAAAAAGCAGGCCAAATCTCTGGCGGTCAGAAAAAGCTACTTGAGCTTGGCCGTACAATGATGGTCGACGCCAAGATTGTCTTTCTGGACGAAGTAGGTGCGGGCGTAAACCGCACGCTGCTGAACACCATCGGCGACGCGATCCTGCGCCTCAACAAAGAACGCGGTTATACGTTTGTAGTTATCGAACACGATATGGATTTCATCGGTCGCTTGTGTGATCCGGTGATCTGTATGGCTGAGGGCCGCGTGCTGGCGACAGGCACGCTGCCCGAGATCAAGGCAAACGAGCAGGTTATCGAGGCCTACCTCGGCACTGGCCTCAAGAACAAAGAGCAGGTCGGATGAAGCTGCGCGCCCTCTTCGTGGCGCTTGTTGTTGTCGGAGCGGCCAGCCCTGCGTTGGCCTGTACACAAGTCAAAGACTGGCTTTCCGTATGTACGGAAGGATCAGACTGGCAAGCAGTCGTGAGCAAAGACGGTAAATTACCTTTTCGCAATGCCGATAACTACAAGGCTCAGCTTTTGGTCTACAAAGGCGGCACTGCGAATGGGCTGAGCGTTGAGGATGGGGCCCAGTCGACCGTGACCAACAATGGAAAGTCATCGCAGGAGTACAACGTTCTGGCGCGTGGCAAAATGCCATCAGGCAACATCGTCTTTACCTCCTACGAGAAACGCAATGACGTTGAATATGTCCATGCAAACACCCTTTCGATGGGTGCGCGTGAGACGTTGCGCATCGTCACATGGCGCAACGGCACCGAGGCTGGTGAGGCCGACAGGTTGGCCCACCGCGCATTTGGCGCACTTATAAAAGCAGAAGGATCCCGCTGATGATCTCGATCCAAAGGAACGTCCATGAGCACTGATACAAACCACCCCACAAAGGGCGGCGCGGCCCCTTTTCTGATCGGCGACATGATGACTGGCGGCTACGGCAAAGGCCCCGACATCTTGCATGACTGCACCATTGCTGTGGACAAAGGCGAAATTGCCGTGATCGTCGGCCCCAATGGCGCGGGCAAATCCACGGCGATGAAAGCTGTGTTTGGCATGCTGGATGTGCGCTCTGGCTCGGTCAAGCTCGACGGGGAAGACATCACCAATCTCAGCCCGCAAGCGCGGGTGAGCAAGGGGATGGGTTTTGTCCCACAGACCTCCAACATCTTTACCTCCATGACAGTGGAGGAGAATTTGGAAATGGGCGCATTTATCCGTCGCGATAACTACCGCGACACGATTGAGCAAATCTACGAGCTGTTTCCCATCCTGAAAGACAAACGCTATCAGGCCGCTGGTGAGCTGTCTGGTGGTCAACGCCAGCAGGTCGCCGTGGGCCGTGCGCTGATGACGAAACCCAAAGTGCTGATGCTCGATGAGCCAACAGCCGGTGTATCGCCCATCGTCATGGACGAGCTGTTTGACCGCATCATCGAAGTGGCGCGTACTGGAATTCCCATCCTGATGGTGGAACAGAACGCCAGACAAGCGCTTGAAATTGCAGATAAAGGCTATGTTTTGGTGCAAGGCGCAAATGCCTTTACAGGCACAGGCAAAGAACTGCTTGCCGATCCCGAAGTCCGCAAATCGTTTTTGGGGGGCTGAGGATGCGAATTGTTTTTGCAGCAGTCGCATCCATGATCGCATCCCCCGCACTGGCGACGCCGACCCTTCCAGATGTCTCGTGCACCTTTGTGCAGGAGTGTTTCGAGGCAGAGGCGTGTACGCAGGCCGACTATTCTCTTTCAATGGAAAATGTCGACGGGCAGACAAGCAGTTGGCGGCCCATCACCGAGAGCGAGACATTACTGGGCACAGGTATCCGTCTTGAGGGACCAGGCCACATGATCTTTACAGGAAAAACTGCGATCCACGTTGTAATTGTCGGTGCAGAAAAAGAAGCGCGCTATACCGTTCACATGCAAGGCCCGATGGCCATAACATACCAAGGCAAATGCGAGGCCCTAAACTAATGGATTTTCTCAACGCAATCGTCGCACTGGCGAATTACGTCCTCATCCCCGGCATTGCTTATGGCAGTCAGCTTGCCATTGGGGCGCTTGGCGTCACGCTGGTTTATGGCATCCTTCGCTTCTCCAACTTCGCTCATGGTGACACGATGGCCTTTGGCACGATGGTCACCATTCTGGTGACATGGTGGATGCAATCGGTAGGGATCAGCCTTGGGCCACTTCCCACGGCACTGCTCGCCCTGCCCTTTGGCATTATGGGGTGTATCGCACTGGTGCTCATCACGGATCGTACTGTTTACAAATTCTACCGTGAACAAAAGGCAAAGCCTGTGATCCTCGTGATCGTCTCGATGGGTGTCATGTTTGTGATGAACGGTATCGTCCGTTTCATCATCGGACCTGATGATCAGAGCTTTTCTGACGGACCTCGGTTCATCATCTCTGCGCGTGATTTCAAACGCCTGACAGGCCTTGATGAAGGTCTGGGCATTCGCACAACCCAAGTGATCACTGTTGTGACAGCGATTGTTGTTGTGGCGCTGTTGTTCTGGTTCCTGAACAAGACACGCTCGGGCAAGTCCATGCGTGCCTATTCGGACAACGAAGACCTCGCCCTTCTGTCAGGTATCAATCCAGAGCGTGTGGTGATGATGACATGGATCATCGTTGCCGCCTTGGCCACTATCGCTGGCACGCTGTACGGCCTTGATAAATCGTTCAAGCCTTTCACGTACTTCCAGCTGTTGTTGCCCATATTTGCCTCCGCTGTTGTTGGTGGTATCGGATCTCCGCTGGGGGCGATTGCGGGTGGATTTGTCATCGCCTTCTCCGAAGTGACGATCACCTACGCGTGGAAGAAAGTGCTGGTGTATCTGATGCCAGAAAGCCTTGAGCCGAACGGCCTCGTGCAGCTGATGTCTACCGATTATAAATTCGCCGTGAGCTTTGTGATCTTGCTCATTGTGCTGTTGTTCAAGCCTACGGGCCTCTTCAAAGGGCAGTCCACGACATGACCGATACTGTGAAAAACTCCCTCCTGTTCGCTGCGGTTTTTGCGCTGATCATCATCTCCGGCTTTTTCCAAGGCTGGAACAACGCGATGTTCATTGTGAACATGGGCATCATCTCAGCCATCATGGCGCTCGGCGTGAACTTGCAATGGGGCTATGCTGGGCTGTTTAACGTCGGTGTTATGGGCTTTGTCGCTTTGGGTGGCTTGGTTGCCGTGTTGACCGGCATGCCCGCGACGCCCGGCGCGTTTGCAGCTGGCGGTATAGGCGTCCTTGTTGCGTTGGCGCTCGGGGCTGGCACACTTATGGCTGCTGTATTCACGTACAAGCGTATGGCGGCTGGCCGAAACCGTAGTCTCGCCATGACAGTGATCTTGGTTTTTGGCTTCTTCGTGTTCCGTGGCTTCCTTGACCCCTCAGTTGGAATGATCGAGGACGTGAACCCTGCCGCCACAGGCTACCTTGGTGGTCTGAACCCCGGCACGCAGGATACTTACCGCGACAATGGTTGGATCATGCTGATTGCATGGCCTGTAGGCGGATTGTTTGCGGCGGGTGCTGCATGGCTCATCGGGAAAGCGGCCCTTGGCCTGCGCTCCGACTACCTTGCGATTGCGACACTCGGCATTGCCGAGATCATCATCGCAGTACTCAAGAACGAAGACTGGCTGACGCGCGGTGTGAAGAACGTCGTGGGTGTGCCGCGTCCTGTGCCATACGAGCTGGACCTGCAAAATTCTGCAGCTTTTGTAG
>CAWVZA010000178.1:0-4444 GCA_963934545.1 uncultured Sulfitobacter sp.
TCGATTTTTCCGAAGTATCTTTGAGCAGCTCAATCAGCTCCATTTTGCCGTCGCCACGGTTTTCGAACCCCTCTTCCAGCAGCTCTGCAAGAGACATGACATTGCGCATGGGAGTGCGCAGGTCGTGAGCGGCCATTGCGATAAATTGCTCAACCTCGGTTCCGATGGTTTCCAATTTACTTTTTGCCTTATCGGCAAGCCATTCGATTGAGGCATCAATGGGGTTGCCGATAAGGCGGACCAAATCGCCATAGGAGTTGAATCGTGGGGTAACGGTGGTGCGCACGACGCGTATCTCGTCCCTCAACGGGAGCTCATATTTATATATGCGTTGCGTGCGTCCAAGGATTGTCTTTTGCTGTTCTTCGACAGCAGCGGCACCAAATTCAGGGCCAAAAACATCAATAGAGGTCTTGCCTACAATATCACAGAGTTTTCCATCCGTCTTCTCTAGGGCAGTGAGATTATAGTGGGCATAGACCGGGTTACCGCCCGGGACAACGTCCATGACAAAAATGGGCGTGCGCACGCAGTCAACCAACTTGAAAAACTTTTCTGACACCATGCATCTTCTCCGCTTTAGAGAGATGCATATCTGCCGACAGTTACGACTTGCTTAAGCGCCGCTGATTAGCTCTCGGAACAGCTTGAAACCAGTTGCTCATAGCGTCCTGTAATCCAACCCAATACCTGATCAGGATCGGAGTTCTGGATGTCGTCTGTGAAGCGGCCAAATACAGCGGCAGAGCGGCTTTCATCCACGATAGTGAGCTGCTGACCTGTAATCACGGTGGAGTAGACGAAGAAGGCAATCGCCACCAGCAGGATGCCGCGTGCCACACCAAATACAAGACCCAAAGCTTGATCAAAACCACCAAGGAAGGAGCGCTGAACCAATGAGGAGAAGAGGGGGGTGAAAAGTGACGCGACCACGAGCGTTACCGCAAGGACCAGCGTGAAGGCACCAATAATGGACAACTCACAGCTGTCAGCAAGGAATTCGCCAACAACCGGGATTTCACGGACCAAAGGCTCAACTTGCGGAGCAAATAGATAGGCCAGCACAGCAGCGGCGATCCAGCCGACGATGGCCATCAATTCACGCACAAAACCGCGCCCGTAGGCGAGAAGCGCCGACATCACGATGACCAGCGCCACAACGCCGTCAATGATGGTAAAACCTTCCATGCTCGTCTCGCCTTTTTATCTTAGGGGCGCGTTAGCCCGCGCCGAATATTTCGCCTACAAATGCGGTCAGATCGGTCATGGGGCGCATCGATATGCCGTTCACGATCACGGGCTTGCCGCCTTTGGGTGCTATTGCGGACGTAAAACCAAGTTTTTGCGCCTCTTTCAACCTATTTTCCGTCTGTGTCGCAGGTCGCAGCGCACCAGACAGGCTAAGTTCCCCGAATACCACGGTTTCCGCGGGCAAAGCTGTGTCCTCGCGCGCGCTTAAAAGTGCGCAAGCCACTGCCAGATCGGCGGCAGGCTCTGATATTTTCATGCCGCCAGCCACGTTGAGGTAGACATCCAGCCCTGCAAAAGGAATCCCGCAACGTGCTTCGAGCACGGCTAGGATCATCGCGAGGCGACCACCATCCCAGCCCACGACAGTTCGGCGAGCTTGGGAGTGGGGGGACGGGGCAACAAGGGCTTGGATCTCGACTAAGACAGGGCGTGTGCCTTCAATGCCTGCAAACACGACGGAGCCTGGGCTGGGTTGGCCGCGCTCGGAGAGGAACAATGCGGAAGGGTTGGTGACTTCGGCGAGGCCGCGGCCTGTCATCTCGAAGACGCCAATTTCGTCGGCTGGGCCAAAGCGGTTTTTGACGGAGCGCAAGATGCGGAAGGGGTGGCCGCGCTCTCCTTCGAAATAGAGCACAGTGTCGACCATATGCTCGACCACGCGGGGACCCGCAATTTGACCTTCTTTGGTGACATGGCCCACTAGCACAACGGAGGTGCCTGTGCGTTTGGCGAACGCTGTCAGCTCATGGGAGGCGGCACGGACTTGGCTCACGGAGCCCGGCGCGCTCTCAACATTATCGGCCCACATCGTCTGGATTGAATCGATCACGGCCAATGCTGGGCGCTCTTTATCCAATGTAGTCAGGATGTCGCGCAGGTTTGTCTCGGCACCGAGCTTCACCTTCGCCTCTGACAGGCCAAGGCGTTGGGCGCGCATACGGACCTGAGCGGAGGCTTCCTCACCCGATATATAGACAACCTTGAGGCCCCGATTGGCGAAAGCTGCTGCAGCTTGGAGTAGAAGCGTGGATTTACCGATACCCGGATCACCACCGACCAAGATGGCAGAGGCCGCAACAAGGCCACCGCCCAGCACGCGGTCCAATTCACCAAGACCCGACATGGTGCGGGGTGGGGGGGCTTCCTCGGTCGCGAGGTCCATAAGTTCCATGGAAGATCCACGCCTTGCGCCCAAAGATTGGGAAGGCGGGCCTGCGCTGATGCCTTTATCTTCTTGAATAGAATTCCATTCGCCGCAATTATCGCAGCGACCCGTCCATTTCGGATAAGTTGCCGCGCATTTTGTGCAGGAGAAGTTTTTGATCGGTTTTGCCATGGCGTGTTAGTGCCGTGTGTAGGGCGCAGGATCAATGGGAAACGAAGACGGAGTACGTGAGATGATCAGACGCTTGGCCCTTATCCTTGGATTTTTCTTCGTGGCGACTGCTGCGTTGGCCCAGACCTATACTGCGCAGGGGATGTCCGATGGATATCTCAACTTGCGTGCCGGACCCGGAACCAGCCACGGAATCATCACACGCCTTTATCCGGGCAATGAAGTCACGCGTCTGGCTAAGCGGGGTAATTGGCTCAAAGTGCGGCTCTCGAACGGTGAAATTGGCTGGGCCTCGCAGAACTTTCTTGTACGTGTGGCAGTGAACAACGGGCCGCTGCTCTACGTGCAGCCAACATCAGACGGATTTCTGGCGATGTGGTCTGGGCCAGGGACGAACTATAAGCTGCGCAAGCGCCTGTATACTGGCAGCGAAGTGCGGATGATCGGGCGTTCCGGCAACTGGATCAAGGTGCTAACTTCTAACGGCTCTATGGCTGGGCCTATTCCAAGTTTCTGAAGTAAGTGCTCTCCATTAGTGGGTTTATCGTTCCGCATGATGCGCAGGTTTGCTCGCATGTGGCGGGGGCTGCATTTTGCAGGTTGGCAGGCTTTGACACCTGCGATCTGCGGCGCAATGATAATTTTCGCCCAATCGAGTACGTGCGCAGTACGTCGGGCGCGCAGTACGTCGGGCGCGCATGACGCGCTGTTTCACCCTTTGTTTGAGGACAGCTATTTAGAACCGCTTGAGGCTTTTGATGGACGCACACTCTATGATCAACTCAATCACATTGAGCCTGCCGTAGAGGGCGTGTTTGAGTTTCATGTGACATTGATGGGGCAGGACCCAGATATTGCTCGCGCCCATTTGAACTTACTTTTAACGAACCTTGCCGCAGCAAGTCGTTCAGTGTTCAATATGAATGAGGCGGGTCAGATATGCCCCATAGAGGTCTGTTAAGGACCTATTCAGCAGCCTTAGGCAGCTCGTATACGCTATTATCAAGCGCTGTGCTGTCGAGGGGCTTTTCTTCATCACGCACGGGAGCTTCGACGCGCAGAACTGTCTCACGGCCAAGCTGGGGAAGGATTTCGCTCATCTCTTCTGAGAGGCGTGCTAGTTGTGCGGCGGCAACGCTTTCTTCAAGCTCAACTTCGTGCAGCCAGTGCTTCATCTCGGTGGAGATTGATTTGGCCTGATCTAGGCGGCTGTTGAACTGGCTTATCTTTTCCTGACGCTGCTTGAGGAAGTCGCGGGCGCGGGAGATTTTATCGTCTGAATAGACTTCGGCCAACTCGCGGCTGATGTGGCTCATTTGCGCAGCAGTCTCAAGCAACGCTGGTTCAAGCGTGCTCAGATCAGGGTGGTCACGTAGGTAGGCGAGGCGTTCGCGTACAGCATCAAACTCGGAGCTGAGTTGGAAATTGCGGCCACGGTCTGTGGCATGCACCGCACCATAAGCGCGCGCGACATCGTCCATCGAGACGGTAAATCGGCGATGTGAATTCTCACGCTGCATAATGCGAATATTTGCGGGTAGGAAAAAACAAATGCCAGCGGCGAGAATAGTTGCTGAAATCTGCAAACATACCTGCGTTTTCCAGTGGCTCACCGGCATAGTTCAGTGGAACATCAACCCAAGCCCAGTACCCAACGGTTGCCATAATGGACGCAGTTGTCAGACCCACTACATAAGCTGCAAAGAAGAACAGCGCAAGACGCTGCATCAAGTGCTGAAAGAAAAACCCGATGGTTTTCAACTGTTGCATGGCTTTGTTGCACAAATAGCCTTTGCCAAGGGTTCACTGTCTGACTCCATCGTGTTAGCTGGCGGTCATGAACAGCTGGACACCGAC
>CAWVZA010000179.1:0-4298 GCA_963934545.1 uncultured Sulfitobacter sp.
CTCTCGCAGCAGCCGTTATCTTTTGGTTATGAGTCCTGACCCTAGGGTCTTGGGTAGTCCAGCCGAAGGAAAATTTGTGCAACAAAGCCCATGATCATCGTAAGCACAAAACGCATTATAATTTCTCTTTCAGCCCTATGGCCATCTGCCGCTGTTTTGCCAGCAGCCTACCTATATCCAGTGTGGTAACCTCGCCATCTCTGACTATACTACGACCATTAACAAAAAGATCACGCACGGTTGTCGGACCGGCCAAAAGCAGCGCAGCGGCGTCCCACGACCCTGCTGCCTCTACGCCTGACATATCCCAGATAGCGATATCAGCGCGCTTACCCACTTCTAGGCGGCCACAATCAGGACGCCCCAAAATATCCGCACCGCCGCGCGTGGCAATTTCAAGTGCCTCACGCGCACTCATAGCGTCCGCACCAAGGCTGACCCGCTGCAACAGCATCGCCTGACGTGCCTCTGACACCAGATTGCCCGCATCATTGCTGGCAGAGCCATCGACACCAAGGCCAATATGCACACCTGCATCGCGCATGGCACGCAACGGTGCAATCCCACTGCCAAGGCGACAGTTGGAGCATGGACAATGGGCAACACCAGTGCCCGTTGCTGCAAACAATGCAATCTCCGACGCATCAAGTTTCACGCAATGTGCATGCCAGACATCCGCACCGACCCAACCTAAACTCTCGGCATATTCACCGGGGCGGCAGCCAAAAGTTTTCAGTGAATAGGCGATATCTTCGTCGTTTTCGGCCAAATGGGTGTGCAGCATCACACCTTTGTCCCGCGCAAGCAGTGCTGCGTTGCGCATCAAATCAGTGCTGACGGAAAAGGGCGAACACGGCGCGATGCCAACGCGGCACATGGAACCCTCAGCAGGGTCATGAAAGGCATCAATGACGCGGATGCAGTCTTCCAGAATAGCGGCCTCATTTTCTACCAGCGCATCAGGCGGCAGGCCCCCTGCGCTCTCGCCAATGCTCATCGCGCCGCGTGTCGGGTGAAAGCGCATGCCAATCTCGGCGGCGGCATGGATCGTATCCTCCAGCCGTGATCCGTTCGGATAAAGATACAAGTGGTCGGAGCTCAATGTGCAGCCAGACAGCGCCAATTCCGCAAGTCCGACCTGTGCGGAGACATGCATGTGATCAGGCGTGAACCGCTGCCAAATCGGATAAAGCGTGCGCAGCCAGCCAAAGAGCAGCGCGTCCTGCCCCCCCGGAACGGCGCGCGTGAGGCTCTGGTAAAGGTGATGGTGTGTGTTCACCAAACCGGGGGTCACGAGGCACCCCGAGGCATCCACCACTTCCGCACCCTCAGGAGCGACCAACCCAACGCCAATCTCTGCAATGACACCATCACGTAACAAGATGTCGTGATCGCCAAGTTCGCGCCGCGTATCGTCCATGGTGAGGATCGTGCTGGCTCCTCGTAGAAGGGTCACACTCATGACGAGACCGATGCGCGCAAAATGGCCAGTGCTTCGGCATGAATATCAGCATTGGCAGCAGCAATCGCCCGCCCGCCATTATGAGCAGGGCCACCCTCCCAATCTGTCACAATCCCGCCTGCCGCCTGCACAACGGCAATCGGCCCTTGAATATCATACGAGTTCAATCCCGCCTCAATTACCAGATCGACCTGACCCGAGGCCACAAGCGCATAGGCATAGCAATCCATGCCATAGCGCGTAAGTTGCGCCTGTGCAGCAACCGCATGAAAGGCTTTTCCTTCCTCCGCGCTGCCAACTTCAGGCAGTGTTGTAAACACCACAGCCTGCGCCAGCGAACGTGCTGCGCGGGTGTTGATTGCGCGAGTGTGCCCATTGTGTGTGAGAGTTGCGCCCTCTGGCGTGCCGATAAACCGCTCACCGATGTAAGGCTGGTCGATTATGCCAATGGTCGGCCCAGATTCAGGGCCAACCGCAATCAGCACACCCCATGTAGGCGTTCCCGAGACAAACCCGCGGGTGCCATCAATTGGATCTAAAACCCAAGTCAGCCCTGTGGTGCCAGATTTCGCACCAAACTCCTCGCCCAAGATCGCATCATCAGGGCGGTGCTCTTTCAAAACCGCCCGCATTGCCAATTCGGCAGCGCGGTCAGCTTCGGTTACAGGGTCATACCCATGCGCAAGCTTGTTATCTTCTCCTAAATCGGCACTGCGGAAATAGGGTAAGATCACTTCGCGTGCAGCATCCGCCATCAGATGTGCAACGCGGGTGAGGTCTTTGGTCAGGTCTGGACAATCATTCATCGCCAAATCGTCTCACTCCTGCACGTGCCATGCAAGCAGGGAGCGCAAAAAAGGTGCCGAGCTGAAATCATAAAAGCAGCCAACAAGCTCAGGCGACATCACTCAGAACGCGTGCGAGTTCAAACAGACGGTGGCGGTGTTGAGTGGGGATTGCATAGTAACTGCGCACAAGATCGATAACCTCCTTGTCACGCATCACATCATGGGGGACCGCAGGAGCGCTCGGTATCTCCGTCCCGGACATTCTGTGCAGTCCGTCAAAGAAATAGGCGACAGGCACATCCAGTGCCTCCGAGATATCCCACAGGCGCGACGCGCTTACACGGTTTGCGCCTGTCTCATACTTCTGGATTTGCTGAAACTTGATACCCACACCCTCGGCAAGCGTTTGCTGTGCCATGCCCACCAACCATCGGCGTTCACGAATTTTCTGACCCACATCGGTATCAACAATATGGGTCATTGGTATTCAACTTTTCTCGAACAAACTTTTTAATCGCGCGCCCACTCGCCCTCTTGCACAGCAGCGTGTGCTGGGGTGAGTGTCGGCACTAGACTATAGGGCATCGGGTGACCTGAGCAAATGGCATGTGACACCAGAAAACTGCCTTTACAGGCGCGCAAATCGCCTTATTTATAACCTCAAGAGGCGAATTCATCAGACCTCGAAATGCCAATGCGCAACTTAAATCAAGCCTTGTGAACTTAGCTCACTCCATGGTCGCAAACTTGAAATCGAAAACGATATGAGGGGCTTGAATTGGCTCGGCAGACGTACCGTTTTGCACTTCTGCACCTCCCTTCCCGCCTAGGATGCATATTAGCCCCTCACCCTCTGGTGGTATCGCTGGCCTATTTCCTGCTCAGCCGCGCTCGCAATAAAGTGACAAGTTGCTGCATGGGTTCCGAAACGTCACCTTGGGCCATATAGAGGTTTATCAGCTGATTGGGCAGATCAGGCAGCGCACCAGCATGATCGATTCGGGCAAATTGCTCCGGCTCCGTCCCCTCGATCGCGGTGTGTACGGCCAAATCGGCACTGACAGTTGCGTGAATGGCACTGTCGTTATCCGTCTCAAGCAGCATCTGCCACTCGATGTCCGCACGGTCCAATGCTGCCACCACCAACGGACGAAAGGTACAAAGCCTGCCATAAGCAATGCTCAGCGGCCGTTGCCGCCATGCTGCCCCACCTCGCGCACCGATCCAGTGCAGCGGACGTCGGGCGATCGTCACGCCCCCCGCCTCTACCGAAGTCTCGGTGGTCAGAATGATGTCGCATTCACCCTTGGTAAACATCTCTTTCAGCGTGCGCGTGTGGCAGGATTCCAGCGCAATGCGAATTGCGGGGAACATTGCATTAAACTGTTTGAGCACCTGCGGGATGGCAGGGTGCACAATATCATGTGGCACCCCAAGGCGCAGTATACCTTCAAACTCCTGCACGGTCATACGTGCTACCGCCTCATCATTCATCGCCACCATACGACGCGCGTAGCTGAGCAGTTGATCGCCACTTGCTGTAAAGGCGATCGTGCGTCCGCTTCGATCAAGAAGTTGTAAGTCCAGCAAATCCTCCAGCCGTTTGAGCTGCATCGAGACCGCAGACTGCGTCAAGTGCAGGAACCCCGCCGCGCGGGTCACCCCTCCAGCGTCAGCCACAGCCACCAATGCCCGAAGTGTCGCAATATCAAGATTCCTCATACATCACCAAATCAAATGGATTACATCAATAACATTCATTTTTAGTACGCCCCACTTAGCTTCATACATCAAGCATCGGAATGAAACGATTACTTACCATCACCAAACTGGAGTTCAACATGCGTATCGCCCAAACCCATCCAGCCTAATGCCCACGCCCTGCACGCCTGTCTTTTTGGAATGCATTTGCCCTGTGGCGCAGTCGACGTGACCTTGCTGCACTTGATGCCGCACAGCTCTCTGATGTGGGAATTGCTGCGGGAGAAGCCCGTCGAGAGGCCCAACGGCCCGTTTGGGACGCCCCTGCATCATGGAAGTGTTAACCA
>CAWVZA010000180.1:0-4172 GCA_963934545.1 uncultured Sulfitobacter sp.
CGGTGCGCGCCGCTGCACAACAACTCACAGATGACAACTGCCTTGCGGTGGCCGTACTCTTTGCCAATGCCTATGCGAATCCCGAGAATGAGGCACTGGCTGTCGCTGCCGTGCGCGAAGTCTGGCCCAACGCCCATGTCTCCTGCTCCTCCGAAATCCTGCCCGAAATTCGTGAGTTCGAGCGGTTCTCAACCACGGCGCTCAATGCCTATCTCCAGCCTGAAGTCTCGGGATATCTCGCACGCCTCGAGACCGCCCTGAAGGGCGACGGCTTTGCTGGCAAGTTCATGATCGTGCAATCCAACGGCGGCGTGATGGATGTGGATACAGCGACCAAGCTGCCTGTTCGCACGGCCCTCTCGGGGCCTGCGGCGGGTGTTGTCGCCGCAGGCTACATCGCGCAAACCGCAGGTTTCCCCGATGTGATCACTGGCGACATGGGCGGCACGTCTTTTGACGTCTCCCTCATCGCGCAGGGCCAAAGCATGCTGAGCCAGCAAACCTCGATTGATTTCGGCATGGTCGTCCGCTCCCCCATGATCGAGATTACGACGATTGGCGCAGGCGGCGGCTCCATCGCGTGGGTGGACAAGGGCGGATTGCTCAACATTGGACCAGAGAGCGCGGGGTCCACTCCCGGACCTGTGGCCTACGGTCAAGGCAACACAAGGCCCACTGTCACCGATGCCAATGTGGTGCTGGGCCGCATCGACCCTGATAATCCCATTGGCGGAAAACTCACCCGCCTTGATGTGGATGCCGCACTAGCTGCGATTGAGGAGCATGTGGGCAAGCCGCTTGGCCTTGATGCACTAACTGCTGCCGAAGCGATCCTGCGCGTCGCCAACAGCCGCATGGCGGGTGCGCTGCGCCTTGTCTCTGTTGAGCGCGGATTCAATCCAAAACGCTTTGCTTTCATGCCTTTTGGCGGTGGTGGTGCGCTTCATGCGGGGGCAATGCTACATGATGTTGGCCTCGCCCGTGCCATTGTGCCGCGCTATCCGGGTGTCACCTCTGCAATGGGCTGTGTGATCGCCGATATGCGGCAGGATTTTGTGCAAACGCTGAACTCGATGCTGGACGGGATCGACACCATAACACTGGCCGCGCATATGCAACGCCATGTGGATCACGGCCTTGCCATGCTGGAGGCCTCGCGCACTACGTTTGAAGCGCGCAAGACGTCCTTCACCCTCGACATGGCTTACCTCGGCCAGACCCATACTGTGAGTGTGCCGCTCACCGTCACTGTTGAGGGCGGTCTTGTGATCGCCCCGACCGAGGGCGCGATTGGTGAAGCGTTTGATACCGCCTACCATGCAACCTATGGCCGTCTGTTGGAGGGCGGTGTGCGCCGCGTAATCAACCTGCGCTCGGCGGTGACGGGAAAGCGCCCCCGTTTTGATCTCTCCACATTAGCGCCCAAAGGCGGCTCTGTAGAGGCGGCATTGCGCGGCACGCGGCAGGTGTATTTCGGTGGCGCATGGCATGAGACTAAAATATATGCGCGGCTCGAATTGCCTGTGGGTGCAGTCATCTCCGGCCCTGCCATTCTGGAGCAGCCCGACACCACCGTCCTCATTGAGCCTGAACTTGCAGGCCGCGTGGACGCCTTCGGCAATACCGTGATCGAAAGGGAAAACCCATGAACGCCCAGCGCACCGCCCTCCTGACGATTGATTTGCAGAACGACTTTCTCCACCCCGAAGGGGCCTATGGCCGTGCGGGACAATCCGCACCGGCCATTGCCGCCCTGCCCGACCGCATCGCGCCGCTGCGTGGTGCCCTTGTCGCAGCGGGGGGTAGCTATATCTCAGCACAGTTCACGCTGGTACCGGGACGTGGCGGTGAGCCGTTTATTGCAGAGCATTTGCGAAAGCTGCGCCCGTTCCTAACCAAAGGCGACTTTACCCCCGGCGGGTTTGGTCATGATCTGGTCGACACGCTGAAGCCTGCGGATTTCACCATCGAGAAAGTCGCCTACTCCGCCTTCTATCAGACGCGGCTGGAATACATCCTGCGGGCGATGGACATCGATACGCTGATCGTCGGCGGGATCGTCACAAACGGCGGCGTGGCCAGCACGCTACGCGACGCCCATCTGCGCGACATTCATACCGTCATGCTGTCAGATGGGTGCGCTGCGTTCAAAACCGACGTGCATGAGGCGACCATTACCTCGCTCGGCTCTGTCACGCGGGTCATGACCTGCGCCGAGGCCACGGCCGAGATCGGAGGCAAACCATGAGTTTACGGACACGACTAAAAGCTTCGGAAGTCCTGATCGCCCCCGGCATTTATGACGGGCTGACCGCCGCCCTTGCCACGGATGCGGGGTTCGAGGCGCTGTATTTGTCTGGTGCTGCTGTGGCTTACACACGGCTGGGCCGCCCTGATATCGGGTTGAGCACAGCCAGCGAGATGGCTGACACGATGGCGCTTATCGCCGACCGCACAGACCTACCTGTCATCATGGACGCCGACACGGGGTTTGGTAATGCGCTCAATGCACGCCGCACGATGGTATCATACGAGCGTGCAGGTGCTGCGGCACTACAGGTAGAGGACCAGACCTATCCCAAGCGCTGTGGGCATCTGTCGGACAAATCACTCATTACCGCTGCGGAGATGACGGGCAAGATTGCGGCCATGGCCGATGCACGCCGTCATGACACGCTCCTTATCGCACGCACGGATGCTATTGCTGTGGAGGGGTTCAACGCCGCAATGGACCGCGCCAGCGCCTATGTCGAGGCAGGCGCCGATGTACTCTTTATCGAAGCGCCGCGCGACCGCGACGAGTTGGGGCGCATTCCCGAGACATTTCGCGGACAAGTCCCCCTGCTTGCCAATATGGTGGAGGGCGGTGCCACGCCGATCTCCTCTGCGCAAGATTTGCAAGCAATGGGTTTCGATATCGTGATCTTTCCGGGCGGAATTGTGCGGGCCTTGGCACGCACGGCCAATGACTATTACCGCAGCCTGAAAGAAGCGGGATCAAACACACCGTTCAAGGAACGCATGTATGATTTCGACGGGCTGAACGAGGCGATTGGAACGTCAGATTTGCTCGCGACGGGAAAGCGTTATGACGGCAACACCTGAGATCGCGCCCCCGCTGGAGGTGTATGATATTGACGTTGGCACGCTAATCATCGGTGCAGGGGCTGCGGGTATGATCGCAGCACTCAGCGCGCATGAAGCAGCCCAAGATGTTATGGTGATCGAGGCGGACCCCCTGCCCGCAGGCTCCACCGCGCTGAGCGCAGGCCTCATCCCAGCTGCGGGGACCACGTTTCAAAAAGTTGCGGACATTGAAGATGATCCAGCACTGTTCGCCGCTGACATCCAGCGCAAAGCGCACGACGAGAACGAGCAAGGTTTGGTCGACACACTGGCACGGCATTCCGCCACCGTAATCGACTGGTTGGCACAAACCCATGGGCTGCCCTTTTCCGTGGTGACCGACTTTGACTACCCGGGTCATTCGCGGCGGCGCATGCACGGCCTGCCGAGCAGATCCGGGGCCGAGCTGATCGACGCCCTGCGCAGCCGCATCGAGCAGCTGGGCATTCCGATGATTTGTGAGCGCCGCGCGACCGTTCTGTTTGCCGAGGGTGCAAAAGTGCACGGCGTGCAGGTTCAACGCCCAGACGGCGCATATGAAACGATTGGGGCAGCGCGGGTCGTTCTGGCCTGCAACGGCTTTGGCGGGAACCGCGCGATGGTGACGCAATACATGCCCGAAATCGACAGCGGATTGTGGTTCGGCCATGATGGCAACAACGGCGAGGCAGTGGAATGGGGCGCACAACTGGGTGCAGCGACGCGGCATCTGGGGGCCTATCAGGGCCACGGCAACGTCGCCCACCCCCACGGCATTCTCATCACGTGGGCCGTCATCACCGAAGGCGGTTTTCAGGTCAACCGTGAGGGAGACCGTTTTTGGAACGAAGCACAGGGATATTCCGAAGCCGCGCGCGCAGTACTGGGGCAGCCTGAAGGTCATGCATGGTCGGTCTTTGACAGCCGCATCGCGGATATTGCACGCCAATTTGCCGATTTCAAAAATGCCGAGAGCCAAGGCGCACTTGTCTGGGCCGACACCCTTGAGGCACTCGAAATGAAATGCGCTTTGCCCCAAGGGCGTTTTCGGAGTACAGTGAACGCAA
>CAWVZA010000181.1:0-4105 GCA_963934545.1 uncultured Sulfitobacter sp.
CCGACAATCAATACGCCGCGTGTCACTTTGCGTGGGATGCGCCGCGAAGACTTTGAACGCTACGCAGAGATCTGGGCGAATCCCGAGGTGGTGACGCATATAAAGAGCAAGCCTTGGCCGCGTGCGCGCAGTTGGGATGCATTTTTGCGCAATGCTGGCCATTGGCAAATCACAGGTTTTGGGCAATGGGCTGTCCAGATACACGGTAAAGCGACGATGGCGGGACAAGCGGGTTTTTTCTTTGGCTCTCGCGGATTGGGCGATGACTTTGATCCGTTTCCAGAGGCGGGGTGGCTGTTGGATCCCTTTTTTCAAGGGCAGGGATACGGCATCGATGCAGCTGCGGCGGCCCATGACTGGTTTGATCGTGTGATCGCAGGGCGGACAGTTTGCGTAGTTACGCCAGAGAACGAAAGCTCGCTTCGGATTGCCAAAACGCTTGGGTATGTCCCGTTAAGGCATGTCACTACTGAGGGGGAATCGGTGTTGCTGATGACGCGAAAAGGGCCGCCGCTTTAGCGCAGGCTGCTCAGCTTTTTCGGACACCTCGCATGACCTCGGGCGAAATATCCGGCCCATCAAGTTGTCCGTGCAGAACATTCACGTCCCCCGTTGCTGCCATGACCACGGCACGCACATTCGCCAAGTTATAGGCATTGGCCTCGCGCAGTTTGGCCCAGAGGTCCAATTCTGTGACGCCAGCATTGCGCATGTTCTCACGAAGCATTTCGCCATCCTCCATTAGCAAGAGAGGGGCATTGTCGACGACATCTTGTATTCTGTCTGAGTGGATGCGCGCTTGGGATATGCAAACTTGTATAAAGAACAAGGCTGCAACGGCTGCGATGAATGTCCAAACGCTGGTGTTGAGAGTTGTGGCTGCGCCTGCGAGAACCGAACCGATTGAAACGGTAATTGCAAAGTCAAACCCCGACATCTTTGAAAACTGCGAAGCCCGTGTAGGCGGGTCAGGACGAGTATTGCGGTAATGACAAGTGCTGCACGGAGTGCAATTTCGAATAGGATTGGCATATGAGTGTCTCCAGTTGCCCAATCAACACGCAGGGGGTGGGGGTGGTTCTTTCCTTGGAATGATTGGCAAAGACCCGCCTTTTGGAAAATGCCAACGCTCTTGATAATCGGGTGGCCTGCAAGGTATAGCCGACCCAAGCAATATTACACCAAAGGGCAGAGCATATGCGCAGAGTGGTCGTTACGGGATTGGGTTTGGTTACGCCGTTGGCAGACGGGGTCGAGGAAAGCTGGAAACGCATTTTGGACTGTCAGTCCGGTGCGGGGCCAATCACAACTTTTGATGCGAGCCGCTGTGTCACACAATATGCCTGCGAAGTCCCTCTGGGTGACGGGTCGGATGGCACGTTCAATGCTGATACTTACATGCAGCCAAAAGAGGAGCGTAAGGTCGACACGTTTATCATGTTCGGTCTGGCTGCAGCGCAGCAAGCTGTGGAAGATGCAGGCTGGATGCCCGAGGATCGCGAGAGTCTTGAGCGGACGGGTGTTTTGATCGGCTCTGGCATTGGTGGTCTGAATTCCATCGCGAACACGGCTGTTATGATGGCGGAGAAGGGCCCCAAGCGGGTCAGCCCGTTCTTTGTGCCCGGTGCGCTGATCAACCTGATCTCGGGTCAGGTGTCGATCAAATACGGATTTAAAGGGCCAAACCATTCGGTTGTGACAGCTTGCTCTACCGGTGCGCATGCGATTGGTGACGCGAGCCGTTTGATCATGTTCGGAGATGCGGATGTGATGGTTGCAGGTGGTGCGGAAGCGGCAATTTGCGAAATTGGCATCGCTGGCTTTAATGCGTGCAAGGCGCTGAGCACCAAGCGTGGCGATGATCCACAAAAGGCCAGCCGTCCATATGACGAGGACCGTGATGGTTTTGTTATGGGTGAGGGTGCGGGCATTGTTGTGCTCGAAGAGTATGAGCACGCCAAGGCGCGCGGCGCTAAAATCTATGCCGAAGTCATTGGTTATGGTCTGTCGGGGGATGCGCATCATATCACTGCCCCTTCCGAGGACGGTGAGGGCGGAGAGCGGTCCATGCGCTCTGCACTGCGCCACGCGGGGCTTGAGCCTAAAGACATCGACTACATCAACGCGCACGGTACATCGACCATGGCAGACACCATTGAATTGGGTGCGGTTGAACGAATGATGGGTGAGCATGCAGGCAGTGTGACGATGTCCTCAACCAAGTCGGCAACAGGACATTTGTTGGGGGCTGCAGGCGCGATTGAGGCGATTTTCTCCATCTTGTCGATCCGTGACCAGATTGCGCCGCCGACAATCAACTTGGATAACTTGGCCGTTGAGACAAAGATCGATCTGGCCGCAAATGCGCCCGTTAAGCGTGAGATCAAAGTTGCGTTGAGTAACTCGTTTGGTTTCGGTGGAACAAACGCCAGCGTACTGTTTGGGAAGGTCGACTAGATGTGGCGCCATGTTGCAGCTAATGCGATAACATTTCTCATGGTAACGCTGTTTTTGACAGGCGGACTGATCATGTGGGGTAAGGCGCAGTATGACGCGCCTGGGCCGTTGTCTCAGGCTGTTTGCGTTCAGGTCAAAAGTGGCTCGAACATGCGTCGGGTGAGCAAAGACCTTGTGGAGCAGGGCGCTGTAAGCTCGGCTTCGATTTTCCGGATTGGTGCGGATTACGAAGAAAAAACAGGCCAACTCAAGGCCGGTAGTTTTCTGGTCGAACCCGAAGCGACGATGAAGGACATCGTGGATGTCATCACGCGCGGGGGAGCGAGTACTTGCGGGACGGAGATTGTTTACCGCATTGGGGTGAGCCGAGTGAGTGTTCAGGTGCGCGAATTGGACCCTGCCACGAAGCGCTTTGCCGAGCTGGCAACATTTACCCAAGGCGTGGACGAGGTGCCTACTGAGTATTCGCAAATGCGTGATCAGGCGGATGTACGGTTCCGTGTTGCGGTGGCAGAGGGTGTCACCAGCTGGCAAGTGGTCAATGCCATTTCCAGCATGGATGTTATGGATGGAACTGTTGCTACCGTGCCGCCTGAGGGCTCGCTTGCGCCTGACAGCTATGAGGTGCGTAAAGGGGATGACCGTGGTGCATTGTTAGCGCGGATGTCTGCGGCACAGGAGAAGTTAGTGGCAGCAGCGTGGGAAGCGCGTTCAGATGAACTGCCGATCGATTCTCCCGAAGAGTTGTTGATCCTTGCGTCATTGATTGAAAAAGAAACGGGTGTTTCTGACGAGCGGCGTCAGGTGTCGAGTGTTTTCGTAAACCGGATCAATAAGGGCATGCATCTACAGACGGACCCGACAGTGATCTATGGAATTACGAAGGGTGAGGGCGTTCTGGGACGTGGCTTGCGTCGTAGTGAATTGCGCGCCGAGACGCCGTATAACACCTATGTCATCGCTGGAATGCCGCCCACACCGATTGCGAACCCGGGACGGGCCAGTTTGATGGCGGCGGCCAATCCTGATGAAACGCCGTATATCTTCTTTGTGGCTGATGGCACTGGTGGACATGCGTTTGCGGTCACGTTGGATGAGCATAACCGCAATGTAGCTGTTTGGCGCCAAATCGAGGCGGAGCGTGCGGCGGCCTCAGGGGACTAGGGTGTTGCGGGCAGCGTTCGGAGCTGTGAGCCGAGATTAATGACAATCTGATAAACCATGTCTCATGCTAGGAGATTTGGGGAACGGCCCTGACGTATAGTTAGGGCTGTTTTTTCATATCTTTCGATTGGAGGAATCCGAGCGAAAGGACCGATTACAGATGACAATCCAACCGGTGCCACAGCTTGACGAGATTGCCCATGCGGAGGCCATGTTTGCCTCAGTGCAGGTGACACTTGCCGAGTTAAGAGAAGCTTTAGAGTGCTTGAAAAAACAAGCCAAAGCTGGAGAGGAAATCGATGCAACACAGACGTCAAAGACTTTTTTCCAATTAACGGATGCGGTCGCGCGTTGCCAAAAAGCGGGAATGATCTTGAATGACTGCCGAAATAAACAAGCCGGAATTGCGCGTGGAGGGTACGCCCTCGACATGGCTTTGTTGCACAAATATCCTTTGCCAAGGATTCACTGTCTGACTCCATCG
>CAWVZA010000182.1:0-4061 GCA_963934545.1 uncultured Sulfitobacter sp.
GTGGTTTGGGTAAAGGTCAGGGTGAGTGTGTCGCCTTCCCACGCTTCTTCGGCGTGCAAACGCGGTGTGCCTGCTTGGGAATACCAGCGTTTGAACTGGGTGAGGTCGCGGCCCGTGGTGTCCTCGAAGACCTTGAGCCAGTCCTCAATCGTGGCGGCATCGCCGTCGTGGCGCTCAAAGTAGAGAGTGGCAGCCTTGGCATAGGCGTCATCGCCGACCAGCGTTTTGAGCATGCGGATGACTTCAGCGCCCTTCTCGTAGATCGTGGCGGTGTAGAAGTTGTTGATCTCTTGAAAGCTCTCTGGGCGCACGGGGTGGGCGAGTGGCCCTTGATCCTCGGCGAACTGGCGGCCGCGCAGGTCCATCACATCGCCGATGCGCTTTACCTCTGCGCCGCGCATGTCAGAGGTGAACTGGCTGTCGCGAAATACGGTGAGGCCTTCTTTGAGGCACAGCTGAAACCAGTCGCGGCAGGTGATGCGGTTGCCGGTCCAGTTGTGGAAGTATTCATGGGCGATGATCGCCTCGATCCGCTCAAAGTTGGTGTCGGTTGAGGTCGCTTGGGAGGCAAGCACAGCGGAGGAGTTGAAGATGTTGAGACCCTTGTTCTCCATAGCACCCATGTTGAAATCATCGACAGCGACGATGTTGAAGAGGTCGAGGTCGTATTCACGGCCATAGACTTCCTCGTCCCACTTCATGGAATCCTTTAGCGCCTGCATTCCGAAGGCGCATTTGCCCTCATCGCCGGGGCGGACGTAGAGGTTGAGTGTGACTTCGTGGCCCGACAAGGTGGTGAACTGGCCCTCATGTGCGATCAACTCACCTGCGACGAGCGCGAAGAGGTAGGCGGGCTTGGGCCATGGGTCGTGCCATTCGGCGTGGTTGTCCGTGGTGCTGACGGGGTTGCCGTTGGACAGCAGGACAGGGTGGGGGCCGTCTATGGTCACGGTAAAAACGCTCATCACATCGGGGCGGTCAGGGTAGTAGGTGATCTTGCGAAAGCCTTCGGCCTCGCACTGCGTGCAGTACATGCCGCCCGACATGTAGAGACCTTCGAGGGCTGTGTTGCCCTTGGGGTCGATTTCGACTTCGGCCTCCCAGATGAAGGGGGTGTCGGGCACATCGCAGGTGAGGCCCTCAGGAGTGAGGGTTGGTGTCACCTCTTTGCCGTCAATTTTGGCTGAGATCAGATTGAGCATTTCTCCGTGCAGGAAAAAGGGCTGCGCGGGCGCGTCCGGATTTGGGGTAAATTCAATGCGGCTACGCACGCGGGTCTCGTGCGGATCAAGTGTGAAATGCAATGCCACACACGTTAGCTGCCAACCGAATGCGGTGTAATCTTTGAGGTAGATCGTTTGGGGGGCTGCATCACGCATGGCATGGCTCCTGAAGTGGTATGAACTCAGTGAATAGGAAAATCTTGGAACCTATCGGGTTGATGCCACGTTAGATAGGCAACACCACGGCTGCAAGGCCATGGATCATGACGTTAGGAGAACTTGCTATGTCTGCACCCGATACAAACACCTCGACCGAAGAAGCAAAGCACCGTCCCGCCCTATTGGGGATCAAGGGGGCCATGTTGTTTGGGGCTGCTATGATGATCGGCCTTGTCGGGTTTAATATGGTCAATAGCGGTAACGCTACGGCAGTGAGCAACACCAGCGGAGTGAATGCAGAAAGCGAAGCTGCTGCGACGGATGTGTATGAGCCCGGCACAAACTCCACAGCGACGCCAGCGGCAACGGATTAAACTATTTAAATACGAGAATTCTGGGCGGCCTTTCGGGCGCCCTTTTCTATGTGCATTGTTGGGCTAGTTTAAGCTCATGGCTAAACATGTAAAAAAATCAGACCTCCCACAAAAGATATGTGCAACTTGTGATAAGCCGTTTGCGTGGCGCAAGAAGTGGGCGACTGTGTGGGACGAGGTACGGTATTGCTCAGAGCGCTGCAAACGGGAGCGGGCCAAGGGGCGCGACATTCAGACTCAAAGTTGCAAATCCCATAATTGGTAAACTAAATTGACCAAAGCCTCTTGCGAGGCGGCGGAGTTGCGACTAATCCTTGGTCAAACGCACTTTCCTATCGGAAACTCTTGCGCTGCACACAGGGAGCTTTATCATGCAAAGAACAGATCGCGACGGCCTGCAAGTTGATCAACAGCTGGTTGATTTTATTGAAAATCAGGCATTGAAGGGCCTCGATGTCAGCGCGGATACATTCTGGGCAGGGTTCTCGGAGCTGGTGCATGGGATGGGTCCAAAGCATCGTGCCTTACTGCAAAAGCGGAGCGATATTCAGGGCCAGATTGATGCGTGGCATACAGCGCGTCAGGGACAAGAGCATGATGCCGAGGCCTACACGGCGTTTTTGCGTGAGATTGGCTATCTGGTGCCAGAGGGCGCGCCCTTTGAGATTGATACCGCTGGTGTGGATGTTGAGATCGCCTCGACGCCGGGTCCACAGTTGGTTGTGCCTATCACCAATGCTCGCTTTGCGCTGAACGCGGCCAATGCGCGCTGGGGATCGCTTTATGATGCATTCTACGGCACGGATGCGCTGGGCGACTTGCCTGCGGGCGGTGGCTATGACGCAGAGCGCGGTGCGCGGGTTGTGGCTAAAGCAAAAGCGTTTTTGGATGACGTGGCACCGCTTGCCTCTGGTAGTCATGTGGATGCAACTGGCTATAGCGTTGCGGGTGGTGATTTGGTGCCCTCGCTTGGTGATCCTGCGCAGTTTGCGGGCTACCGTGGGGATGCGGCTGCACCTTCCGCGATCCTACTTAAGAACAACGCACTGCACATCGAGATTGTGATTGATGCGACCCATGCGATCGGCAAAACCGACCCTGCGCATGTGGCGGATGTGGTCATGGAAAGCGCGCTCAGCACGATCATGGATTGTGAAGACAGTGTCGCGGCGGTGGATGCCGAGGATAAGGTTGTGGCCTATGCAAACTGGCTGGGCCTGATGCGCGGCGATCTCGAAGAGAGTTTCGAGAAGGGCGGGCAGACGGTCACGCGGGCGATGAACCCTGACCGTGAGTATACCGCGCCTGATGGCTCTGCGCTGGTGCTCAAGGGACGCTCGCTCATGTTGATCCGCAATGTGGGGCATTTGATGACTAACCCTGCTGTGCTCGATCGTGGCGGTTTGGAAATTGGCGAGGGGCTGATGGATGCGATGATCACAACGCTGATCGCAATGCATGATTTTGCGCGCGAAGGGGGCAACTCGCTCACGGGCTCGGTATATGTGGTGAAGCCGAAGATGCACGGGCCGGAAGAAGTGGCTTTTGCAGACGAGATTTTCAGCCATGTTGAGGCGGCCTTGGGCTTGCCTGCGAATACAGTGAAGCTGGGCATTATGGACGAGGAGCGCCGCACGTCGGCCAATCTTGGTGAATGTATCCGTGCTGCGAAATCTCGTGTGGCGTTTATTAACACGGGCTTCCTTGACCGTACCGGTGATGAAATCCACACCTCCATGTACGCAGGGCCAATGGTGCCTAAGGGCGATATGAAATCCTCCGCGTGGATCAGTGCCTATGAAGACCGCAACGTGGATATTGGTCTGGCCTGTGGCCTCAAGGGGCGTGCGCAGATCGGTAAGGGCATGTGGGCCATGCCGGATCGTATGGCAGAGATGATCGAGACAAAGATCGGTCATCCAAAAGCAGGTGCGACCTGTGCTTGGGTGCCATCCCCGACAGCGGCGACATTGCACGCGATGCATTATCACGCGGTGGATGTGATGGCGCGGCAGGACGAGATTGCGGCAGGCGGTGCGCGCGGCACGCTGGAAGATTTGCTGACTGTGCCTGTGATGGCGGGGCGCAACCTGTCAGACGCAGAGATTGCCCAAGAGATCGAGAACAATGCGCAGGGTATTCTGGGCTACGTTGTGCGCTGGGTGGATCAGGGTGTTGGCTGTTCCAAAGTGCCTGACATTCACGATGTGGGTCTGATGGAGGACCGTGCGACCTGCCGTATTTCCGCACAAGCTCTTGCCAACTGGCTGCACCATGGGGTGATCAGTGAAGAGCAGGTCATGGC
>CAWVZA010000183.1:0-4050 GCA_963934545.1 uncultured Sulfitobacter sp.
GGCCGCCCATTTCGCGGATACCGCCAAGGGAAGCTTCAAGCTTGCCTTGGTCACGTTCCATGCCCAGACGCTCTTTTTTCGTCAGACCGGCAAAACCAACCTGCGACTGCTCGTCGATGTGCTTGAGGCGCTGGATGGACTTGGAAACAGTCTGCCAGTTGGTCAGCGTGCCGCCGAGCCAGCGGTGGTTCATGTAATACTGTGCGCATTTCTCTGCGGCGTCGGCGATAGGCTGTGCTGCCTGACGCTTTGTACCGACGAAGAGGATGCTGCCGCCTTTGGCGACTGTATCACGGATGATTTTCAGCGCATCGTCCAACATTGGGACGGTCTGCGTGAGATCCATGATGTGAATGCCGTTGCGTGCGCCGTAGATGTACGGGCCCATGCGGGGGTTCCAGCGCTGTGTCTGGTGACCAAAGTGTACGCCTGCTTCGAGCAGCTGACGCATGGAGAACTCAGGAAGAGCCATGTCGTTATACCTTTCCGGTTTGAACCTCATCGGGGGAATGATGCGCAGGATGCGCACCAACCGGCGGAACTTTTGGGATTTCTCCCCAACTGTCCCATCCCCGACTGCGGGATTAAGTAGGGGTCTTTACCGTAGGATGTATCGTTGCGCAAGTGCAAATCGCTCATACCCTGCTGGATAGAATGGTTATTCAGCGGCACTGCGGGTTAAGAGGTCTGCATCAGCTCTGTATGGCCGTCCCGCACTGCTCGTTCACAAGCAAAGGCCAGTAGTTTGCGATTGGCAAAATCCGCTACTTTGAGTTCGGGGTGATATACAATTTGGACGCTGCCCTGATGCCGTGTGGCCAATGTCGCAAGCAAATGTGTGCCAAACGTCATTTCGCCCCACCAGCCGTAGAAGCGTGCATCCATCCCTTTAGGTGCCGTATAATGCACTGAGACGGGCTGAACGGCAATTTGGTCTCTGAGATCATCTGCAAAGAAGGCCTGAAACAACGTGGTTTTGAACGGCAAGACTTGAAGCCCGTCTGTGCTTGTTCCTTCGGGAAAGAACAGCAACTTATGCCCTGCAAGAAGCCTGTCACGAAAAACCTCGGTCTGGGCGCGGGCACGTTTGGGATTACGCTCGATAAACACTGTGCCCGTAGCGCGCGCAAGCCAGCCAATGCCGGGCCATGAGGCCACTTCGGATTTGGACACAAAGTAGATGCGCTTTGCAGCGTTGAGCGTGAAAATATCAAGCCAGCTTGTGTGGTTCGCAACCACAGCCCCCCTGCCCGTCATGGGTGCACCCGCAACATCGAGCCTGATCCCCAACACTCGGAACGCATTGCGACAGACAAACTGCGTGATGTGGGGCGTGACGGGGCGGTGCGCGCCACAGATTGGCCGCTCAATCAGGCGTGTGGCCAGCAAGATGAGCAATCCACCAAACACCAGTACAATCAGAACAGCCCCGCGTGCCACAACACGCAGCCAATCGGCCAAGCCCAGCGTTGGCATGTCAGGATGCACACCATTGTTCCATCTCTGGTTCATAGATTGCCCTTGCTGTAAATACTGGCCTGCCGTGTGTTCATATCCGCAGTGTCCATGATCAGGAAAACGTCTGTGGTATTGAAGGTTTGATCGACGAATGCCCCTTCTCCTACACAGCCCCCCAGTCGCAGATATGCTTTGATCAAGCTTGGCACCCGCACCATTGCAGCAGCGCGATTGATGTCTTTTTCCGCGATCATGTCCATGTTTTGAAATGCGTTATCATGGGCACGCACGCGCAGGGATGGTGGTGCGAGGTGACGGTGGTGAAGCAATGATAAAGGTTCTGCCAATTCCAACGGATCGGTGCCATGAAAACTCGCAACACCAAACAAGATTTCGATCTTATGTGCTGCAACATACTTGGCCAATCCGCCCCAAAGCGCATGCATCGCCATGCCGCCGCGATATGCGGGGTGCAGGCAAGAACGACCCAGCTCTAGCAGGGTGCGACCCGATGATTTCAGCAGGTCTAGATCATACTCCCCTTCCGAGTAAAATCCCCCCGCCTCTCGCGCTTGGGGTTCGCGCAGAAGTCTGTAGACACCAATCACTGTGTCACAGCCTTTTTCCATCGCGATCAGGTGGTCGAAGTATGGATCAAAGCGATCGCGCTCAATCTTTTGATTATGGTCAACCAATTCGCCACTGCCGCCCAACTCTTCGACAAACACATCATAGCGCAATCTTTGCGCGGCATGTAGCTCCGCTGGCGTCTCGACCATTTTGACCGCGAACTCTGTCCTGCTCATTTGGGTCATTGCGCTCCTCAAGCTCTCTTGCGCGGTGCTTGCCCGTTTTGATGTAAAAGTGCAACGAGGCAGTGAATTCGTTTATACAACCTATGGCTGGCGTTCCGAATTTCTCGAAGATGTTTAGAGAATGTTAACATCCGTTTGTAACTATTAACCATCAAAGACGGGAAGCAGTGCGATACGTGTGCTGTCTATGACGAGCTTGCCTGCATCCCTGAAGTTAACTGTTAATTTGCCGCCAACATTGCTTTGCACTTGTCCAATTCCCCAGCCTGGCTCGTCAGGATGCCGCACCAACATTCCTGGGGTCAGGATCGCATTGTAATCATCCATTTACTGTTCCTTATATCGTTGGAGGCCACTGTTATGACACAAGAAGTCAACTTTGCTGAACTCATCGGCAGCCGTATATGTCACGATCTGATATCTCCTGTTGGTGCGATCAACAATGGTATTGAGCTGATCCAGATGACCACGCCGTCCTTGGGGCCTGAAATGGCTCTGATCTCTGAGAGTGTCACAAATGCCAGTGCGCGCATCAGGTTCTTTCGCATCGCATTTGGTGCTGCGGGTGAGCAGATGGTCGGCCGTACTGAGGTGCTTTCGATCCTCAAGGATGTTTACGCGGGTACGCGTCTTACAATGGTTTGGGGGCCGGACGAAGCCCAACCGCGCAAGCAATTGCGCCTGACATTCCTCGCATTGCTGTGCATGGAGACCGCAATGCCTTACAGGGGGCGAATTGAAGTTGCACAAGACGGCAGTCGCGTTTGCGTAAGCGGTCACGCGGACAAGTTCAGGTCTGACGAGGGACTTTGGAAAGCGCTGAGCGGCGCGCAAACCGATGACGATTTACGCGCCGCTCAGGTTCAGTTCGGGCTTTTGCCATTTCTCGCGGCACAAGATGGTTTTTCCATCGATGTGGTCACTGGCGAAAACAGCATCAGTATAAAGGTTTAGGCACGCACCGTCCCGTCCCCTGTCACCAGATACTTAAAACTGGTCAGCTGTGTGGCACCGACGGGACCGCGTGCATGCATCTTGCCTGTCGCGATACCAATCTCGGCACCCATCCCGAACTCGCCCCCATCTGCAAACTGGGTTGAGGCATTGTGCATGATAATCGCACTGTCGAGCGTATTCATGAACGTCTGCGCGGCTGCTGCATCCTCGGTGATGATGCAATCCGTATGGTTTGAGCCATAGCGGCGGATGTGGGCCATAGCATCTTCGATACCCTCGACCTGACGGGCGGCAATGATCATATCGAGGTATTCGTGCCCCCAATCGGTATCTGTTGCCAGTGCGACACCGGGAATGGTTTGCAGGATTTCGTCTCCGCGAACTTCAACCCCTGCATCGATCAGCGCACGGATCACCCCTGTACCAATATTCGCCACAACGTCTTTGTGGATCAGCAAGCATTCAGCAGATCCACACACACCGGTGCGCCGCGTTTTGGCGTTTAAGACCACTTTTAGGACTTTTTCAGGGTCGGCATCCTTGTCGATGTATATGTGCACAATACCCTCAAGGTGTGCAAAAACCGGCACCCGTGCTTCACGCTGTACCAGCCCGACCAAGCCTTTACCGCCCCGCGGTACGATCACATCAATCGTGTCAGTCATCGTCAGCATTTTTTGTACTGCCGCACGGTCGCGGGTCGGGACAAGCTGCACAGCATCTATCGGCAGTCCAGCATCACGCAGACCCTGTTGGAGACACGCGTGCAGCGCACGACTGCTGTGAAAACTCTCCGAACCACCGCGCAAGATCACGGCAT
>CAWVZA010000184.1:0-4006 GCA_963934545.1 uncultured Sulfitobacter sp.
GCATCAAATAACAATGACTTGGCATCTGCCAGATAATCCTTTTGCGGCTGTTTCGAGACATGCGTTTCCATCACTTCCATCAAAGCACTGCATTGCGCCATACCCCAACTCACAGGTTGGGCCTGCGCAAAAGAAGCGCCCAGAAACACAAATGGAATAGAAAAAATAAATGACCGCATACCGCACCCTCAGGTCTAAAAGTTGAGGAGGTCATCGCCTGTCACTGTAGCGAAACTATGACCGCGCGGCGGCAATTGCAGGCTGCACTGGTCCGTCTGGAGCAGTGGGCACAATACTATCATGAAGCCGCTCCGATGAATCCCTGCCGACGACCCGCTTGCGCCGCGTCACAAAGAGCGCTCCCCAGCCAGCCCACGTTCCAATAGACGGCGCACTAACATCTTGCTCGAACCTGCTTTGCCACCCGTCAGGCAGTGGCAGCCCTGCCGCCTGCGCCCGCTCCAACATCCAGACAAGCGGGATATTGGGCAATGGACGCGCAACATGCCGCCCTCCCAATTGTCCGCCGAAATCACCATGGGTGCCGCGAAACCAGACTTGCTCGACTTGGGCAGGGTTATCGGGATCGCTGCCCCACAAAACAGGGCGATACACCACGCGTGTCTCGTCGCGCCAAGGCGTGATAGCCGTGTTTTACATTTGCCCCTAGGGTATGGCTGTGAAACGCATGGCGTGCCACGCTCAACCGCCGCAATACAGGCGCGTTGATCACAAGTGACTTCACTGTATCCCAAACCCCGATCATCTCGATAGGGACAGTGCGGTGGCAGTGCTTCTTGGCAAAGGCCTGCGCTGCATCCCCCGTGGGAGTACATTCATAGAGGCGGTAAATCTGGCGAATGTTGCGTTCCGTAGCACAATCACGGTGCAACAACCCCAAACAGTCGATGATACCCCCAAGGGAACAGACAGCATGAGCACGCCGTGAATAGCCCATGAGGTAAATCTTGTCCCCTTCGCGATAGCGCGACGCGAGATAACCATAGGCCCGTTTGATCTGTCTATTAATGCCGCGCCCTGCCGCGACATCACGGACCGACCGCCAACTGTCCCACTGTAGCCCTGGCTTATAATAGATAGATATCTGCGCGCCCATCTCCTGCGCCAGATGATAGGCAATCCCTGCATTCGTCTCACAGCCAGATTGCAACGTGGACATGTTCCGTCAAAGATCACCAAATGGATCTGGGGGCCTCTGCTCAGGCGCGCAGGACAAAAATCACTGTCAGGACGGGTCCAGAGGCGGCCGAACAGCCGCCCCAGAAACGAGTTCTCGTTATTCAGCGGCGATCACATCACCTTGCAACAACTCCCATACTTTATGCGGCGTGAACGGCATATCTGCCTGACGCACACCATGCTCCCACAACGCGTCTTGCACCGCGTTCGACACAGCGGCCAATGCACCAACTGTTCCCGCCTCGCCGCAGCCCTTCATGCCCATGATATTGGCGGTGGAGGGAACAGGCTCGCTCGTGAACGAGATGAATGGCACATCCTGCGCACGCGGCATGGCATAGTCCATGAACGATGCCGTGAGCAGCTGACCATCCTCATCATAGACCACCCGCTCCTGCACAGCCTGACCAATACCCTGCACAACACCGCCATGCACCTGACCCTCGGCCAGCAACGGATTGATCAGATTTCCAAAATCATCGACCACGGTATAGCGATCCGTGGTCACGATGCCAGTTTCAGGGTCAATCACAACTTCGCAGAAATGCACCCCGTTGGGGAAACTCCGCGCAGGCAATGTGGCCCGCTCATGGTGTGTCAGCAGATCGTCACGTCCCTGCGCACGCGCCATGTCAGCCACTTCCAGCATGGTCGGGGTCAAGTTCGACCCCTCCGCGCGAAACCGCTCATCGTCAAAGCTAATCTCGGATGCAGGAACGCCCATCTCATCGGCCAAAAACGCGGTAAAGACTTCCTTAATCTTGCCCACAGTCGCCAGCGTCGCGTTGTTTTGCACAGTGACCGAGCGTGATCCACCTGTACCGCCACCTGTCTTGATCAGGTCACTATCGCCTTGGATCACAACGATCCTATCCGCAGGTATCCCCGTCTGATCGCTCAGAAACTTGGCATAAACCGTCTCATGCCCCTGTCCGCCCGACTGCGTGCCTACAAGGATCTCAACAGTCCCATCCTCAAGAAAGTTAACCTTCGCCCCCTCGCTTGGGTCACCCAGAATACTCTCGATGTAATAGCAAATCCCTGATCCGCGCAGCAGTCCGCGCTTGGCATCTGCCGCCTTACGCGCGCCAAAACCCGCCGCATCCGCTTCATACGCCCCACGCGTCAGCACCTTGTTGAAATCACCCACATCATAGGTCTCACCCGTGGCCGCTGCATATGGAAACTGCTCCGGCTTGATAAAATTGATGCGACGCAATTCCAGCGGATCAACGCCAACCTCACGCGCCGCACGGTCCATAATCCGCTCCAGCACATAAATCGCCTCAGGCCGCCCCGCACCGCGGTATGCATCGACTTGCACGGTGTTGGTATAGTAGCCTTCAACCTGCAACCAAGTGGTCTGCACATCATAGACACCCATCAACACGCGGCTGAACAACTGCGTCTGAATGAACTGCCCGAACTGGCTGTTATACGCCCCCAGATTACACTTTGACGTCACGCGGTAGGCTGTAATCTTGTTGTCTGCATCAAACGCCAGCTCCGCAAGCGAGGTCAGATCGCGCCCACCGTTGTCTGTCAGCATCGCTTCCGTGCGCTCCGACATCCAGCGCACAGGCTTGCCCAAAACTCGGGTCGCATGGCTGATCACAAAATACTCGTGATAGGCCATCCCCTTCATGCCAAACGCACCACCCGTATCAGGGTTCGTCACCCGCACCGCATCCTCATCCAGTCCGAACGCCTTGATCAGGTTGTTCTTATGGACCCAAACGCCCTGCCCGTTATACGCAACGTGCAGGCGCGTCCCGTCCCACTCTGCATAACACCCACGCGGCTCGATACTGTTCACGATGATCCGGTTGTCATCCACGTCCAACGATACAGTCCGCGCCGCCGCCGCAAACGCCGCTTCTGTTGCCGCTTCATCGCCCATGCCCCAATCAAACGCGAGGTTATCCGTAGCCTCGGCGTGCAACGCTTCACCGCCCCGCACCAAATCCATCTTGGCGGGCAACTCATCCACATCAAACATGATCAGCTCGGCCGCATCGCGCGCCTGCTCATAGGTATCCGCAATCACCATCGCCACAGGCTCGCCCACGAACCGCACACGGTCTTTTGCAAGCATGGGCCGCATGGGCGCCGCCGCACCTGATCCATCACGGTTTTTCACTGCCGCACCTGGGATCGCAACATTCACACCCGCCGCTTCGAGATCGGCACAGGTGATGACCATATGCACACCCTCTGCCGCCGCCGCGTAACTCACATCCAGCTCCGTAATCACGCCGTGCGAGACGGGCGAGCGGAAGGCAAACGCATGCAGCGCGCCGTCAGGTGAGATATCATCCACGTACCGCCCATGACCGGTCAGAAACCGCACATCTTCAACCCGCTTGATCGACTGGCTCTTACCAAATTTTTCCATGAACGCACTCCCAAAAGTCATCACTATATTTTCACTGTGGAACTTAGCAGCAAAGCCACCCCTGTCCAGCCTCCACATCGCGTCACAAAGACACTGCAAGAGAGCGGGCGGGGCGATCTGCACGCGCACCGGCACCCAAGCACCGCATGCACCCTTCCCCTTCCCCCGATCCTGAGCTACATCATCCTGTAAAAATCAAAGCCCAAAACCAAAGAACGGGAGCCACATCATGGCACTGGAAAAGAACTTCGACGCAGCCGAGGCGGAGGCCCGCATTTACGCCGCTTGGGAGCAATCAGGCGCGTTCAAAGCAGGCGAAAACAAGTCCCGTGACGAGACATATTGCGTCATGATCCCCCCCCCAACGTCAACGGCTCGCTGCATGTGGGCCACGCCTTCAACAACACGTTG
>CAWVZA010000185.1:0-3936 GCA_963934545.1 uncultured Sulfitobacter sp.
GGTCAGCGCCAGCGCATCGGCATTGCTCGCGCGCTGGCCACGCGGCCTGACTTGATCATTTGTGACGAGCCGGTATCGGCATTGGATGTGGCCGTGCAGGCGCAAATCCTGAACCTGCTGCGCAAGCTGCAGGCCGATTTTGACCTTACGTTTCTGTTCATCAGTCACGACCTTGGTGTGGTGCAGCACATGTGTGACAGCATTGCAGTGATGTATATGGGTAAGGTGGTGGAGTCTGCGGACCGCCTGTCGCTGTTTAACAACCCCCTGCATCCCTACACAGTAGCTCTTTTGTCTGCGGTGCCATCGGTCGACAAAAAACGCCGCGACGCCACCAAGCGTATCTTGATCCCTGGTGATCCACCCGATCCGCTGTCGCTGCCGAAAGGGTGCCGTTTTGCCAATCGGTGTCCTGTGGCGCAAGACATTTGTAAGGGTGAAGAGCCCCCATTGAGGGAAGTTGCGAGCGGGCATAAAGTTGCGTGTCATCTGGTAGACGAAAAAGCAGTTTCTCCGCTTTAGCACCATCCGCATCTTGCATTCCCTGCGGTGATCTGTGGAAACAGGGAGGGTGTCGTGCGCTACTGTTTGGCAATCCAATAGTCAGGACCTGAAATGCCTAAAAAAATACTTTTTATCATGTGTGATCAGCTTAGGTTTGATTACTTGGGCTGTACGGGCCACCCCAGCACCAAAACACCCAATATTGATGCCTTGGCTGCGCGCGGTGTTCGTTTTGACAAAACCTATGTGCAGTCCTCGATCTGTGGACCCAGCCGAATGAGTTTCTACACAGGCCGTTATGTCCGCAGCCATGGATCGACATGGAACGGCTATCCCTTGCGCGTGGGCGAGATGACTATTGGGGATCACCTCAAACCTTTGGGCGTGCGGACAGTGCTGTGTGGCAAAACCCATATGCGTGCAGACCTTGAAGGGATGGTGCGGTTGGGCATCGACCCCTCCAGTGAAATTGGTGCGCTGGTTGCAGAATGCGGGTTCGAGGTATGGGACCGCAATGATGGCGTTGTGCCAGACGGGGCAAAGAAGCAACCCAGTCACTACAACCGCTATTTGAACGATAACGGGTATGAGGGTGCAAACCCGTGGCACCATTCTGCAAATTCGGGCAAGACTGACGATGGTGAGATCCTTTCTGGCTGGCTTTTGAAGCATAGTGCCGAGCCTGCGGCAGTTGCGGAAGAAGACTCCGAGACGCCCTATACCACGACCCGCGCAATCGAGTTTATGGAGCAAGCCAAAGATGACAGCTGGTGCCTGCACCTGAGCTATATCAAGCCGCATTGGCCCTATATTGTGCCAGCGCCTTACCATGACATGTACGGTGAGAGTGACGTGTTGCCCGTCAAACGCTCAGAGGTTGAATTGAAAAACCCACACCCGCTGATGGAAGGGTATTACGGCTATCGCTATTCAAAAGCGTTTAGTCGTGATGATGTGCGCAAGGCGGTCATACCTGCCTACATGGGGTTGATTACCCAGATTGATGATCAGATCGGGCGGTTGATGGCGTATCTGAAAGACAGCGGTCAGTTGGACGAAACGCTGATCGTGTTCACATCCGATCATGGTGATTACCTTGGCGACCACTGGATGGGTGAAAAAGAGCTGTTCCATGATCAATCTGTGCGGATCCCGATGATCATCGTTGATCCAAGTGAGACAGCAGATGTCACGCGTGGTCAGGTGATTGCCGACCTGACTGAAGCGATTGATCTCGCGCCTACATTTGTGGAGTATTTTGGTGGCCAAGCCCCTGATCATATTCTCGAGGGGCGCTCATTACTGCCGCGCGTTCATGGCCACGCAGGTACGCCACGGGAATATGTCATTTCTGAATATGATTATTCCTCACGCCCGCATCTGCGTCATCTCAGTTCCAGTGCCAAATCCTGCCTCTTGACGATGGTGTTTGACGGACGGTGGAAGATGATCTGGGTCGAGGGGCATCGCCCGATACTCTATGATCAAGAGACTGATCCTGACGAGTTCATCGACCTCGGCGCGGACGGCACATATGCACCCGAGATAGCGCGATTGTCTGGGGCGATGTTCGCGTGGTCCCGTCAGCAGCACAACCGCGTCACTCTGTCTGATGAAAAAATCGACAACGACCAGTGTCATGACGATGCTGTTGAGGGAGTGTATCTGGGGTTTTGGGACGAGGCGGAGTTGGCAGCTTGGAAATCAGAAAACGAGCCTAAACCAAACTAACAAAAACACCCAACGCATGTCTGATGCGTTGAGTGCAAAATCTCTTGTTTTTCAGCACGAAATATTAGGTGACGGCGCGGCGTTCCTTGAACTCGGGACAGTCCCATTCATTTGTGTCCATCACTTCGCGGATGTGTGCAACCGCGTCCCACATATCTACATACCGCACGTAAGGGGCGGCAAAGCCAAAGCGCAGAATATCGGGAGCACGGAAATCACCGACCACGCCGCGTGCAATCACGGCCTGCATAATCGCATAGCCATTCTCATGGGCCAGTGACACTTGGCTGCCGCGCGCTTCAGCTTCTTTGGGACTGGCAAGCTCAAAGCCCATATCACCGAGTTCTTGCTCGACCAGTGCGATGAACACATCCCCCAGCGCCATATTTTTTTGCCGCAGCACAGTCATGTCTACGTCTTCAAAGACTTTAAGGGCGGTTTCCAAAGCAAGTGTAGCAAGCTGGGACGCCGTGCCCGTGAGCATCTGTTCAATGCCCGCATGTGGTTTGAACTCTTGTGTAAAGCCGAATGGCTCGGCGTGACCGTGCCAGCCGCGCAAGGGTTGGTCCATATCCGTCAAATGACGTTTGGCCACAAAGACAAATGCGGGCGCACCAGGTCCACCGTTGAGATATTTATAGCCACAGCCAACAGCAAAATCAGCATTACAACCGTTGAGTTGAACAGGGTAGGTGCCCGCGGAATGGGCCAAATCCCAGATCACCAACCCGCCCAAATCTTGCGCACGTTTGGTGATGCCCGCCATGTCATAGACGCGGCCCGATTTGTAATGAATGTGCGTGAGCTGAACGACTGCGAGGTTCTCACCGGCTTCGTCAATCGCGGCCTCTACCTCTTCGGGCATAACGCAGCGCAGCTCAAAGCCCATCGTCTCGGCCACTTCGGAATTGATATAGACGTCTGTGGGGAAGTTGCCGATTTCAGACACGATGATTTTGCGATCTTTGCGCATACGCAATGCGCCGACCAATAGTTTATACAGGTTCACCGAGATGGAATCGCAAACAATCACTTCATCCGCTTGCGCGCCGATCAGGCGGGCAAGCGCAGCTCCCGCACGTTGCGGTGCGGGGTACCAGTCGGCATCATTCCAGCTGCGGATCAATCCATGACCCCATTCTTTGGTCACGGCCTTTTCCAACCGCTCCATCACACCGTGGGGCAGGGCGCCAAGGGAATTACCATCCAGATAGATATCACCCTCTGGCAGGACAAACCGGTCCCGAAGGTGGGCGATAGGATCAGCATCGTCCATTTTGATCGTATTTGCGCGGGTGATTTTTTCTAGATTAGCGTTCAATGTATTATTCCTAATGCACGTTTAATTTTAGAGAAGCTCATACGATCTTGGCCGAATGCCGCACGTCCTTGGTGCTTATGTAGTTGTCCAAACACTCAGAGCCACCCTGACGGCCATAGCCACTGGATTTCGCCTCCCAATAGGCGTCTTGGACTTACCAGCTTTTAGAGGGTTTAACGAGAGATTGCCAACCTTCCCCGCGTTTATCATGTGGGGGAGTAAGTCGGTACTGTTGGTATAGGCATGGCGTGAATAATTTTGAGGCACTGAATTTATCGACACGGGTCAGCGCACGTCAAACCTAAGTCTTTCGTCGGTCGAAAGACCTAGGGTCAGGACTCATAACCAAAAGATAACGGCTGCTGCGAGAGCAATTGCAG
>CAWVZA010000186.1:0-3933 GCA_963934545.1 uncultured Sulfitobacter sp.
GGCATGTCTCCTGCAAACAGCGGATCAGCCAACACTTCTTGCATGTCACTGGTCAGGCGCTCTGCATCCCCAGAGCTCAATTCAGTGACGTCCATTCCAAACTCGGACGCCAGTGCAAGCACCACTGTGGTGGACACAGGGCGGTTATTGTTCTCCATCTGGTTCAGATAGGGCAGCGATACGCCAAGGCGGGCAGCAAAGTCCTTTTGCGTATGCCCGATCTTGAGCCGCTGTTCACGCAGTTTGGCACCTGCATAGAGTTTTTGTGTGGCCATGCTGGAGTGCCCTTTGCAAAGTCGACTGAGTTTATGTCTAACTTTGCAAATTCAATGACACAAGGCGGCCTTAGGCTTTTAGGCGCAGCGACCGTTTACGACGCATAACAAGGAGGATTGAAACAAGCCCCAGCAACGCTGTGATCAGCATCATCCACAGAAGTGGGAACGCGCCCGTTTCAGGTGTGAGCAGGATGCCTACCCAAGCGCTGAGGCCCGCACCGCCGCCAATCATAATCGCGCCGCCAAGACCTGATGCCGTGCCTGCCAGATGGGGCTGCACCGAGAGCATTCCTGCTGTTGCGTTGGGAATGACCAATCCGTTGCCAAGGCCCACCAGCACCATAAGGCCAAAAAAGCTAAAGGGTGTGCCAAAACCCAATTCGAATATGATCAGTGAAATCGTGCTGCCCATGACATTAGCAAAGCAGCCCCACATAACCAATCTGTCCACGCCAAAGTGGACGGCATACCGTCCCGTGATAAAGTTGCCTGCGAAATATCCAACTGCGGGTGCGCCAAAGAAAAAGCCAAGAGTTGCGGGCGACATGCCGAACACAACTTGCCCGACAAAGGGCGCTCCGCCAAGGTAGGCGAAGAACGCTCCAGAACTGAAACTTGCAGCTAGTGCATAGCCCCAGAACCGTGGACTGCGCAAAAGTTCGGGATATTCGCGGAACTGTGCAGTGAGAGATTTATCAGAAGGCAGGGCCGTCTCGCCCATATCCGCCCAAGCGAGCAACCATGTGCCAGCGCCCAACACGAATAGCGCCCAGAACACGGCCTGCCATCCAAACCATTTATCCAGCACGCCGCCGATTGCGGGGCTGATCATCGGGACAACGGCCATGCCCATTGTCACATAGCCGATCATCGAGGCCGCCTGATCCTGTGCATACATATCGCGCACAGCAGCACGGCTCAGAACCATGGACGTTGCAATCGCTGCTTGCGCTAGGCGGAAGACCAAGAACACTTCGATGCTGGTGGCGAAGATACAACCAAGTGTGGCGAGCATGAAAACACCAAGCCCCCAGAGCACCACGGGACGGCGGCCGTATTTGTCGGAGATTGGGCCAACAAATATCTGCAAAATAGCCGAAAATCCGAGATAGATAGCGACAGACAGTTGCATGACCGCATAGTCAGTCCCGAAATGCGCTGCCATGGCTGGGAGGCTTGGCAGAAACATATTCATCACGCAGGCAGACATACCAGCGAGCAGGATAAGCGTCAGAATGTGGGGCGGGGACGTCCGTTGGCCTACTCGTACAGGCTGGAGGTCTTCTCTGATTTGTTGCATTCTCAGATAAGTAGGTCGCCGCTGGTGTATTGTCGAGAACGAGTTGTTTCACAATCCGCACTGAGATTAGCTGATTTGCAATTTGCAGCATAGTCTTTGAAAACATTTTGCAAATTTGCTAGAATGGCCTTTGTCTCTTCCCGTCAGTTCGCTACGTTGCCAAAAGAAATTCGGTAAAGGGACCTGTCCATGAAAGATATCCTGCAACAGCTTGACGATCGCCGCGCAGACGCGCGTTTGGGTGGTGGTCAGAAACGCATCGATGCACAGCACGGGCGCGGCAAGCTTACTGCATGTGAGCGCGTGCATCTTCTTTTGGATGAGGGCTCGTTTGAAGAGTTTGACATGTTCGTCACGCACCGCTGCACCGACTTCGGGATGGAACAGCAAAAACCTGCGGGCGATGGTGTGGTCACGGGCTGGGGCACGATCAACGGTCGCCTCGTCTATGTCTTCTCTCAGGACTTTACTGTTCTGGGTGGCTCGGTCTCCGCTACGCATGCCAAGAAGATTTGCAAAATCATGGATCTCGCTGTTCAGAATGGTGCGCCGATCATTGGCATTAACGATTCAGGCGGCGCACGTATTCAGGAAGGCGTCGACAGCCTTGCAGGCTATGGCGATATCTTCCAGCGCAACATTGAGGCTTCCGGCGTTGTGCCGCAGATCAGTGTGATCATGGGGCCCTGTGCCGGTGGCGCTGTGTATTCCCCCGCCATGACCGACTTTATCTTCATGGTCAAAGACAGCTCTTACATGTTTGTAACGGGTCCGGACGTCGTCAAGACCGTGACAAACGAACAGGTCACTGCAGAAGAGCTTGGCGGTGCATCGACGCACACCAAGAAATCCTCTGTTGCTGATGCGGCCTTCGAGAACGATGTCGAGGCGCTGGCCGAGGTCCGCCGTTTGGTCGACTTCCTGCCATCCAACAACCGCGAAAAGCCACCAGTGCGCCCCTTCTTTGACGAGCCTGACCGCATTGAGCCATCGCTCGACACGCTGGTGCCAGAGAACGCCAATACCCCCTACGATATGAAAGAGCTGATCCTCAAACTCGCTGACGAGTGTGACTTTTACGAGATTCAGGAAGAGTTCGCCAAGAACATCATCACGGGCTTTATCCGCATTGAAGGCCGCTCCGTAGGTGTGGTTGCGAACCAGCCAATGGTGCTTGCAGGTGTGCTCGACATCGAATCTGCGCGTAAAGCCGCGCGTTTTGTGCGCTTCTGCGATGCGTTTGAAATTCCGATCCTGTCGCTCGTCGATGTGCCGGGCTTCCTGCCAGGTGTGTCTCAGGAATATGGTGGCGTGATCAAGCATGGTGCGAAGCTACTGTTTGCTTATGGCGAGGCGACTGTGCCCATGGTCACAGTGATCACACGCAAAGCTTACGGTGGTGCCTATGTGGTTATGTCCTCCAAGCATATGAAATCAGATTTCAACTACGCGTGGCCCACGGCAGAGATTGCCGTGATGGGCGCCAAGGGTGCGACCGAGATTATCCACCGCGCTGACCTGAAGGATCCCGAAAAGATCGCTCAGCACGCAGCCGACTATGAAGACCGCTTTGCCAATCCGTTTGTAGCAGCCGAACGGGGATTTATCGATGAAGTGATCCAGCCGCGCAGCACGCGTAAGCGGATTGCACGGGCGTTCGCTTCTCTGCGGAACAAGAAGACCAACGTGCCGTGGAAAAAGCACGACAACATTCCGCTGTAATCTAGATGGAACGCCCGTCTCCTCTGGTCCGCACTGTGCTGCGCATCAAGCAAGACCGCAGCCTCTGTGCGGTTTTACTGGCCATGATGTCTGCGACACCACTCGTTGCCAATCCTGTCCCGTCTGGGCAGGAGGCAACGCTGCACGAGGTACTGGTGGACGCGCAAGACAGTACGACCTATCTGCGCTTTCGCTATATTACACCGCAGATTGCGGATGGCGCTCAGAAGATTGGGTTTGCTGTTGCAGGCGAAGACATGATGCACCTGTGTCAGACATTTGCGCTGCCCTATATCGATCAATACGCGCTAGAAGGGGATAAAATAGTGATCTCCTTCATGGACCGGATCACTGAATTTGGTGTGCCTGATCCCGATGCGACCCAGTATTTTGAATCATTTCGCCCGAAAAATGGTGTCTGCATGTGGGACGAATTTTGATGCGTACACCACATCTTGCGGATCGATACTTACACGAGCACGGTTTTGCGGCTTTGGAGTCACATAAGTTGCCTATAGATTTAACAACATATCCACATCGCCCTCACTTGGGTATGATAGAGGCGGGAGGTGCATGTGCGCCGCTCAATTCTATTGCGGGAAAATTGGCAGGTTTCACAGCCGTACCCCGTAC
>CAWVZA010000187.1:0-3875 GCA_963934545.1 uncultured Sulfitobacter sp.
CGGCGACTTTGGCAGCTGTGCGTGCCTTTGGTTGCGTAGTTCTGGCAGGCAATTGCGAAGTGTAGCTGGCGCAGAATGCAGATGGCTGCGGCTGTGGCTTTGAAGATGGATCGACCTGTGACCGCCTCAGCGTGGCATGGTACACCTATGCCCGTGCGCAGTTTGACACAGATGCGCGGGCGTGGATGGTGGGGCTGCCTGATGTACTTAGTTTTGAGCATCACGGCAAACGCTACGGCGTGCTGGATGGTGGGGCGACAGATGTGGCGCGGTTTGTTTGGGAGACGGACCCTGATGCAGTATTTAATGCTGAGTGGACGGCACTTGAGGCTATAACAGGCCCGCTCGACGGCGTGATTGCAGGGCACTCAGGCTTGCCATTCCTGCGTGAGACGCCTCGCGAGGTGTGGATGAACGCAGGTGTCATCGGCATGCCGCCCCATGACGGGACCGAACACACGCGGTTCGCAGTGCTCAGTGGTGGTGCCTTTGAGGTGGTGTCATTGCCGTATGATGCAGCCGGCGCTGTTGCGGATATGAACACTGCCAAGCTGCCGATGGAATACGCCATAGCGTTGCAGAGCGGCTATTGGCCGTCCGAGAATATCTTGCCTGACGCCTTGCGGGTGGCTGTTTCCGACAGGGGATGATGATCAAGGACAAGCTCGGACAGGCGTGCCTCAAGAACATGAGTGTAAATCTCGGTTGTTGCCACATCTGCGTGGCCAAGCATGGTTTGGATCGCCCGTAGATCAGCACCACCTGCAAGCAGATGCGTGGCAAAGGCATGGCGCAATGTATGAGGTGTGACTTTGCTTGGATCGACACCTGCGGCAATAGCGATGTCTTTGATCAGCATGTAGAACCAGTGGCGGGTAAGATGCCCTTCCTTCCCGCGTGAGGGAAAGAGAAAGCGTGACGTTGGCTTTTTGAGCGCTGCATTCTTTGCCTCAATATCGTCGCGCATCCGTATCCATAGGGCCAGTGCATCGCGCGCGTCAGGCGAAAGGGGAACCATCCTCTCTTTGCCACCTTTGCCCAGGATCAAGAGCAGGTGCGGATCGCCACGTGTGGCACTGACGGGCAGGCCAACAAGCTCACTCACCCGCATGCCAGTGGCATAGAGCAGCTCCATCAAGCAGGTGTTGCGCACACGGTCAGTGTCATTGCGGCCCAAGCTGCGGGACGCGGACAAAAGGCGGTCAACTTCTTCTACTGACAGAACTTTGGGCAGGTGTTTGTCCTGTCCCGGGCCACTGATTTGAATAGCAGGATTGTCTGTGCGCAGTCCCTCTTCAAAAGCAAAACGGTAGAGTTGTTTTACCGCCGAAAGCCTGCGTGCGCGGGTGGATTTGGCAAGGCCCTGTGCATCACAGAACACCAGATAGTTCTCCACGTCAGCACGAGAAACATCCTCGAAACTACGGTTCTGGCGGGCGAGCCAGCTGTCGAAATCCTTTAGATCGCGCCCATACGCCAGCAGTGTATTTGTCGCGGCCCCCAACTCGGCGGCTTGGGCTTCCAAAAACATCGAAATCCAGTTTGAGGGGGCACGCTCCGTCATGCTGCGGTGTCGAGAAGCAGAATTTGCAGAGCGGCACGGCGCGCAGTGTCTTCAAGCCCCAAAGCACGCAAAGTCCCGAGGGCTTCGCGCAAGGCACGCGAGTCGCCGCGCGCGCCATTGCGCAATGCGCGCAACGTTCCAAGCAAGGCTTCGCCGAGTTGCCCGTTACTGGACATCATAACCCATTCAGCACGCGGCGCGGGTTCTGAGAACGCATCATAGATTGCACGCGGCAACGGTGTTCTGGGTGCATCTCCTGCAACTTCACCACCCGCAATGGCGCGGATGAGTGCAGAATTATCACCAAGGGAGATATCTTCAGCCATATTGGTCGCGACGGCCTCATATTCTGGCGACAGCAAACCTATCCGTGCTTGAAGGGCCGCGGCGTTCCCTTTCAGCGACAGCTGAGCCAGTCGCGGGGTAAAGGACGTGGCAAAACTCACTTCAAGACCAGCCTCTTGCATATGGCGCCAGACGGAGGGCAGGGCATTTGCAACGATTTCAGCGTTGTCATCGCTCAACCCCGCGTCAAGGCGCTGGACAGCCCGCACACGGTCCCAAGTGCCACCGGATGCAGCCGCTTTGCGGTTTGTATAGAGGCCCAGCAGGCGGTTGTCGGGCAGGGCACCTGCGCGGGTCAAACGCTCCGCGGCTTCAAGCTGGGACTTCCATCCCGAAATGTCGCGCAAATCAGCGAAAGCGTATGTGCGCGGCAACGGACTTGTGGGCAGTGGCTCTCCAATACTCTCGAACAACCGAAACGTGAGCGGGTCCATGGTTTTTGGCGTGGCCAGTGGTGGTGCGTCCTCGAACACATCAGGGTTCAGAAAGCGGTCGAGCACATTGAGAGTGGAGGTCGGCAACAAGGAGAGTGCTTTTGCGGAGCCCAGAGTGAGGGCTGCGTTTTGCCAATCTCCGGCACGCGCTGCGCAGAAAATCTTTGTACCGGTATTGGATGTGAGATGTGCCTTGCGTGACAGTGCCCCGCAGACGGTGTCCTCGGTCCCGACAAGCAAGCTCAACTGCATCCACAGATCAAACAATGTGGGCGACGTTGCTACGCCTGCTTGCTCTACCAGTGCCAGCGCCGGATCGATCGCACCGAGTGACATGAGCTTACGCACCCGCGCTTTGGTGAGGGTGTCTTGGGCGGCATTATCTCCTGCAGGGGCCGTCGCCTCTGCCAAAAGGAGGGTATAAAACAATGTGTTTGCTGCGGGCAATTCCAGATCGGGCAGAGTGTCGATGCTGCGCGAGACTGTGCTTATGTCGCTGCCTGCCCAGATATCAGTTTGCATGCCCGTCATTGATGATGGCGCAAGCCCGACGACTGGTGGCGCGCCGGCATCAAGGGGGCGTGACGTGACTTGGGGGGCGGTGCCACTGTTGGTGACCGCAGGTTCCACGATACGCTTGGGTTTGGCTGGCTTGCGCTGAACGGGTGCGCGGGGCAATTCCGTTTGTGGCGTCGGGTTGTCGAGCCAGTCAATAACCGAAAGCGGCGGAGCAGTTTCACCTTGGGCAATTTGGGCCATGGGCAAAAGAATTCCGGTACAAACACATCGAACAAGAGGCCAAAATGGTGTCCGCATTGCGTTACTGGCCCGTCAGCGTAACAGGTATTCGGACTTCTTGGGCGGATGGCGCGAAATCAACGCCCAACTCGGGTCCCACATAGGCATAGCCCACAAGTCCAATGAATCCGAGAATCGCAAGGATAAACAGAAGCTTGAAGAGTTTGCCTAACATAATTTTTTGCCCGATCTGCTATTATTTTCCCAAACTATATATGGCCTTTCCAGTAAGATCACGTCATTCAGATACAAATGATTGAAAATGATACATCCACGGCTGACATCCGCCGACCACAGCAACGCTACCGTCTGAAAAAGGCAGTGGCGCTGGTTGGTATGATGGGTGCTGGAAAGACTGCTGTTGGACGGGCTGTGGCGCTGAAGATTGATGTGCCATTTTTGGACAGCGATGCAGAGATAGAGGCGGCGGCCAATTTGTCTGTGCCCGAAATTTTTCAGCGCGATGGTGAAGCCTTCTTTCGCAAGCGCGAGACAGAAGTGATCCGCCGTTTGTTGAAAACTCAAAAGGGCATTTTGTCCACGGGCGGTGGTGCCTATCTGGCGCAGGTCAACCGCGACAACATCAGCACAACAGGGGTTGCACTCTGGCTTGATGCGTCGCTTGATCTGTTGTGGAGCCGTGTGCGGCACAAAGATACGCGGCCATTGCTGCGCACGTCTGATCCACGCGCTACCTTGGCCGAGATTTTTGCGATGCGTACACCCGTCTACAG
>CAWVZA010000188.1:0-3837 GCA_963934545.1 uncultured Sulfitobacter sp.
TTCTGCCAGATATCCAATCCAGTGAAGTGCCCGTGTTCCTCGCCTACCCCGAAGAATTGCGCCAATCACAGCGGGTCGCAGCGTTCAAGGACTTTGTTCAGGATGAAATCATCAGTTACCGGAAACAATTAAAAGAAAGCTGAGGCCATAGCGTTAAGCCGGCGCAAGCCATGCACAAAACGCATACCAGCAATGCCTTAACTTGTGGAAAAACTGCCTTGAAAAGAAGCAGGCTGCATCCCAATTCGACAGTATAAGGATTTTGGTGCCCCGCGCATCTGCCTTATACCTCCCTGTTGGACTTCGCCGGGCCTTTGTGCCCGGCACTTTTTTGTCCGCTGCTGAGCCGACAGCACTTCGTCCATTTGTATTAACAGCCCTTCCCCCCTGCACGCTCCTGCCCTATGAGATAAGCCAAGTTTTATTGCCCAGCCATTTCACGGCTAACCGCAGCTGTACCAATCGGGAGCGCCACCATGTCAGAGCCAGAAATCACCACAGACATCATCAAAGCCCACGGGCTGTCTGACAGCGAATACCAAACCATTCTGGACCTCATGGGCCGCACACCGACATTTACCGAACTCGGCATCTTTTCCGCCATGTGGAACGAGCATTGCTCTTATAAATCCTCAAAGAAGTGGCTGCGCACCCTGCCCACTGAGGGTCCCCAAGTTATTTGCGGCCCCGGTGAGAACGCAGGCGTGGTCGACATTGGCGACGGTCAGGCTGTGGTGTTCAAGATGGAATCACACAACCACCCGTCCTACATCGAACCATATCAGGGGGCGGCCACAGGTGTCGGCGGCATCCTCCGCGATGTCTTTACGATGGGCGCGCGCCCCATCGCCTCCATGAACTCCTTGAGCTTTGGTGAACCAAGCCACCATAAGACCAAACAACTCGTACACGGTGTTGTCGGTGGCGTTGGTGGCTACGGCAACTGCTTTGGCGTGCCTTGCGTGGGCGGCGAAGTCCGCTTTGACAAAGCCTACAATGGCAACTGCCTCGTGAACGCCTTTGCCGCAGGCCTCGCTGATGCAGATAAAATCTTCTACTCCGCTGCCTCTGGTATCGGCATGCCTGTCGTATACCTCGGGGCCAAAACAGGCCGTGACGGTGTTGGCGGTGCGACCATGGCCTCCGCAGAATTCGACGACGCCATCGAGGATAAGCGCCCAACGGTCCAAGTCGGCGACCCCTTCACAGAAAAGCGCCTGATGGAAGCCACGCTTGAGCTGATGGCCACTGGTGCTGTGATCTCTATTCAGGACATGGGTGCTGCTGGCCTGACATGCTCCGCCGTTGAAATGGGCGACAAAGGCAACCTCGGCGTCATTCTTGATCTGGAAAAAGTGCCTACCCGCGAGTTGAACATGACCGCCTATGAGATGATGCTTTCCGAGAGCCAAGAGCGGATGCTCATGGTCCTGCGCCCCGAGCTGGAAGCACAAGCCAAAGCCGTGTTCGACAAATGGGATCTCGATTTCGCCATCGTGGGTGAGACAATCGCCGAAGACCGCTTCCTCATTCGTCTGAACGGTGAGATCAAAGCAGACCTACCGCTCAAAGCGCTCTCTGGTACAGCCCCAGAATACGACCGCCCTTGGGTGGAAACACCCGCAGCAGCTCCGCTGACCAACGCACCTAAGATTGATCCAATCGATGGCCTCAAAGCACTGCTCGCCTCACCAAATTATGCGGGCAAATCGTGGGTCTATGAGCAGTATGATACAATGGTCATGGCCGACAGCGCCCGCACACCCGGTTGGGGCGCTGGTATCGTGCGCGTGCATGGCACGGACAAGTCGCTGGCCTTCACGTCTGACGTCACCCCGCGCTATGTCAAAGCGAACCCCTTCGAGGGCGGCAAACAAGCCGTCGCCGAAGCCTACCGCAACTTGACTGCCGTGGGCGCGACCCCCTTGGCGACCACGGACAACCTCAACTTTGGCAATCCCGAAAAGCCAGAAATCATGGGACAATTCGTGGGAGCCATCAAGGGAATCGGCGAAGCGGTCTCTGCCCTCGGCATGCCAATCGTTTCTGGAAACGTCTCGCTCTACAATGAAACCGACGGTTCAGGCATCCTGCCGACCCCAACCATCGGCGCCGTTGGCCTTCTAAAAGCAACCAGCGACATCATCGGATTTGATATCGAAAACGGTCATGTTGCATTGGTCTTGGGCGAGACGATTGGTCACCTCGGCCAATCCGCGCTTCTTGCCGAAGGCTTCGGCCGCAACGAAGGTGACGCCCCAACAGTTGATCTGGCTGCTGAAGCTGCCCACGGTGAATTCATCCGCGCCCACCACGCGCTTATCGCTGCATGTACCGACCTGTCCGATGGCGGTCTTGCTCTTGCAGCGTTCGAGATGGCAGATCACGCAGATCTTGGCCTCACGCTTACGCTTGACGACACAGCGCAACTCTTTGGGGAAGATCAGGCACGCTACCTTATCGCGGCCACACCTGAGAACGGAGCCAGCCTCTCGGCGGCTGCAGCAGAACTCGGCCTGCACCTGACGCAAGTGGGCAGCTTCGGGGGCGACATGCTCAGCTTTGGCACCAGCAGTACACAACTCAGCGATCTTGGTACGCTCTACCGCACATCATTTGCTGCAACAGTGACCTAAGGGACCGTTTCTCTATCTGAAACTGACAGCAGGATTGGCGCTTGCGCCAAAGGGGCAGCGCCCCCTACCCGCTCTCGATCATGCGCATCAGTCGCGTTTTCTCACCTGCATCGTCAGGCTTTGAAATCGCGGCTGCCAGCGCTTCAAGCGACTCAATCGAATGACCTGCGCGAAAGCTGTCCACATGGGGCAGCATGGCGCGGATGCCCGCTGCCTTGGGCGCAAACCCTTCCCAGCGCAAAAGCGGATTGAGCCAGATAACCCGCCGCGCTGACAGGTGGAGCCGTTTCATCTGGCGCGCCAAGGCGTCGGGATCATCACGGTCCAAGCCGTCAGTGATAAGCAATACCACAGCACCTTGCCCCAACACGCGCCGCGACCAATCACGGTTAAACGCCTCAAGGCTCTGCCCAATGCGCGTGCCACCCTCCCAATCCTGGGCCTGCGCCCCTGCCGCCTTGAGGGCCGCATCCACGTCACGGGTCCGCAAGTGACGTGTGATGTTGGTCAGCTGCGTGCCAAAAGTGAACGCGTGTACTTGCGCCCACCCGGCCCCACGCTCATTGGCAACGGCATGTAAGAAATGGAGAATAAGACGGCTGTACTGGCTCATCGATCCCGAAATGTCGCACAAGACAACCAGATTTGGCCATCGCGGCTTGGGACGTTTCAGCGCCAGCATGTCCATCTCGCCCCCCCGCCGCAACGCTGCACGCAAGGACCGTTTTACATCAATATTGCCCTGCCCAAAGCTGGAAACAGAACGCCGCGAGGGCAACGGCTTGATCGGCAAACGCAACTGAGCCAACATACGCTTTGCCTCTGCCACTTCACTCAGGCTCATCAATTCAAAATCCAGTGACTTGAGCCGCTCGGTGGTCGACATCGTGAGCGAGGCATCTACTTCGATGACCGTTTCTTCTTCACGCGCATCAGCCTCCTCATCGCGCGGCGGCGCCTCAGCCCCGTCCAACAACGCCTCCGCCGCACGCTTTTCAGCAGCTTGAGCAGGACGCTCCTCCTGCACCCCGCGAATGGCGGGCAGCATCGCCGCCATCATGTGCTCCAAAAACCGCGGATCGCGCCAATACAGGCGGAAAAGTTGGGAAAAAATGCGGGCATGCTCGGGGCGGTTCACAAAACACGCGTGCAGCGTCCAATAGAAGTCACGCTTTTCCGAAAACCCTGCTGCCTCAACAGC
>CAWVZA010000189.1:0-3772 GCA_963934545.1 uncultured Sulfitobacter sp.
ACGGCCACCGCAAGGCAGTTGTCATCTGTGAGTTGTTGTGCAGCGGCGCGCACCGTATCGAGATCAACGGGCACACGGATAGTGCCGTCTGCAAGCGTGCGTTCAGGCACTTCCAAGCGCTGGGCGCGATCCACGATAGGCGTGAAATCACCCCGCAAGCCCCACGTGCGCGGACGGTCGCGGCGGCGCATTTCCAACACGTCGCGCAGACCTTGGGTGGTGATGATGCCTATCTTGGCGCCCTTTCGCTCTAGCAGAGCGTTGGTGCCAGCGGTTGTGCCATGCACCACGACAGAAACACCGCCGAGGTCATCTACACGTGAGCCAATCCCGCTGAGGAACCCCTCGGACTGGTCGGGGCGCGAGGTGGGGACTTTGGCGACTTCGGCCAGTCCAGTTGCCTCATCCAGCACAAAGATATCCGTGAAGGTGCCGCCAACATCGACGCCGATCATCTTATTCATGGGCATCTTGCTCATCGGGGGACCTCCTGCCATGCGGTGCCGTATGTTTCATCCGCCTTCTGTGCACTGACCAGTCCTGCGGCAACGTCTCGTGCCACTGCGGCAGGCGCGCGCGCTGAGGCTGGGCCATAACCGCCACCACCTGGGGTTTCTAATCTTACAGACTGCCCTTGCTCCAGCCGGATACCGACCATCTTTGAGGCCATTGGCGGGTTGTGCCAGCCGTCTGCCTGCTCATAGCTAAATACGTTGAGCGCGGCATCCCCGCCACCTGCAACGCCTGTGGGGGCATAGCGCCCACGCTCCCCGAACAGGAACGCCTTTGCGCCATTCCCCTCCAGCACTTCGATCTCGTAAACCGCACCAAGCCCGCCTCGGTGTGTGCCAGCGCCTGCACTGTCAGGGCGCAGCGCCCATTGTTTGAACATCACGGGATATGCCGCCTCAAGAATTTCCATGGGTGGGATCGTGGCCGTGGAGATCGGCGCATTGCCGTGGTTCAGGCCATCCCCCTCGACCGATCCGCCATGCCCACCGCCATAAAAGCTGAACATGACCCAAGGCTTGCCATTGTCGCGTGTGCCTGAAATCGAGAGCGCGTTGATCGTGCCGTAAGCATTGGCGACCACACGCTCAGGTGCTGCTCCCGCAGCGGCGGCAAAGATCACGTCAATCATGCGCAGGATTGTCTCGGTATAACCGCCGACGGGCGCGGGGAAGGGGGCGGAGAGCAGTGATTCTTCGGGTATCTTGACGGTAATGGGCCGCATCACACCTGAATTTGCAGGCAGAGCGGGGAAGATATGTTTGATCGCCACATAGGCTGTGGCCACAGCCGTGGGCAGCGCGATGTTCACAGGTCCTGCACAGCGCGGTGCGGTCCCTTCAAAATCAAGCGTCATCGTATCGCCCGAAATCTCCAACGCTACTGTGATTGGCAACGGGACATCGGTGATGCCATCGTTGTCGAGGTAGTCAGTCGCGGTCCAGCGCCCGTCAGGCAGCGTTGTCAGTTCTGCGCGCATCAAGGTTTCGGCGCTGTTTTGCAGTGCATCCAAGCCCGCGCGAACCGTGTCCGCACCATAATCATCCAGCAGCTCGTCCATACGGCGTACACCAAGGTCGAGTGCGCCGAGTTGACCGTTCAAATCACCCTGCGCCGATTGCGGCAGGCGCGTGTTGCGCATGAGGATGTCGATGATGTCGGTCTGGATCACACCCGCTTTTGCCAGACGCACGGGCGGGAGTACGAAGGCTTCCTGAAACGCATCCGTCGCGGCGGGATTGTAGTTACCCGGCACCGCGCCGCCCACGTCATGCCAATGACCGACAGAAGCGAGATAGCAAAACAGTTTTCCCTCATGATAGTAGGGGCGTACAAGGCGCATATCGCTCAAGTGCGTGCCGCCCAGATGCGCATCGTTGAAGATGTAGATGTCGCCATCCTCAAGGTCGCCATTCACGGCGGCTTTGTCGATTACGGCCTTCACTGCAAAACTCATCACACCCACAAAGATGGGTAAGCCTGATTTGCCCTGCACCAACGTATCGCCAGACACTGCGTGGTACAGGCCGTGGCTTGCATCATGTGCTTCGGCGATAATGGGGTTAAAGGCTGCACGAAAAAGTGTAGCGTCCATCTCATCCGCGATCTGTTCCATGCGGCCTGCAAGAACCGCCAAGGTGATGGGATCAATCTCTGCGCTCATGTCATTCCCTTATGTTCGGATATATCGTTCCAGACGTCCTGCCGCGTGAGCAGCCCTTCGGTCACTTCGAACCGATCGATAAAGCGGATGCACTCAAACGGTGTGCCGTCTGGCCATTCGCCGCTCAATGTGCCGCGACAATAAACGATCGCCTCCGCGCCCTCGGACTGCATTGCGTCAAACCCGTCATAGGTTTTGGTCACAAAGCGGTAGCGGGGGGCTGCCCATGCGATCAGATCAGCAAGGCTATGCATTTTTTTGTTGCCCGGGAAGGTCATGGTGAAGCCGAGGCCAAGCATGGAGTGCGCCGTCTCCAGATCGCGGTCCTGCATTGCTGCAAGGAACCGGCGGACTATGTTCGAAGGATCGGGCAAAGCCGGCGCCGGCGTGCGGTGTGTGCGTCCGCGCATGTACGCGGCGGCGGGCATCTCGTGGATCATGAATGTCACGGCTTCGGGGGGCGCAGGCACAACGATTCGTATTGCGTCAGTCAGGGCCTCACCCATACGGGTTTTGTCAGCGTCACTATATCCTTTTAGGATATGGAGTTCGAGTATCGGCATGGCACACTCCGTAAAACCTGTATTTTTTATAATACAGATATATGGGTGTGAATAGAACAAATATTTCGATATTTTGAATACAGTTTTCTTGCATTTGGGGAAAACGTCGATAGGCTGATCGCAAATCGAGGAGTCTCATCCGCAATGACTGCCAAGTCTGTCGTCCCATCAGCGAACAGCCTTCCGGAGGGAGGCAAGGCACGGCGTGTCTATTTGCAGCTGCTCGACGCAATTACACGCGGCACATATCCTGACGGTACGGTTTTGCCTGCCGAGCAAAAGCTCGCGGTCGAACTTGATGTGTCTCGGGTCACCCTGCGCCGTGCGCTGGATGCGCTTGAGGGGGAGGGGTTGATTGACCGTCGTGCTGGCGCGGGGACGCGGGTGCGCGCCCCTGCGCAGCGCCCCGCGATGGCGGCGGATTTCACGAACCTGATGCCGCAAGTGGTCCAGATGGGTCATGAGACAACAGTGCGGTTATTGTCGTTCAGCTATGGCGTGCCGCCTGCAGCAGTTGCCGAGGCGATGAAAATGTCCCCGGCGGCCTCTGTGCAAACCGCTGTGCGCCTGCGCCTCATTGAAGGGCAGCCCTTCTCGCATCTCACCACCTATGTGCCAGAGCATATCGCGCAGAATTATTCGGAATCGGAACTGGCCACATCGCCCCTGTTCCGTTTGCTTGAACGGTCAGGCGTCGAAGTCGAGACAGCAGATCAAAGTGTCAGCGCGACACTCGCGTCACCAGATGTGGCAGGGCATTTGGGGCTCAGCGTTGGTGCGCCACTCCTGATGCTCAACCGTGTGGTGCGCGATGCGCAGGGGCGCGGTGTCGAATACCTTGCCGCCCTTTACCGTCCTGACATGTTCAAACTGGAAATGACGCTGAGCCGTGTGGGCGCGGGCGATGCACGCCATTGGGAGCCTGTGGTGAACCCCACACGCGCGGAGGCGGCTGAATGAGTGCGGCAGGCACCCTTTTGGACAAGCTGTGGGGCGCGCATGAAATTATGTGTCGTGAGGATGGCACTTCATTGCT
>CAWVZA010000190.1:0-3654 GCA_963934545.1 uncultured Sulfitobacter sp.
CGACAGATGCGCCGCCAGCATCGGCGATACCGATACAATATTGATCAACAAATCCGCCAGTTGCGGGTTCGACTTGAGCAGTGAGAACAGTTGCACCCCCGCAGGCAACCCCGCCAAGAAGGCATCAAACGCTAACAAAGCTTCATCAGGCTTATCCGCCTGCGCCAGTCGCGCCAGCAATTTCGGCTTGAGCCGCTCGAACAGTTCCGCACCGCGATCTGAACGTAGCGCAGGATAACTGGGCCACTTCTCCGTTACCGATCCGTCAAACACATGTGTGGCCTCGGGCAGCACCACATCACCGCTTGCTTCGGTGAAAAATCCTTCGGTAATCTCGTGCACTGCATTCAATCGCTCATGCAGCGTGCGTTCAAAGTCAGCCACATCCATATCCATCATCGCCGCAATGCGCACCATGCCCTCTGGTGATTTGGGCAGCGTGTGGGTCTGCGCATCGCGCACCATCTGCAAACGGTGCTCAACGGTGCGGTGAAACGTATAGTGGTCGGCCAATTCATCCGCCGCCGCCTGCGGCACCCACCCTTTTTTTGCAAGGATGCTCAGCCCTTCCTTAGTCCCACGCACGCGAAGCTCAGGGTCACGCCCGCCCGCAATTAACTGCCGTGTCTGGGCGAAAAACTCGATCTCACGGATGCCACCGCGCCCCAACTTCATATTGTGATCAGGCAGCGTGATCGCCCCGCCCAGCCCCTTATGCTCGCGAATGGCCAGCCGCATGTCATGGGCGTCCTGAATGGCCGCAAAATCCAGATGTCTGCGCCAGACAAAGGGGCGCATTGTGGTGAGAAATGCATTTCCCACGCCAATATCACCTGCGCAGGGCCTCGCCTTTATATAGGCCGCCCGCTCCCATGTGCGCCCAAGGCTCTCGTAATACCGCTCAGCCGCCAGCAGGCCCAGACACACAGGGTTTACCGACGGGTCAGGCCGCAGGCGCAGGTCCGTACGAAAGACATACCCATCGCCCGTGATCTCACTCAGGCTTGCCGCCATAGCACGGGTCGCTTTGATCAACCCTGCCCGCGCCTCCTGAAAATCGTCCATCGCATAGCGGCTCTCGTCAAACAGACAGATCAGATCGATGTCGGAGGAGTAGTTAAGCTCCCCCGCGCCCATCTTCCCCATGGCCAGCACCGTCATACCGCCACCTGTCAACGCATCTTCCGCCACCAGACTTGGTAGCTTGCCGCGCTTGATCTGCGCCCCGACCGCGACCCGCAATGCCGCCTGCGCCGCCGCATCCGCAAAGTCTGTAAGCGCGCCCGTCACGTCCTCCAGAGACCACGCACCGCCCAAATCTGCCAGCGCCGACAGCAATGCAACCCGCCGCTTTCCTTCCCGAAGACCTTGGTTCACATTCGCAAGTTCAAGCACAGTGGTATCCGCCAGCACGCCCAACATTGCGGCCTCGGGGGCCTCCACGGCACCTTCAAGCCAGTCTGCCTCCTTCGCAATGAGGTGCCTTAGATACGGTGACACCGCAGCGGCTCCTCCGATGAGAGGATGCAGCGAACTATCAAACCGCCCAAGCGGTATATCTGTATCTACAGGCGCAGAGGATCGAGGCGCGCGGGTCAGTCTTTTGGCGAGTGCAATGTTGCTCATATGGCTACAGTTGCGCGTGTTCTGGCTCAGGTCAATGGTCGATACTTTTAAAAATCACACGACAAGCATTTGATATATCTTAATAATCACAAATAATGTAAATACCCTTCACATAAATCCTTGTAAATTCCCAAAGTATCCCAAATTGCATGATGTGAAGGGCATTTACATTATAGTCCTTTCTCCGGTGAAGCGCCCCATGCACGGTGGCAGCACACCGCCACTTGAGGGACCAATATGACTTACACCGATACGTACACCTTCCGCACAACCACTCGCGAAAACTGGTTTGTGCGGACCGAGAAATGGCTTGATGCGCGTGGCAAGGGCGCATGGATCGCCGCCATGGTGCTCGGCTTTATCTTCTTCTGGCCCGTTGGCCTTGCCCTGCTGGCCTACATGATCTGGAGTAAACGTATGTTTTCATCTTCTTCCCGCTGCATGAACCGCAGCCCGTCCTTCGCAATGCACCGCCCCACAGGCAACGCTGCATTTGACGCTTACAAGGTCGACACGCTGCGCCGTCTCGAAGAAGAGCAAGGCAGCTTCGAGAGTTTCCTTGAGCGTCTGCGCGCTGCCAAAGACAAGTCCGAGTTCGATGCGTTCATGGACGAGCGTGCCACCCGCAAGGATGGCAAAGCCGAAGCCTAACGCCTTGACACCTGCCCCGCGCCCTCCCACGTCGGGTGGGCGCACCCCTTCCTCCAATTTCCGAGAGTTCCAATGACACCTGATCCAGACATGCAGCCACAATTCTACGAGGGCGTGCCGTCCAAACGACTGTTCGCCTGGGTTCTGGATACGGTCATCGTCGCAGGTTTCACCCTTGCAACCATTCCCTTCACGCTTTTTGTCAGCCTTTTCTTTTTGCCCTTCGTGTTCTTCATTCTCAGCCTTGCATACCGCGTGGCCACACTCTCGCGCGGCTCTGCCACATGGGGAATGCGCTCAATGGCTATTGAATTTCGCGACAGGAATGATGAACCATTTGACCAGTCACAGGCCTTTTTGCACACGGTGGGCTATTCACTCTCGATCATGATTGCCCCACTGCAACTGATCTCCATCGTATTGATGCTGAGCAGTGAGCGCCGTCAGGGCCTAACCGATCACCTTATGGGCACCGTCGCACTCAACCGCCGCGCCTAACAGCGCGGCCTCATTCGCTTTCCCCCGATTTAGGGTTTGCGCCTCCCCACCAGAACGCTATCTTGCATACTAAGCAAAAAGCCGGACACCCTGATGCGCCATTCACTTCCCATTGCACCGCAGTTCTATGTGACTGCGCCACAACCCTGCCCTTACCTTGAGGGTCGGATGGAGCGGAAGTTATTTACTGCATTGCAGGGCGAGAACGCAGACAAGCTCAACAACAGCCTCTCTGCCCAAGGGTTCCGCCGCAGCCAGAATGTGCTCTACCGCCCCTCTTGTGCTGATTGCGCCTCGTGCCTGTCCGCGCGCATTGATGTGTCGAAATTCCAACCGACCAAAAGCCAAAAACGCACGATCAAACGCAACATATCGCTAAACCGCCGTGCCACATCGCCTTGGGCCACTGAGGATCAATACAACCTCTTTCGCCGCTACCTCGACAGCCGCCATGCGGATGGTGGCATGGCCGATATGGATGTGTTCGAATTCGCTGCCATGGTCGAGGAAACACCGATCCGAAGCCGCGTGATCGAATACACCGATGCCGACACGAATGAGTTGATCGGTGTTTGCCTGACGGATGTCTTGGGCGATGGCGTGAGCATGGTCTATTCCTTCTACACGCCCGATTTGCCGCAAAACGGTCTGGGCAATTACATCATCCTCGATCATATCCAGATCGCCCGCGATGCAGGCCTGCCCTATGTCTACCTTGGCTACTGGGTCCCTGGCAGCCAAAAGATGGGCTACAAGGCCAAGTTTTCGGGACTTGAGGTGTTCATGGGCGGCGCGTGGCACCCGATGCGTGATCCTGAGACGTTTGCCGACACAGCCATCCCGCTGGGCAATGATCCCATCGCCGAACAGGTCGCCAAT
>CAWVZA010000191.1:0-3648 GCA_963934545.1 uncultured Sulfitobacter sp.
GCATAAAGCTGTGCTTCGCTCAATCTGGGCCAGCTGCCGCCCACCTGTCCACCGCGCAAGGCACCGCCCGCCAGCACCATAAGCCCGCCTGTGCCTTGGTCCGTGCCACCTAATCCGTTCATCCGCGCTGTGCGGCCAAATTCAGTTACGGCGACGACAGTTGTTTTGTTCCAGACTGGACCCTTTACCGTATTTTGCAGCGCGAGGATTGTATCGGACAAGCGGCCCAAGGCTTTGCCGAGGCTTCGGTCTTGTCGTTGGTGTGTGTCCCAGCCGTTGATCGAAAAGGAGGCGATGCGTGTGTCTTCGCGCAAGCGTTTGCCCGCGAACTCGGCCACGCGGCGTTCGGCGCTGCCATCATGGGCTTGTTTGGCATTCTCGTTGACCATCGACATCATGTCGCCTTGGGTGCCGCTCATGGCGATTGCATCGCCGTCGTTGTCGGCGATGGCCATAGCTTGCTCGAATGCCGTGCTGAATTCAGGGTCCTCGGCCATGATCAGGCAGGCCAGTTTGATCGCTTGGGGGCTGAGGATCATGTCGGCCTCGGGTGTCCAGCGCTGGCTTGTGGCAGGGCCGTTCAGAATGCTCATCTGGTCGCGGCCAAGGGCGTAGGCCGTCTCCGACTGGGCACCGTTCATATTTTGCAGCACGCGGTTGAGCCAGCCATCGCGCGACATGGCACCATTGAGGTCACCCAGTCCTGCCTCGAGAAGGTCTTGGCCGTCAAAATGGCTACGCTTGTCATGGCATGGGGTGGAGACAGCGTGTGCAAAACCGAGCTGGCCGCGTTGCCACAATGGAAGAAGTGGGCGCAGCGCTGGGTGGAGGGCAAAATAGCCGTCCAGATCAACAGCGCCTTCAGGCTCATTCAAACCGACATTGCCGCGCAGGGCCGCATATGCAGGATCGCCATAGGGGCGTACGACATCCAGCCCGTCCATTCCACCGCGCAGCAAAATCACGACAAGCCGGTTCTCACCTGACGTCGCAGCAAGGCTCACAGGGGTGAGCAGCGGACTTGCTGCGAGGGAGCAACCGATGAGCGCGGAGCGGGAGAGGAAGGCGCGGCGGGAAAGGGCATCTGTCATGGCAGTCACGTCCTTTGAAATGCAGGGGATGCAAGGATAAGTCCGATCCCGTCCCAGCGTGTTTCGGCCGCACCCGCTGCAAATGTCACCGCGGGGGCGCAGAGGTGCCGATGGCCGTTCGAACGAATACACGCGGATCTGGTAGCTCTTCCATAAGCTGGGAGGGCACTGTGATTGCCCATTGCAGACGCGATGCGATCCCCTTGCGGTACGATCCACGCGCTGTCTTCTTCGGGGAGGCCATCGGGTCCTGTGGGTTTTTCCCAAACATGCCCCATCTGAACCAAGGGTGGAGCAAAGATACGACGTGTTTGCCGCTCATTCAACGCTGCAATCGCTTGCGCAGGAACAGCAAGAGTACGCAGGGCAGAGCCCATAAAGATAAAGGGATGTTTGATGTTCTGGCGCGTGGGGGTCCATGCGGCAAGGTGTGTCAGCAGCGCTTGGGTTACTTGAGCCAAATCGCCGTTCGTCTCAAGAAACCGCGCTTCGAGCGCTGCAACCAATGTGGGATCTGGCGTATCGACAACAAAGTGCACGGCAAGTTTTTTCGCGATATGGCGGGCTGTGGCAGGATGGCGTGCCAGATCACGCAGCACAGCACGGACATCCCGAATATGAGCATTGTCACTGCCATAGGTCTTGCCCAGCACATTTTCTGTCCCAGGTTCGGCCATAGATTTGCGAAAATCCAGACGTATGGGCGGCGCATTGGTCCTGCCTGTGAAAAGCTCCGCCAATTGGGTGACATCGGTTTGTGAATAGGGGGCACCCACGCCGGGGGTATGCAATTCTAGCACTTCGCGGGCGAGGTTTTCGTTCAACCCTCTGAGCTTGCCGCCGCGCGCTGCTTTTGCTGAGTTCGGATCCACAGAACGGTCCTGATCTAAATAGTGGATCATCAGGGGATGCAGAACAGCCGCCAACAACAGATCTTCGAACAAACCCTTAATATTCGGGCGGATCGCACTTTCGACATACGGGGTGGCTGCGCGGCGGATGATGCCCGCTTTGCCAGTGGCGGTGAAATGATCGGCCCAAAACATGGTGAGGCGTTCGCGCAGAGGCGCTTGTGTTGTTACCCAGCGATTGAGGTGCTGGCCCATCCAGACCGCTTGGGCGATGCGTGCTTCTTTGTTGAGAACACGGATTTCCTTTTTCGCGGCAAGTGCTTCGGGCGTGCCACGGTTCTTGCGTCGAAATTTTGTGAGCTCAACCCGCTGCGCAATACGTTTGGTGAACGTCTCGAATGTCTCGACGGGAAACTTTGTGGCAGTTGTGTCAGCCGCGTCCAATGTCCCCAACATGGCTTGGACCGAGCGGGGGGGGGAGCGACCTGAGGGGACAGGCCACAGCCAAACCGGATTTCTGCCAACTCTGGGTCAAATCGCATCGGGCAATGGTCCTTCTACCGCACCAGCAAACTCTACCATTTTATCTGTGTAGCATCATCAATGATGCCAAGCGCCGTGGCGATTTTTTTGCTCGAGCGCTTTAGCTGAGATGTTTGTTCCGTGCCCTGTAGGAAAACGGTAACGAGAACAGATAAGCGCAGTTAACAATGATCATCGTGGGCCAAGTATAAACCATGAGGCCGACGACCATCACCACGGCCGCAACCATGGCAAACGGAAGGTGCGCACGGCGGATGCTTGCGTGTTTGATGGAAAAGGTAGGGATTGTGCTCACCGCGAGTAGGCCGACGCCGATGATATAGATGGCCCGCAGGATTGGCAGATCAGTGTTTTCCCAACCGTTGAGGTGCAGAAATATGGGCATCAACGCCAGACAGGCCAGCGCGGGGGCAGGGACGCCAACAAAGAAATCGTCCTGCTTTAATGTCACCTCATCGCCGCGCAGCGACAGGTTGAACCGCGCCAGCCGCAACGCACAGCAGACCGCCAGCACCAGTGTGGCGAGCCAACCGAGGCTAGCGTAGGGCGTGTCGATATAGAGCGTATTATAGAGCAGCATCCCCGGTACGATGCCGAAGTTGAAGAAGTCCGCCAGCGTATCAAGCTCAGCGCCAAAGGGACTGGCGCTGTCGAGAAAGCGTGCCAGTTTGCCATCGGCAGCATCAAGGAAAACAGCCAGCAGCACGAAATAGAGTGCAAGCTCGGTGCGGCCCTCAAGGCTCATGCGCACGGCAGTCATGCCTGCGCAGATGGCAAAGACTGTGACCATGCTGGGCACGGTGTGCCGCAACTTGATACGTGACGGGGTGGTCATTCGGGTTGACCGTTCAGGGGGATTTGTGTGGCGGCAGTGAGATCAGCGAGGATCGTCTCTCCCGCCACGGCTGTTTGACCAACGGCGACCATGGGGGCGATTCCGTGGGGCAAGTAGACGTCGAGGCGGCTGCCAAAGCGGATGAGGCCAAAGCGGTGGCCTGCGTGGACCTTTTGGCCTTCTTCGACGAAACACATGATGCGGCGCGCCACGAGGCCCGCAATCTGGACCACACCGATGCGCGTGCCATCTGCTGTCTCTAGGGTTACGCTGTTGCGCTCGTTGTGGATGCTTGCCTTGTCCAGCGATGCGTTGAGGAATTTGCCAT
>CAWVZA010000192.1:0-3553 GCA_963934545.1 uncultured Sulfitobacter sp.
TTGGTTCTTCCTGACACCATACCATTTCGGCATTCTTGAAGCGCTCAAGTTCTTTGACTGCGGATTGTGCGGGGAAGGGGTAGAACTGCTCAAACCGAAGAAGGTAGACATCGTCGATGCCGCGGGCATCACGTTCTTCGAGCAAGTCATAGTAGATTTTGCCAGAGCACATAACGACGCGCTTGATCTTGTCGTCGGCCTTGAGTTTGGTTTCAGAATTACCCTGTTGGGCGTCATCCCACAGCACGCGGTGGAAGCTGCTGCCTGTGGTGAATTCCTCGGCCTTGCTGACGGTCATTTTGTGGCGCAGCAGGGATTTTGGGGTCATCAACATCAGTGGTTTACGGTAGCTGCGGTGCAGCTGACGGCGCAGGATGTGGAAGTAGTTGGCTGGTGTGGTGCAGTTTGCCACGATCCAGTTGTCGCCGCCGCACATGGTGAGGAAACGCTCAAGACGTGCGCTTGAGTGTTCGGGCCCTTGGCCCTCGTAGCCGTGAGGCATGAGGCAGACGAGGCCTGACATGCGCAGCCATTTGCTTTCACCGCTTGAGATGAACTGGTCGAACATGATTTGCGCGCCGTTGGCGAAATCGCCGAATTGGGCTTCCCAGAGGGTGAGGGCGTTTGGTTCGGCAAGTGAATAGCCGTATTCAAAGCCAAGCACCGCGTATTCAGACAGCATGGAGTCGATGACTTCGTACTCCGCCTGACCTTTGCGGATATGGTTGAGGGGGTAGTAGCGCTCTTCTGTTTCTTGGTTAATGAGGGCGGAGTGGCGTTGGGAGAACGTTCCCCGTGCGCTGTCCTGACCCGAGAGGCGTACTTTGTAGCCCTCAGTCAGCAAGGAGCCGAATGCGAGTGCCTCTGCTGTGGCCCAATCAAAGCCCTCGCCTGACTTGAGCATATTGGCTTTCGCATCCATCAGACGACCGATGGTTTTATGGGTCGGATATCCCTCGGGGATGGTGCTGATGGCGGAGCCAACCTCGGCCAGCGTCTCGGGGGCGATGGCTGTTTCGCCCCGCTGGTACTGCTCTTTGTTTTTGTCGAGATGAGACCACTTGCCATCCAGCCAATCGGCCTTGTTGGGTTTGTAGTCTTTGCCGGCCTCGAACTCGTCGTTCATTTTGGCTTGGAACTGCGCTTTGAGGTCTTCAATCTCGCCCTCTGGGATGAGGCCATCCTTCACCAAACGGTCAGTATAGAGGGTGAGCGTGGTTTTTTGCTTTTTGATCTTTTTGTACATGACGGGGTTTGTGAACATCGGCTCATCCCCCTCGTTGTGACCAAAGCGGCGGTAGCAGATTAGGTCGATTACGACATCTTTGTGGAACTTCTGGCGGAACTCGGTGGCAACGCGTGCGGCGTGCACGACGGCCTCCGGATCATCACCATTGACGTGGAAAATCGGTGCTTCAACCACCAGCGCGTTGTCTGTTGGATAGGGAGAGGAACGCGAGAAGTGTGGAGCGGTGGTGAAACCGATCTGGTTGTTGACCACGATGTGCATGGTGCCGCCCGTCTTGTGCCCTTTGAGGCCTGAGAGTGCGAAACATTCGGCCACAACGCCCTGACCTGCGAAGGCAGCATCGCCGTGCAGCAGGATCGGCATAACCGCGGTGCGGTCTTTATCGCCCAACTGGTCCTGCTTGGCGCGAACTTTGCCGATGACGACCGGGTTCACCGCCTCAAGGTGGGAAGGGTTGGCGGTGAGCGAGAGGTGCACGGTGTTTCCGTCGAACTCACGATCGGAGGAGGCACCGAGGTGGTATTTCACATCGCCTGAGCCGTCGACATCTTCGGGTTTGAAAGAGCCGCCTTGGAATTCGTTGAAGATTGCGCGGTAGGGTTTCTGCATGACGTTTGCGAGGACCGACAGGCGGCCACGGTGGGGCATGCCGATCACGATGTCGCGCACCCCAAGGCTGCCGCCGCGTTTGATGATCTGCTCCATCGCGGGGACAAGGCTTTCGCCGCCATCAAGGCCGAAACGTTTGGTGCCCATGTATTTGACATGCAGGAACTTCTCGAAGCCTTCTGCCTCCACCAGTTTACTCAAAATCGCCTTGCGGCCCTGCTTGGTGAACTGGATCTCCTTGCCGTAGCCCTCGATCCGCTCCTTGAGCCACGCGGCCTCTTCGGGGTTGGAGATGTGCATGTATTGCAGGGCAAACGTGCCGCAATAGGTGGCTTTGAGGATGTCCGTGATCTGGCGCATGGTGGCGATTTGCAGGCCAAGCACGTTGTCGATGAAAATGGGGCGATCCATGTCGGCATCGGTAAAGCCGTAGGATTTTGGGTCCATTTCGGGATGGTTGTTCACTTCACGCATGCCCAACGGATCAAGGTCAGCAGCGAGATGGCCACGGATACGGAAGGCGCGGATGATCATCAGGGCACGAATGCTGTCTAGCACGGCGCGTTGGATTTGATTGTCCGAAAGTTCAACGTTTTGCGCCTTTGCTTTCTCAGCGATCTTGCCGCCTGCGGCTTTAGCCTCCGCCGGCCATTCGCCTGTGAGAGCGTTGGTCAGATCATCAGTTGGCATTGGGGGCCAATCAGTGCGCGCCCAGCTTGGGCCTGTGGCCTCGGCCTTTACGTCCGCGCCATCATCGCCAAGCGCTTTGAAGAACTCTTGCCAGCTCTCGTCCACCGCATTGGGATCGTTCGTGTAACGGGCATACATCTGCTCCAGATATTCGGCGTTGTGGCCTTGCATGAAGGAGGATGCGTGGAATTGGTCGTTGGCTGGATGATCAGTCATGGAGTGACCTCATTAGGGTTGGGACCGTAGCGGTTGGCTTTGGGCTCCGAGGGGAGCATGGCGTGGCTAAGTGAGAAGACGAAATGGAATAGGAAGGTGATCAGGCTGATAACGGCGATGAGCAGAGCGACCCATTTGCCGCCAACAAATTTGAACAGAATTTTAGGCACCATTGCCCAGCCGAATAGAAGACCGCGGGCGCGGCGGAAACCGTCGGACGCTTCGGTTTGGAGTGCGTGGGCTGCGCTGATACACAGCAAAAAGATGAAAAGTGCGAGCCAAGGGGATACGGCGTGTCCGCCCCAAACGCCCACGTCCTGCAATCTGCGCCACCACAAGGCGACGAGAGGGAGTGACGCAGCAAAGACCGATAGCGCAACGCCCATGAACGTGAAGTCCAAGAGCGTCGTTCCAATGCCTGTAAGGACACAAAGGCTCAATCCGAAAGGCGCAAACCCCCAGAACTCGGATCGTGTTGCACGGCCCGAGGGACTGATGGCTGCTTTTAGGCCGCCCAAAAGGAGTGAGTTCGATGTCATCCGACTTGGTTAGCCTTTGTTGATCGCTTTTTGGACTGCCTCACCCAATGTCGCTGGGCTGTCTGCAACCACAATACCAGCTTCGCGCATAGCGTTGATTTTTGACTCTGCGTCGCCTTTACCACCCGCAACGATTGCGCCTGCGTGGCCCATGCGGCGACCGGGAGGGGCTGTGCGGCCTGCGATAAAGCCTGCAGTGGGCTTCCAGCGGCCTTTTTTACGCTCGTCTGCAAGGAACTGTGCTGCGTCT
>CAWVZA010000193.1:0-3533 GCA_963934545.1 uncultured Sulfitobacter sp.
AATCCGTGCCGCGATCCTGAACGGCTTCACAGCTCTTGGCATACCGCGTACCGTGCCCATTTGGCACATTGGGCGGAAAGCCGACATTCGCTGCACTCCGCGCCGGGGTCTGCTATGCGGGCAGTACCGCCGTAGCGGATAAAAACGAAGATTTTGGTTTTTGATGTAAAGAAGCTCTTGGTAGCAGTTGGCATTATTAAAGTGGGCTTCTGCCGAAACAAGCAGAGGCAAAGGCGGGTATTACTTCGCATGAATATCATTTGTTGCAGGGGTTTTGTTTAATTGAGGACGTTTATCGCTAGGCATTCATGCGGCCAAGAACATCCAGTCCCTGACCCTTCAGCCAGTGAAGTACGTCGATAAACACCCAGTTCTCAGAGAGTCTGTCATCACCACGGCGGTAGATGTCTACTACGCGAAACTCACCCGTTTTACCGGTTGCAGGCAAACCCATAAAGCCACCTGTCGCGGTGGCTGTAAAATTGGGCCAACCGAAGAAGCCGCCGAATTCGCCCTCGGCGAGGCGGCACAAATGCCCTGTGCCTGTGCGATTTGTGAAACTGGCGCGGAAGGGGCCTGCGTGCTGCTCAGCGTAGCGCGCGATCGTGTAGGTTGCGCCGATGCCCGCGGGCCCCCACCAGATCATATCGTCGTTCCATGTGCGCGCGAGCTCTTCCACCAGCGGAAGACCAGATTGCCATGTGCCCAGATCGTTGATCATGGCGTTAATGACGGCGAGAGTCTTTTTGCCCTCCGCCGCGTCTTGTGCCGCTTCCATGCGGCCCGTGTGCGTTGCAGGGCCGGGTTGGACCAGATGGGCGGCTGTTTGGGGCGGGAAGGGATTTACGCCTGCTTGGACCATCAAGTGGGGGATATCGCAGAACAGGGCGGTCTCGGTGATTTTGCCGCTCTCGACCTTTGAAAACTCTGCATAGCGCAGGAAGGCCATTTTGCGGGTCGCAGGTATGCCCAGCCATGGGGTGTCGTGCAGGCCCATGAAGTGGCCCATGGAGACAACCCAGACCGACTGAAAATCATCCATCTGGTTGTGCCCCGCCATGAAGATATCCTCGCGCCGGGTGAGGGACGTAAGCGCAGTTTTTAAGGGAGACCAGAAAGCCTCGGCCACTTCGGCTGCACCATTGCGAATGTCGAACGGGTGCATGCCGCGCCAGAGGTAGTCGGTGCCGGTGTGCGCAGCCAAGGCTGAGGCGACAGCATCAGGGGCAGCAGAGTCGACGGCAGCTTGATAGGCGCGGACAACCGCTTTTGCATTTTGGAAGTCGGACATGGGGTTACCCTTTTACAGCGCCTGCGGTGAGGCCGCTGACGATCTGGCGTTGGAAGAACAAGATGAAGACAAAGAGCGGTGCCGTGGCCGAAACAACAGCGGCAACGGCGAACATCACATTCCCTTCAACCTGTGTCGAGCCAAGGAAGCTGGCGATTTTGGGTATCATCGTCTGGTTTTCTTGATTAAGCAGCAGGGCCGTCACGGTGAAGTCATTATAGGCCAGCAGGAAAGAGAACAGACCTGTGGTGATCACACCGGGCCACATGACGGGCACGATCACATGGCGGAATGCTTGGAACCGCGTGCAACCGTCGACCATTGCGCTCTCGTCCAGATCCTTGGGGATATTGAGGAAGAAGGAATGGAGCATCCATAGCGTGAAGGGCTGGTTGATCGCGACAAGGACCACGATGGTGGTCGGAATATGCCCCCAGAGGTTCCATTCAAAGAACGGCAACAAATAACCGGAAACCAGTGTAATGTGAGGCATTGCGCGGAACACAAGTGCTATCATTAGCAGCCAGAAGGCGTAGCGGTAGCCAGAGCGGGCGAGGGCATAGCCGCCCAGCGTGCCGAGGGTGAGTGAGATGATCACAGTGAAGAAAACGATGATGCCTGTGTTCATCGCCGCGCGCCAGAATTCCTTCTCAATCCACGCGCCCTCGTAGCCTGCGCCTGTAAGGGGGCCGCCAGTCTCAATCACTGTGCGGGTACCCCATAGGGCGTTCATCCAGTCAGCTTTGGAGAAGAAATCGCCCTGTACTTTGAACGAGCCCCAGAGGGTCCACAGAAACGGGAAAGCCGCGACCACAATCCACGCGAGAACGAGCACGGATGAGATGATGACCAGCGGGGTGGAGCGGCGTTTGGATGCGATTGTCATGGGTTACACCGCCTTGCGGTTAAAGTCGCGCCATGTGCGGATCAGCACTGGCGTCAGAAGGATCGCTACACCGATCACGGTGAGCATGGAAGTCGCGGCAGCTGAGGCATATTGCGCGTTATCGCCCAGCAGATCGCCGTAAATCTCGGTGGAGAGCGAGGATGCATTGGCCTGTGCGGAGAAGCCGATGATCGGCTCTAACACGCGGAAATTATCCATCAGCTGGATCAGGGCGACAAAGACAAACAGCGGCCCCATGTAGGGGATCACGACATAGCGGATACGCTCCCAGCGGCTGGCCCCGTCGATCATTGCAGCCTCAAGTGTTTCTTCTGGAACGGTCTGTAGGCCAGCATAGAAGACAACGAATGCAAAGGGGATGCCGTGCCAGACGCCATAGGTGAAGAGGGTGAGCCATGTAAGTAGCGGCGATGCCTTGAGCGAGAGGGCAGGGTCGTCGAAGATATATTGCAGCGCTTTGCCCAGAATACCGTCCGCGTCGATCATCCAATACAGGATCAGCGAGCCAATCAGCGGCGTGACGATCATGGGTAGCAGCGAGATAAAGATCGTGGGCCCTTTGAGCAGTTTGGGAAGACCGTTCACGCCCAATGCCACAGCTAATCCCAACAGGATCACCAGCGGCGTGACCACAGCGGTATAGGCGAGGGTGAAGGCAAGTGCTTTGTAGAACGGCAGGTTCATAACCTTCGAGAAGAAGATGCCCCAGCTGTCAGTGCCCGACCAAGCGGCGGAAATCTCGGCGGTGGCGAGGTGACCGCGATCCATGTATGTGCCAAGGCCGTTGAAGCGACCCAAGGGCGCGGCTTCTTTCAGCTTGGAGGAGGCTTCGACATCGACAGAGGTACTTTGCTTGCAGCCAAAGGGGCCGCAGTTCTCAGAGGTGACGAGAATCTGTTCATGCTCGACGTGAAGCGATTGCACAATCACGGAGATAAGCGGGAAGGCGATGAACAGAAGCATCGCAAGGGCGGAGGGCAAGATGAACCAGAAAAAGGTGCGATGGGGCATCAGCTTCGACCTGTCAATTTGGGGGAGCGGTAGGCGGTGTAAGTGGCAGGGGGCGACATGGAGGCCGCCCCTGAACCGATTGGTTTATTGCAAGAAGCCTTTCTCTTTCGCCGAGGTGGTATAGGCGGCGACAACATCTGCCAACGCCTGTTCCGCACTTTCGGATCCTTGCAGGAACTCGGCCAGGTTATCACCCAGCGCGGAGTGCATAAGGCCTACGTAGGGCAGCATCGGGTAAGGGTTTGCACCACCTTCGGCTGAGGCGATGACACCGGCAGAGGCTGGCGTGCTGATATAGGCGGGGTTGAGCCAAACTGCTGCGTC
>CAWVZA010000194.1:0-3526 GCA_963934545.1 uncultured Sulfitobacter sp.
GTTGTTCCAACGGCGGGGGCCGCGGCGGGGGCGAGGAAATCGACATCGAGCGAGACATGCAGCATGCCGTTCACAGCGGCAATACGGTCAAGGAACTCAGCCAGTGGCGTGGAAATGCCAGTCTCGTCGATCTGGCGCATGTCGACGCGGGTGATGGCGGTCTTTTGCAGGGCGACACGCTCGGCCGGATCAACGGAGCGCAGGCCAATCATTGCAATGTTCTCATAGGGCAGCGGCGCGGGCAGCGTGGGCCAGTCTGGAAACTCCGAGCGGCCCGTGACGTATCCCATGGGCGTCCCGTGCAAATTTCCGCTGTCAGTGCTCTCCAACGTGTGAAAATCGCTGTGCGCATCAAGCCAGAGGACAAAAAGCGGGCGGTCTACTTTGGCAGCAAAGCGCATGGCGCCGAGCATCGTGCCAGCGGCCAGCGCGTGATCACCACCCATTGTGATGGGCATGCCACGAGCAAAGGAGGCTTCGGTCGTGTCGGCCAGCGCGTGGGTCCATGCAATCGTCTCCGAGAGGCGGTGCAGTTTGGGATGGGGCGTGTCTGTGTAAGGAATTGGCGCCACATTGCCGATGTCGGTGACAGTGTGCCCAAGGCTTTCCAATGCTGCGCCCAAACCTGCGGTCCGGTAGGCATCCGGCCCCATGATACAGCCGCGACGGTCTTTGCCACAATCAAGTGGCGCGCCTTGGAGGATACAGTGCTGTGGCGTCATGAGGAGAATCCTTTGTTTGTTTAAAGTAAGTATATATGTTACATATGGTGTGTGAATAGCGGTTAAAGTGTCCGATATGGTGCAATACTGTTCAAAACGGAGGAGTATATGAACGAATTGGACGATGCATTGGTCGCGGCGCTGCGCCATGATGCGCGGGCGTCATTGTCGGATCTGGCGGCGATGCTGGGGGTCTCCCGGACCACAGTGCGTGCGCGGTTTGAGCGGCTGAAAACGCGAGGCGAGATTGTCGGCTTTTCCGTCATCACGCGCGCGGACGTTGCGCGTGATCCTGTGCGCGGCCTGATGATGATCGGGATTGAGGGGCGCGGGGCCGAGCGGATCAAACGACAGCTGACCACCATGTCAGAACTGCGCGCTGTTCATTCCACCAACGGACGCTGGGATTTGATTGTCGAGATTGGCACGGCCACGCTTGGGCAGTTTGATCTGGTGCTTGACCGCATTCGCCGTCTGGACGGGGTGATTTCATCCGAAACAAGTTTGCTGCTGAGCACGCGCAAGGCTGTTTAGGCGCGGCGCATGGCCTGAACCCAAATTGCAGCAAGGCCCAGCGAAATGATCGCGTTCCAACCTGCCATGCTGATCCCTGCAAGCTGCCATGCGATATCGTCACAGCGCACAAGCGGAGCTGCGAGAATTTGGTTCAAAAGCTCTTCTGCACTCAGGTTTTCCGTACCTGATGACGTGCAAGAGGTCGGACCCTCCCACCAGCCTTGTTCAACGCCCACATGATAAAATCCTATGACTGAGGCGGTCAGCGCGGCAATCGCACCCATCCATGCCATCCGGCGCTCTCCTGTAAACAAGATGATCAGGCCTATCGTGATGGCGGTCGCATGGGGCCAGCGTTGCCAAATGCACATCTTACACGGGGACATGCCGCCCAAGTGCTGGAAAGCATAAGCCCCCAACAGCATTGCTGCAGAGCCAAGCGTCGCAAGTAGAACATACCGCACTATAGCACCTTCAAGACCAGAAAGCCGCCGATAACCCAGGCAACGGCGAGGGTGAACATAAGCGGCAACCGCTTTTCAATGAAGTCGCGCACGGGTGCGCCAAATTTCCACAGCAACAGGGCCACAAGGAAAAAACGCAGGCCGCGGGCGAGGATCGAAGTCGCAATGAACGTGCCGATTGGCATGGCTGTGACGCCTGACATGATGGTGATGACTTTGTAAGGGAAGGGGGTTACACCCGCGATCAGCACTGCCCAAAAGCCCACATCGTTGAAACGTTGAGAGAATTCGCCCATCGCGTCCGCTTTTCCCAGTGCATTGAGGATCGGTTCGCCCAAGGCATCAAAGGCCAGCGCACCAATGGCATAACCCAACATACCGCCCAATACCGAAGCAACCAACGCCACGCCAGCAATCAAAAAGGCACGGCTGGGGCGGGCGAGGATCATAGGGATCATGATAATGTCTGGCGGGATCGGGAAGATCGAGCTTTCGATAAAGGACACAAAGGCAAGCACCCAAAGTGCATGACGGTGCTCTGCAAGGCTGAGCGTCCAGGCATAAAGGCGTTGTATCATGTGTATGGTTCCCTCGTGTTCGGTATTCAAAAACCACCATGTGCGGGTCAGGTCAAGGGAGATGCGTGGCAGATCACGCGCATCTTGCGCGACGCATTTTTTGACTTGCGTCAGGTCTGAGTGCAGGCTATTCCTGCCGCGTGCCCGAGTGGCGGAATGGTAGACGCAGGAGATTCAAAATCTCCCGCCGCGAGGCGTGCCGGTTCGAGTCCGGCCTTGGGTACCAACTTACACCGTAAGTTTCCGCGAAGACCTCATATAAACAAATAAAATAAGGCCTTTGGCCACCTACAGGAACATTTTAAAGGAACGCTTTCGGGGTTATTTCGAGAGTTCCTGTGGGAAACGACTTAACACCTGTCGTTGGGGGTTACTGTCGTATTGAATCTTGGGGGGTTAGGTTGGTTCCTCTTTTAACGTCCTTGTATGGTTCCTGTCAGAAAGCGTCGAAAGCTGCCGCAACATAGCATTTTGCGCATCATATCCCCCCAAACCGAACAACGCCCAATCTGCCCCAAACATGAAAACACCGCGCGTCCTTCTGGCTACGCGGTGTTTGATTGTCCTCAGCTGACGTCCGGCTTAGAACCCAAAGAGGAAGCCCAATTCAAGCGTTGTGGTAGTGTAGTCAATGCTGTCCGTCACTGTGGCCGTTGCAGTGTTCGTATTGCCGGTCGCGCTAGCCGTCCGTGGGATTTGTGACACGGCAAAGCTTTCGTAGATGTCGTGGTTCACAAACGCCCTGATCGAAAAGGCATCAGTAACGCGATGTTCAACGCCCAATCCAAGACTGAGACCCTGAACAGTGCCAGCTTCGCCATCTTGGCCAAACGGGCCAACCGTCTCTTGGCGGTTCCCGCCGTCGGTTGCGATGGCGCTGACACCGTTGTACGTCACGTTCGCGCTGGCGATACCGATTGCACCCAACAGCACTGTGCGGTCCTGAACCTCATAACCGCCGACAGCCCGTACTCGGAAGGTTGGATCAATTGTTGACAAGACGCTGGCGTCTGCGCAATTCATTTGGGCTATAAGGGGGCATACGTCAGGTCGCCAACGAGCCGGGCCGTCAAGCCCCGAAGGTGAACTGCCAAGGAGCTGGAGTTCCCCGCTCAAGGTGTATGTCCCGAAATCCCACGTATAACCCGCAACTGCATTGAACTGACTCAGTTCGTTTCTGCCAAGCGTTCCATTTGTAGGGCCGACTGCAGAAAGCTCCGCAACGCTGATGTTTGACACACCGCCT
>CAWVZA010000195.1:0-3487 GCA_963934545.1 uncultured Sulfitobacter sp.
CGAAGAATATCGCTGGATTGATCGGGCATTCAATCATTTTAGAGAGCAAGGTAAAAGCGTCGATGATAGCTATGCCAAGGTTGCAGAGATGTTTTTCCCTAACGACGAGCGCGATGAGGCAAAACCGATTGAGTCGATAAGGAAGCAGCACCGAAGATGGTTGAAGAAATTGGGACAAAATTTCTGAAATCCTGTCCCGTTCGCGCTCGTATCCAACGGTCTAAGCAAGTGTCAGAAGCAAACGGAGAGTTTCCATGCCTGACACACAAACCACACAGCGTTGGCTAAATGCCGATCAAGTCGCCGCACGTTACGGATGCGGTCGCGTCACAGTTTACCGCATGGTCAAACGTGGCCAGATCCCTGCACCCGTCCAATTTTCTGGACGGATGAGCCGCTGGGACGTCGAGGGGCTGAACACAGCCGACGAAAACCGCACCCCGCAATAAAAAACGCCACCGGGGGCAACGGCGGCGCTTTTAGGGATCTTTGCACTTTCCGTATTTTAGCACGCTTTGCGCACCGGTGCCAGTATAAGGCATCGAGCAGATGACACATGCCAACAAAATCACCGCAATCAAAGCCATTGAGCCTGCGCGCGTCTGCAAGACCTACGCGCTCAACGGTGATGAGCTTCGCAAAACCGCCATCGCCCACATCACCACGGGCGTTGGCTACACGCGCGAAGTCGAAACATCACAAGACCTGATCAAGATCCTGAAGGCCGTCACCGATAAGCCCGACCTTGCCATTATGCCAGGCGAGTTCCACGGCGATAACGCGCAGCCATTCAAGATTATATCCGAGCCCGAGCTGGCCAACGCAGTAAACAGCGCCGTGGGCGCCGTCGCAGGCGGGATCCACACCATCAACGGCAAACCCGTTGCCGCACGCCTCAAGCGCGGAATCACGCCGTCACACTGGCTGTTGATTGATGCAGATGACCCTGAGGGCATCCCAGCCGAATGGGCGGCAATGAACATCCAGCAACGTCTGGAACTGCTGGAGCCCATCATCCCAGGCCTGTCCAAATGCGAGCGCATTGAACTGCGTGGCTCATCCGCGCGCGTCCACAAAGAAGGCGAAGAACCAGGCCAAGCAACACACGCTTGGATCAAGGTATCAGACGCAGACAAGATTGAGGTTCTATACACCCACGCAAAGACACAAATGCATCTGCAAGACCTGTGCTTCATGACGCCGCGCTACGCAAAGAAAACCGGTGAGGCCATTGGGCGCGGAGAAGCTCGCACCGTCTTGGACCTGTCAGTATGGACCACAGGACGCCTGGTATTCTGTGCAAAGCCTGACGTGACAGACGCCCCAGGATACATCTGCGCAGACGCCAACATCACCTTGGTGAATGAGGGTGGCGGTGTGCTCGACATTAGCAAGGTAAAGTTACCAACGCAGGCCGCGCTGAAGGAATTAAAAGCCAAGACGGGCATTGAGCACAAGTTCACCAAAAGCGGGAACGTGATCAAAGCCACAAACGCTGGCGAGCTCACAATGGACACGCCGATCGAGGTGCGCGGCACAACCCAAACACTCGCACAATGGGCGGACGAAATGGGACCAGGCGCAAAAATGCGCTGCGAAGCGCCGTTCCGAGATAGCGCCTCAGAAGCCGCGTTCATCAAGGCGTACAGCGATGGCCCACCGACCGTGCACGACGTGGGCGTCAGCACAACCTACACCATCCGCCGCACTGACTACCTGATGACGCTGAATGACTGGCCGTTTGAGGCCGTTGAGCCAGAAGATGAGGGTGAGACCGCCGACCATAAAAGCCTGTCAGCACCGCGCGACGACTTAGCTACAGACCCACCCAACAGCACAGGCCTCAATGGCTTTGATGCGCGTGACTGGGCTTACCTCACAATGGACAATCAATTTGTTTCACTGGTGTCTGGCGAAAAGATGGGTCCAGAGCCATTCCGTAACGCACACAAACGCAACACGCCAAAAGTGGTGAAGTTCAAAGAAGTGCGCGGGTTGCGGGTGCCATATCTTGATGAACCGTCCGCCACATCATTCGCATTGGACGACATGGGCATCCCGGTTTTCACGACTGAAATATACGCGCCAACAATGACAGAGGACCGCGTTGTCATCCTGCACGGCCAGCGGATGCTTAACAGCTTTCGCCTCAACAGCGTGCCCACCATCGAGCCCAACTGGAAAGAACACGATGGATGGCGCAAATGCGAGGCACATATCCGCAACCTTATCCCCGAGGGCGCAGAGGAAATCATCAAGTGGATGGGCTACGTTGTCCAAAACATCGGCAAGAAAATTAAGTGGACGCCCATCATCAAGGGTATCGAGGGCGACGGTAAAACCCTCATTTCTAACATGGTGGAAGCCGCCATAGGCCAGGCCAACACGCGCATCATTGGGCCCGATGAGGTGTCATCTGACTTCTCTGGATGGGCATATGGCGCAGCACTCGGCGTTCTTGAGGAAATCCGCGTCGTTGGGCAGAACCGCCACGCCGTGATGAACCGACTAAAGCCATTCATCACAAACGCCTATGTCCCGATTGTGCGCAAGGGCAAGGACGGCATCAACGTGCCAAACGCGATGAACTATATGGCGCTCACCAACTTTGATGACGCCTTGGCGATCACAGCAAGCGACCGGCGTTGGTATGTGACATTCAGCAAATACACAGAGCGCGCCGAAATGGTGCGGGATATGCCGCCCGAGTATTTCACAGAACTGTTCGATTTTGTCGGGGAGCACGCAAGCGTTGTGCGTGGCTGGTTGATGAACGTGGATGTGACAGGGTTCAATCCAAACTTTGCGCCAGAAAGCACAGCGGCCAAAAAGGTGATGATTGAGAACAGCCGCAGCAACGACGAAGTGGACGTCGAGGAAGCCATTGCATTGGGCGGCGCAGGGATCGGTGAAACCGTCCTGTCCACAAGCCACCTGACTCATTCATTGCGAGACCGCTTCAACACGAGGCTGCAAACATCGCGGATGGCGACAGTGCTGGCGGCCTTGGGCTGGCATAAGGTGGATCACCGCACAAAATGGCGGGGTGAAACAGTGCGTGTCTATGTCAAAAAGTTGGAGGTTGTGACGATGGAAACAAGCGCAGCCAACGCCTTCATCCGCAGCGAACTGGACGCCACATTACTCGATGATTTTGAGGCCGTCGACCTGGTGGATGACGATGAGGAAGGGAAGATACATTGGCGGCATTTCTGAGGTGATAACTTAGCACCTCAGGGCGCCGGGTTGGAACCTTCGGGGTGACAGGTTGTTAAGGGGGTGACATGCCATATGAGCTTGTCACCCGCCACTGGGAACCCAGCCAAACCCCTTATTTTCTTATCTATCTCTACTTAGGTGACAAGAGGTGACAAGTAAAAGAAGGTTTAGAACTGAGAGAGAAAATAAAAAAGCAGTTGTTTACCATTCCCTAATAAATAAGGCGTTTGGCGTTTCTGGGTCACCGCACCGCTCGGCGGAAACAAAA
>CAWVZA010000196.1:0-3381 GCA_963934545.1 uncultured Sulfitobacter sp.
CAGAGCCTGCCCCGACAGTATCCGCATCGCACTGATAGAACTGGCGATACCGCCCCGGTCCGGGTTTTTCGTTGCGCCAGACAGGCCCCATCGCATAACGGCGATACGGCGTAGGCAATTCATTGCGGTGCTGTGCATAAACGCGGGCCAAGGGTGCTGTCAGGTCATACCGCAGCGCCAGCCAATCACCGGGCTTGTCGCTGTCTACATCTTCCTGCCAAGCAAATACCCCCTCATTCGGGCGGTCCACATCGGGCAAGAACTTGCCCAGCGCCTCAACCTTCTCGACGCCTGCACTCTCCAGCGCGTCAAAGCCATAGCGATGATAAACCCCTGCAATCTTTGCCAGCATTTCGGCGCGCTGTGTCACCTCTGCGCCGAAATAATCGCGAAAGCCTCGGGGCGTTTCTGCCTTGGGGCGCGGGGTCTTTTTAGGCTTGGCCATGATGGTCCTCTGCACGATTAAAAACTTGGCTTTGCTCTAACGGATGCAAGGGCGCAGGGCAAGCAACAGCCCATTGCAACACAGCCCAAAGGCCCCTAGATCACCGATATGGAAAAATTCGAAGAACAAATGGCCCACATCATGCGCACTGTCGATGACCTCTCGGACATCGTGGCAGCTCAGCAAAACGATATTGACCGCCTGAAAGCACGCGTTGAAATTCTGATGCGCCGCGAAGCGTCAGGCTCTGGCGGGATCATTGTGGGAGACGAGCGCCCCCCACACTACTAACCTCAGTTCGATTTGACCGCAGAGGCCAGAACTGTGCCGTCATAGATCAGGAACTCTTTCCACTTGCCGTTATGCTCGCCAAATTCATAAGCGCTCACAAAGGCCAATTCTGCGTCAAGTTTACTGATCTGCTTGCCACATGGCTTCTTCTTTCCCACACGGCAGACTTTGGATTTCACCTTATCATAGGCCGTGTCTGTCGCAGCATAAGGCAGATGCTTCCCCGCTGCGCTGAACCGGATCGTCTCATAGAATGAGGGCGCACCGAACAACGCATTTGCCGCCGTAAACTGGCGCGGACAGCTGTCATCAAAGCCCGTGATATAATAGATCCGCTTGTCCCTGATCCCTGAATTGGAGTCGTAAAGCGCAAATCCGCGCCTGCCCAAGCTAGCGACTTTCTTGCCCAGCGACTTACCCTTGGCATCACACACGCGCGCAATCTCTCCAAAGGCCAGCTGAGTGCCGTATTCAACATCACGCGCATCTGGTCCCGTGCGCGGCTTATTCTTCTTCGCAGTCCCGCCACCAAACAGACCAAACCCACCACGTTTCTGATTAAGTTCGTCGCGTGGAGACGTGTTATCAGGCGTCAACGCAGCCAACTTAACGGGTGTATCAACCGGAACAGCATCAGATGCTGATCCATTTGTCGTTACAGCAGTTGTCTCAATCACGACCCCTTCGAATTGCTTTGCCGCAACATCCGCTGCAATCGCAGCAGCAGGATCAGCGTTGGCGGCCCGATTGATCAATCCGCGCAAAAACCCGCCTTTTTCAGCCGCAACAGGCTCATTAGGCGCAATAACTGCTGCGGGAACTTCGCCCTCTGCCGCTGACGTTCCCAAAAACCCTTCTCGTGCCACTTCATCAGCATCGGGGAGCGCTGCCGCAGCAGGATCGCTTTCAGCCACATCCACATCGGCCAAGCGGTCAAGGCTGGCCAAAGGATCACTACAGGCAGCAAGCCCAAAAACAAGTCCGACTAATGGTAAAAAGCGCACGTCGCTACTCCCACAAAAAGTTAATGCTCTCTTAACGAAGCCCACGTATGGCGTCCAGCAACTCACGCAAAGCTGCGACAATCGGTGGGCTACTGCGACTTCAGATTTCCTCAACCTCAAGCACGCCACCTAGAGAGCGTATCGCCCCTTTGATTTGCGGGGTGACGGGGAATTCCATGCACAGGTCGACCTCAACCTCGCCTGGCAACGCAGGATCCATCAGACACAGATGTACAGGTCCCTTACCAGGCACCTTTTGCGCCTTGCGCGCGCCTTCCAGCACTTCGGAGACGGCCGCAATCGCACTCGGCGTCTCGATAAAGATGCGCAAACCCATACCCCCCGCACCGGCCACAGCTGTATCAATCGGCACGACACCACGGCCCAGCAGCTTCAGCTGGTCGCTCTCCAATGTCGCCTCAACACTCACCACGACTTTGGCCCCTGTCTCCAGATGCTCCCGACACAGTTCCAGCACATCCGAGAAAAGCGTCACCTCATAGGCTCCCGTGGTGTCCGACAACTGTGCAAAGGCAAAGCGGTTTCCGCGTGCAGATTTCCGCTCCTGCCGCCCTGCAACAACGCCCGCAAGCTTCGCCACCAACGGGCCGCCCTGCGCCTTCTCCTTCAACTCGTCCAGCGTCAGCACACCCTTACGCTTAAGCGGACCCATATAGTCATCAAGCGGATGGCCCGACAAATAAAACCCGATTGCTTTGAACTCTTCGGTCAACCGCTCCGCAGCCAACCAATCATTGGACGGCATCATACGCGGCTCTGGCAGGTCATCCCCAGCCTCGCCAAACAGCGACACCTGATTGGACGCCTTCTGCTCGTGGATCGCAGCGGAGTACCCAACCAGCGCATCCAACGCACCAAACACACAGCGGCGGTTAGGGTCCAACACATCAAATGCACCAGACCGCGCTAACATCTCCAACGGCCGCTTGCCCACGCGCTTGAGATCAACCCGCCGCGCCAGATCAAACAGCGTCGCAAAGGGCTTCTCCACACCCTCAACCTTGCGTCCTTCCGTGATCAGCTTCATGGCCTCAACACCGACATTCTTGAGCGCGCCCAGCGCATAAACCAGCGCCCCCTCAACCACCTTGAACGTCGCATCCGAGCGGTTCACACAGGGCGGCACATACGGCAACGCCATCCGCTTGCGCACTTCCTCGAAATACACGGCCAGCTTGTCGGTCAGGTGAATATCGCAGTTCATCACACCCGCCATAAACTCGACAGGATGGTTCGCCTTCAGCCATGCGGTCTGGTAGCTGACCACCGCATAGGCCGCCGCGTGCGATTTGTTAAAGCCGTAGTTCGCAAATTTCTCCAGAAGGTCAAAAACCTCTTTGGCCTTCTTCTTGTCCACGCCATTGGCCTGCGCGCCCTTCTCGAACTTGGGCCGCTCCTTCGCCATCTCCTCGGCAATCTTCTTACCCATAGCACGGCGCAACAGGTCAGCACCGCCAAGGGAGTAGCCCCCCATGACCTGCGCGATCTGCATAACCTGTTCCTGATACACAATAATCCCCTGCGTTTCTTCAAGGATATGGTCGATCGACGGATGCACAGACTCACGCTCTTTCAGCCCGTTCTTCACCTCGCAATAGGTCGGAATGTTCTCCATCGGGC
>CAWVZA010000197.1:0-3346 GCA_963934545.1 uncultured Sulfitobacter sp.
CCGCCGCAACCCGAGTTCCTGTGCCCGGAATAACGATCTCAACGATCACACCTTCATCAAGGACCATCCCGTCAATCGCAGCAGTCTCATACGCAATATGCCCCACATCAGCCGTGCCATAAGTCTGCAGGCAATTTATGCCGCGATCCGCATAGGCTTGCCGCACGGTCGGAAATAGCGGCCCCGCGGAAACAGCGGCTTTGGTAATGCCCGACAGTTCAACACCCATCTCTTCAGCCTTCGCAAGGATCACACCCAGATAATCGGGCGTACCTGCATATGCGGTCGTGCCCATCTGGGCCGCCGCCATCACTTGCATTTCTGTTTGACCGGGACCTGCTGGAAATACCGTGGCGCCTACCGCTTGGGCGGCATTATCAAACATCATACCCGCAGGCGTAAAATGATAGGAAAACGTGTTTTGCACTACGTCGCCAGCACCGATTTCCGCCGCATTCAAGAACCTTGCGAAACGCCACCAATCGCGGCCAGTCCCGCCAGGCTCATAAATCGGGCCGGGTGATTGAAACAGATGCGTCAGGTTCTGCGTCGCCATACCGCCAAGCGGTTTGTCGGCGGCTTGCCACTTGCTCAGATCGGATTTCCGCAGCACTGGCAGATGCACCAAATCAGCAATCGTTTGCACTTTGCCAATATCGGACATGCAGCTACCGTCAGCCATTTTGACCAGCTTGAGGACCTCAAGCAGCTGACCTAGTTGATCAGCCTCACGCGCATCCGCAGATCGTGTTTCCAAATCATCATAAAACATCAGCTCAACCACCTCTTGCGTCTGCGGTACGACCGCGTGTCGCGGAACGATTTACGACCTTCGTCAGACATACCCAAATAGAATTCCTTCACATCAGGGTTCTCACGCAGTTCTTGCGCGGTGCCATCCATAACGACGCGCCCGCTCTCAAGGATATACCCATAATGGGCAAACCTAAGAGCGACGTTTGTGTTCTGCTCAGCCAGCAGGAACGACACGCCTTCTTTCTCATTTAGGTTCTTCACAATTGTGAAAATCTCTTCGACCAACTGCGGGGCCAACCCCATTGATGGCTCGTCCAATAAAATCGTCTCAGGTGCTGCCATCAACGCACGCCCAATCGCGCACATTTGCTGCTCTCCACCAGACGTATAACCAGCTTGGCTTTTGCGCCGCTCGCGCAGTCGCGGAAAATACTCATAAACCATCTCAAGATCACGGGCCGCCCCGCCATCGCGCCGCGTATAGGCACCTGTCATCAGATTTTCTTCGATGGTTAAATGCTCAAAGCAATGACGCCCCTCCATGACCTGCACGACACCGCGCTTCACCAGATCAGAGGGCGATAGGCCTTGCACCAATTCGCCACGGTAATGGATCGACCCCTTGGTCACGTCCCCGCGCTCAGACTGCAGCAGGTTTGAAATCGCTTTTAGCGTCGTAGTTTTGCCGGCGCCGTTGCCGCCCAGCAGCGCGGTGATCCCGCCTTGCGGCACCTTTAACGACACGCCCTTCAACACAAGGATCACGTGGTTATAGATCACTTCAATGTTGTTGACCTCTAGCAGGGTCTCGGTTTTTGCATCGTCCAGCATGGGCTGCTCGCTTTGTTCAAAATACTCAAATTTTCGGGCCGCAACAGATGCCACGGCCCGAAAAGATAACCTCTTAGAGGCAACCTGGTGTGATGTTGTTCTCAGCAGCAAACGCAGCCGAATCTTCCATGATCAGTGGCAGTGTGACTGCATCATCAGGTGCGATGTAGTCGGTCAATGCGACCCACTCAGCGTCTGCTGCATTCCACTGCTGAACGATACCAAGACCAGAACCGCCGTGATCCTGACATGACACACTGAACGCAGGACCAATGTTGGCCATGCCCAGCTCTTCCATGCGCGCCTCGGTGATGTCCAAGGCTTCCATGCCATCGCGCATCATCGCAGGTGTAATATCGGATACCCCGTGGATTTCTTGCGCTTTTGCAATCGCCTCAGCGGCAAGCATCGCAGCATACATGCCCCGTGTGTACAAAACACCGCCGATATTGCTGCCGTCACCGGCTGCATTGCCTGCATCATGGACCAAGCTCGTGATGTCATCAAAGACAGGCAATGCGCCCACACGGTTCATGTTCAACGATTTGTACCCATCAGCCGCCATACCTGCAGGTATCACGTCATGCTCGGAACCAGCCCACCAGTTACCAATGAAGTTCTCCATCGGGAAACCAATGTTTGCGGCTTCTTGTACAGCCACTTGGTTCATCACGCCCCAGCCCCACATCAAAACATAGTCAGGACGCTCACGGCGGATTTGCAACCACTGTGATTTCTGCTCCTGACCAGGGTGGTCGACGGCAAGTTGTGACAGTGTGAAACCATGCATTTCGGCCAGACCTTCCAACGTGCGGATAGGCTCCTTACCGTAGGCAGAGTTGTGATAGACCAAGGCGACTGTCTTGCCCTCAAGTGACCCTTCGTTCTCGTCCAACAGGTAATTTACCATCACAGACGCAGCATCCCAGTAGTTCGCAGGATAGTTGAACACCCAGTTGAACACTTCGCCGTTGGCCGCAGACGTCCGTCCATAACCCATCGTGTGCATCGGAATATTGTCAGCGGTCACTTTTGGGATCAGCTGATAGGTGATGCCAGTGGACAACGGTTGATAAATCAACGCGCCTTCGCCCTTGGTGCTCTCGTAACATTCAACACCCTTCTCGGTGTTGTAGCCGGTCTCACATTCTACAATGCGGAACGGCTCGCCGCCAACGCCGCCATCACGGGCGTTCAGCATGTTGAAATAGTCTTGATAGCCGTCAGACACAGGCGTGCCGCCAGCTGCATAAGGACCAGTGCGATACGAAAGATCTGGAATAACCAGATCCGCTGCGGCACTTCCGGCCACAAGCGTTGTTGATACAGCCAGAGCGGCCAAAGTCTTAAGTTTCATCGGGGTCTCCTCCCATTGGTTGATCCGATAGTGGTCTTGCCGGGGTTCACCCCGATCGTCGGGCGGGCTGTGTGCCCACCGCATTTGGTTAGTAAGGGAACGGCCAAAGCCGTAATTTCTCTTTCGCAACGCGCCATATCTGCGCGAGGCCATGTGGTTCTTTGATCAAGAAAAACATGATCAATGCGCCAACAATTACCAGCTGCAGATGCGATACGATATCCGTAGGCCACCCCAGCAAGTCGACACCGATCACTTTCAATGCAACTGGCAACAGCACAAGGAATGCGGCACCAGCAAAGCTACCAAAGATTGATCCAAGCCCACCGATGATGATCATGAAAAGTACAAGGAATGACTTCTGAATGCCAAAGGCTTCGCCAACTTCGACAGCACCTAGGT
>CAWVZA010000198.1:0-3339 GCA_963934545.1 uncultured Sulfitobacter sp.
TCAGACGTGTGCTCTTCCGATCTTGTAACAACCAGAATGCCGATAAAACCAAGGATGGCGGAGAAGGCGCGGATGCGGGTCATCTTTTCGCCCAGCAACAGCGGAGCGAGGATCACCACCCAAAGCGGTGAGGTGAACTCAAGCGCAAAGACCTGCGCGAGCGGGATCACAGCAACCGCATAAAACCAAAGGTTCTGTCCCGTGAAATGAAAGATGTTGCGCAAGAAGTGTTGGCGGATGTTGCCTGTATGAATTTCATGCCACCGCTTGTTCAGTGTGGTCAGGGCAACGACGATGATCACACCAACAAGGCTGCGATAAAGCATGATCTCAAAGGTGTCGTAGTCACCTGCCAGTTCGCGCCCCGCCACGGCCATGAACGAAAATGATGCAATCGCTCCGGTCATCCAGAGCGCTGCTTTTAGCATCACGTTCATTCGAGGCCTGTGATTTGGTAATCGCGTGCGATCCCTTTGGTCAGTTCCGCCCAAGCGGATGCAGAAGCACGGGTTTGGTGCTCTTGAAATGCTGCGGCGTCAGTGAACGTCTCTGAAACGGTCCAGATCATCGGATCATCGCTTTGGAGAACTTCGAAGGAGATACAACCAGCCTCAGTGCGTGTGAGTGCGATATGCGCCTCAACACCTGCAATCACGCGAGCGACCTCTTCTTGCGAGGTGCAAATGAGAGTGCCGTTGAGCATGACTTTTCCCTTCACTCCCACTCGATTGTACCAGGGGGTTTGGACGTAATGTCATAAGTAACGCGATTGATTCCGGGGACTTCGTTGATAATGCGGGTTGCGGTTTCGCCCAAGAATTCGTGGCTGAACGGATAATAATCAGCCGTCATACCATCGACAGACGTCACCGCACGCAAGGCACAGGCAAAGTCATAAGTCCGACCGTCGCCCATTACACCTACGGTGCGCACGGGCAGGATCGCTACAAATGCCTGCCAAATTTCACCGTAAAGGCCGTGTTTGCGGATCTGGTCGATATAGACGGCATCTGCTTCACGCAAAATATCAAGTTTGGCACGGGTGATCTCCCCGGGGCAGCGGATTGCAAGGCCGGGGCCAGGGAAGGGGTGACGACCAATAAAGCTGGTGGGCAGGCCCAATTCGCGGCCCAAGACACGAACCTCGTCTTTGAAAAGCTCTCGCAGCGGCTCAACCAGTTTCAGGCCCATTTTTTCAGGCAGGCCACCGACGTTGTGGTGGCTTTTGATCGTGACAGAAGGACCGCCCGAAAACGAAACTGATTCGATCACATCGGGATAGAGCGTCCCTTGCGCAAGAAACTTGGCGTTATCGATCTGATTTGCGTACTTCTGGAAGACGTCGATAAAGAGTCGTCCGATGATTTTACGCTTTGTCTCGGGGTCGGATTGTCCTTCCAACTCGCCCAAGAACAGTTCTTTTTCGTCGGCATAGAGTACTTTGAGGTTCATATTGTCGCGGAACATGGCAACAACGTCTTCGGCCTCATCCTTGCGCAGCAAGCCGTGATCCACAAAGACGCAGGTCAGTTGATCGCCAATAGCCTCATGCAGCAGGGCCGCCGTTACAGAGCTGTCGACACCGCCCGACAGGCCGCAAATGACCTGCTTGTCGCCGACTTGGGTGCGAATTTTCTCGATTGCGATGTCTTTGTAGGCGTCCATGGTCCAATCGCCGGTAAAACCCGCGATCCGTACGAAGTTTTCATAGAGTTTTGCACCGAGTGGTGTGTGGTGCACTTCGGGATGGAATTGTACGCCGTAAAAATGGCGCGATGCGTCGGCGAGGATTGCGTAGGGTGCATTGGGGGAGGTTCCGTAGACTTCGAACCCTGGTGCGATTTTGGCCACATGATCGCCGTGCGACATCCAAACGACTTCGTCGCCCTCTGCAAACCAGCCATCAAGCAAGTCGAGTTCTGCCGCTTTGGTCACTTTTGCGCGGCCGAATTCAGCCGTGCCGCCGCCGCCAGATATTTTGCCGCCGTGCACTTCGCCGCCCAGCTGGGTCATCATTGTTTGCTGGCCGTAGCAGATGCCGAGGACGGGAATGCCCATGCTCCAAAGCCCTTTGGGCGCGCGGGGCGATCCTTCGCGTGTCACGGAATCAGGCCCGCCAGAGAGGATCACAGCCTTTGGCGCCATCTCGGCCAACATAGCGTCCGTGACATTCTGATAGGGGTGAATTTCGCAATAGACATTCAGCTCGCGCAGGCGGCGGGCAATCAGCTGGGTCACTTGGCTGCCGAAGTCGATGATGAGGAGGCGGTCATGGGTATGTTGTGTCATACCTCTGATTATGCGCGTCAGTGCAGGGTGGCAAGGTGGATTTGGGGGGCAGCCCCCATCTTGGGCGAGCCATGATCCCGCTGTGGGAACTGCGGTCGAGAAAGATAGCAGGGCATATGTCGCTTTTCTACCTGCATCGCCGTAATCCATGCGAAAGGTTGCTGCGGATTGCGGTACTCGACACTAAGTTTATTCATGAGGGGATACGACATGGCAGAAGCAGTACGGCGCACACGCGGCGGTGGTGGAGCAGCACGACGGGCCGCCCGCACAGCAGTTTCGTTCGAGACAGCGAAATATATCGAGCGCAATATCCCCAATTTTGAGGTTTTGACCGAAGAGGCACTCGATATCATTGAGGTCAATGCCGAGACGATTCTTGAGGAAGTTGGCGTCAATTTCCTTGATAATCCATGCGCGTTGGCGCGTTGGCGCGAAGTGGGTGCGGACGTTCAGGGTGAGCGGGTGCGTCTGCCCAGGGGTCTGGCACGTGAATTGATTAAAACGGCACCGTCATCGTACAAGCAGCATGCGCGCAATCCGGATCGCAATGTAGTCGTTGGGGGCAAGAACCTCGTGCTTGCGCCAGTATATGGTCCGCCCTTTGTGCGCGATGTTGCAGGCGGTCGCCGCTATGCGACGATGGATGATTTCAAGAAATTTGTGAAACTGGGGTACATGTCCAAGTGGTTGCACCACTCTGGCGGGACAGTTTGTGAGCCGACTGATGTGGCTGTGAACAAGCGCCACCTTGATATGTTGCACGCGCATATGACGCTGAGTGACAAGCCGTTCATGGGGTCCGTGACCGAGCCAAGCCGCGCACAAGATTCGGTTGATATGTGCGGTATTTTGTTCGGCGAAAAGTTCGTGCAAGAAAACACAGTAATGACGTCGCTGATCAACATTAACTCACCAATGACGTTTGATGATGTGATGATGGGCGCGTTGGAGGTTTATGCCAGCAACAATCAGGCCTGCATCATTTCGCCCTTTATCGTTGGTGGGGCCATGGCGCCTGTTTCTGTTGCGGGTACATTGACGCAAGTG
>CAWVZA010000199.1:0-3330 GCA_963934545.1 uncultured Sulfitobacter sp.
GCTTTTTGTGCTCGTCTGTGGTCTCGATCTCGGGGTGATCGTGGCCTTCGACTTCTGGGTTATCTTCATGCCACAGCTGGTGAGCAATCTGGCCCGCTTCGGCATCAAGCAAGGATGGTGGCAGATCGAAATCAACCATTCCGTCAAGCGCGTCGAGCAGACCACGCTTCATGATTGCGCGGGACGCACCAGCGTACTCGGCTTCCAAACGCTCACCAATTTGCGCTTTGAGGGCCGCAAGGTCTTCGGCACCAAACTTTGTCGCCATCTCGTCGTTGATCTCAGCGGCAACAGGCTCTTTTACTTCTTTGATTGTGCAGGAGAACACGGCTTCTTTGCCTTTGAGGTGCTCGGCCTGATAATCATCGGGGAAGTTGACAGTTACGTTAGGTGTTTCGCCGTCTTTCACGCCAACCAGCTGCTCTTCAAAACCGGGGATGAAGGCGTTGGAGCCCAGTACCAGCGGATAGTCTTCGGCGGAACCGCCTTCAAACGCTTCGCCGTCAACTTTGCCCACGAAATCCATGACAACTTGGTCGCCGTCTTTGGCTTTGGAGCCTTTCTTGCGCGCTTTGAAGTCTTGAGCTGTCTCAGCAAGTGATGCCAATGCTTCGTCGATGGACGCATCGTCAGCTTTCACAACCATTTTCTCCAGCTTGATCGTGGTCAGATCAACCTCAGGAATGTTTGGCAGCTTTTCATAGGTCATTGCAACCTCAACATCGTCGCCTTCTTTCCAGTCGTCATTGGTCATTTTGACGTCAGGCTGCATTGCAGGACGATCACCGGAGCTGTCGAAGTGCTCGCTCATGGCGCCATCGATGGCTTCTTGCATGGCTTCGCCAAGAACTTTCGGGCCGAACTGCTTTTTCAAAAGCGGCATTGGCACTTTGCCCTTGCGGAAACCCTTCATCTCTACGTCAGGCTGCGCTTCTTTCAGCTTTTCTGTCACTTTTACGTCCAGCTCGGCTGCTGTCAGCGTGATGTTATAGCCGCGTTTCAGACCTTCGTTAAGCGTCTCTTTGACCTGCATGTGTGCTCCGTAGCGTTTGGCCGCACGCACGCGCGCGGGGATAAAAATTTGTGCTCTTCTATGGGCGGGGGCGAACGGGTGCAAGACCCGTTTCAATCCCGCCCACTTTGAGCAGCGGCATACTACATGCCCAGCGCTTCTTTATACATGTCGAGCACGGCTTCTTCTTCCGCGATGTCGTTGGGCTCACGCTTGCGCAGAGCGATCACTTTGCGCAGGACTTTGGTGTCGTATCCACGGCCCTTGGCCTCTGCCATGACTTCTTTTTGCTGCTCGGCGAGGTCTTTTTTCTCGGCGTCCAGACGCTCGATCCGCTCGACAAACTGGCGCAGCTCATTGGCGGTTACTTTATATGTTGCATCGCCTACGGCGTCTTCGGTGACGGCAGGGTTGGTGCTAAAATCGCTCATGGGGTGGCTCCTTGTGCGGCGCGGAAGGGGGAATGATTTGAGGCGCCTTGCTACCCTGCCCCATGCCCCCCCGCAAGGTGCTCTTGCCGCCATCCGCAGATTATCCTATCTCCGCGCCATGGAACAAACATCATCATCCGTTTTCGACATTGTCATCTGGTCTGGCACGGCCCTCTCCCTGCTGGGGCTGTTAGGTCTGATCTATTGCATCATCCGCGTCAGCCGCGCCAAACGTGCCGAATTGAGCGATGAAAATATGCGCACTGAGCTCAAGAAAGTGATGCCAATTAATCTTGGTGCTCTCTTTTTGTCCGTGATTGGCCTGATGATGGTTATTGTCGGTATTTTTCTGGCCTAAGCCAGTCCTTGCGGATGGTCCTTGCCTAACACGCGCAGGTTCCCTACCTTTTATATATTGAAAAAGGAATGTGTTATGAGCCAGAGCGCCCCAACTGTTAGCACCCCGACCGTCACGGCATTTTTTGATGCTGCCACCAACACTGTAAGCTATGTCGTGCAAGATCCGCAGGGCAGCGCCTGTGCGATCATTGATTCCGTACTCGACTTTGACCACGCGGCGGGGCGTACCGATACAGCCTCGGCGGATAAGATCGTCGCCTTTGTCACAGAGAACAATCTGCGGTGTGAGTGGATATTGGAGAGCCATGTACACGCGGACCACCTCTCCGCAGCGCCCTACCTCCAAGAGCGCCTCGGCGGAAAGATCGGGATCGGCGGCGAGATTGTTACCGTGCAAAACACCTTTGGCAAAGTTTTCAACGAAGGCACCGAGTTTCAGCGTGACGGCTCACAATTCGACGCACTCTTTTCCGAGGGCTATGTATTCCACATCGGGCAACTGCGCGCAGAAGTGATGCAGACCCCCGGTCATACACCGGCCTGCCTGACCTATCTGGTCGGTGATGCTGCTTTCGTCGGTGATACGCTCTTCATGCCGGACTTTGGCACAGCACGCTGCGACTTCCCTGGCGGGTCAGCCAATGATCTCTACAACTCGATCCAGCGTATCCTTGCCTTGCCCGATGCCACACGCATCTTTGTAGGACACGACTACAAAGCACCGGGTCGCGATGATTACGCATGGGAGACCACGGTTGGTGCTCAAAAAGCGGCCAACGTCCATGTTGGCGGCGGACGCGGTGCCGATGAATTCGTAAGCCTGCGCGAAACACGCGACGCAGGTCTCGCGATGCCAAAGCTGATTGTGCCATCGCTTCAAATCAATATGCGCGGTGGCAACATGCCCCCCGCAGACGAGAGCGGCACAGTGATGCTCAAGCTTCCTATAAACAAACTCTGAAAACAGGACTATAAAATGCCAATAGAATGGATTTGGGGCCTGATCGGCGGAGTGCTGATCGGCTCTGCGGGGGCGGTCTATCTGCTCGGCAACGGGCGCATCATGGGCGCCAGCGGAATTTTGGGCGGCGTGCTTGATCGCTCTGTTGGAAACCAAACGACTGAGCGCCTTGCATTTATCGCTGCTGTTATTGTTGTTCCTGCCATCCTCGTTGCACTTGGCGCAAAAGTAGACACCAACATTACATCTAATTGGCCCCTGTTGATCATCGGCGGCCTGCTCGTGGGTCTTGGCACGCGGATCGGCAATGGATGCACTTCCGGTCACGGCGTTTGTGGCATCTCACGGCTGAGCTTGCGCGGATTGGTATCGACCTGTCTCTACATTGGCGCTGGTATCCTCACCGTCACAGCTTTGCAGGGGATGCTGTAATGCGGATGGTACTGGCATTGATCGCAGGTGGTCTTTTGGGCACGGGACTACATGTCTCTGGCATGACGGACACCGCAAAGCTGCAAGGGTTCCTTGATCTGTTCGGCGCGTGGGATCCCACACTGATGTTTGTC
>CAWVZA010000200.1:0-3309 GCA_963934545.1 uncultured Sulfitobacter sp.
CAACTCCGCCTCATGCCGCCGCGCATAAAGCCCCGAAATTCCCGCCGCTTCTTCCAAAATACGGCGACGGTTTTTGGGCTTGGCGTTGATCAACTCACTGATCTGACCCTGCCGCACCAACGCAGGTGAATGCGATCCGGTGGAAGCATCCGCAAAGAGCATTTGCACATCACGCGCACGCACCTCCTTGCCCGCAGCCTTATATGCACTGCCCACATCCCGCGTAATCCGCCGCACGATATCGAGGCTGTCATTGTCGTTGAACCCCGCAGGGGCCAAGCGCTCCGAGTTATCAATCTGCAAGGATACTTCAGCAAAGTTGCGCGCAGGTCGCGTCGCCGCTCCTGCAAAAATCACATCTTCCATCCCGCCACCGCGCATCGCAGTCGGGCGGTTCTCCCCCATGACCCAGCGCAGTGCCTCCAACAAATTGGATTTCCCACAGCCATTCGGCCCCACAACACCCGTCAGACCATCCGCGATGATCAGATCGGTGGGGTCAACAAAGCTTTTGAAGCCTGTCAGCCTTAGTTTCGAAAAGCGCATATACCGCCCGCATGGTGATTCCAGATCGTGAATTAGCGTGACGGCTTTGACCAAGGCCTGTCAACCACCCCACACAACCATCAGCGGTATCAGGAGACTTATCCACAAGATATTGCGCTATTCAAGCAGGAGCGCAGTTAAGCTCCACCGCAACACCACCAAGCTGCTTCACTTCGGTCCCGCGCACAGGCACACATTCCAAATCGCCAGAGACAACAGGCACAACCCGCTTGCCGCCCTTGCCGCAGCGCAGGATAACTGTCGCCTGCGACTGATCCCCTCACACTTTCTTAACCTCGCAACCACTGACCAAAGCCATCGCCCGCCCCGCACGTTCTCGGATCGGACCAAAGCGCGGTGCGTATTCACTGTTGGTGCGGATTGCCTCCGCCAGTTCGCCGCGGACCCGCACATCAAAGGTAGAGCCATCAACCGTAACTGTCGTCGCTTGAAGTCCGCGAAAATGCCGACCAGCCGTGTTAAAACTGGCAAGGACAAGAGTAAGCAGGGACAGGAGAAATTTCATCTCTGGATGATCGTCTATTTACCCTTAACAATTGGTAAACACACACAGGCATCTAAACAGCGGGTAGCACGGCTTGCTCAATTCAGCGATTGGTCATATATTTTTACCAATCAAAGGACACCTTATGCCGTTTCGCCCTGTCAGCCCTGAAAAACTATCCTCCGCTGTTGTGCGACAGGTTGAGGAGTTAATTCTACGCGGCATCCTTCAACCCGGCAAACGCCTGCCATCAGAACGCGAATTGGCTGACCGTCTTGGCGTTTCACGGCCCTCGCTTCGCGATGCAATCGCACAGCTCCAAGACGCAGGCCTTCTTGCATCCAAACCCGGCGCAGGTGTCTTTGTCGCAGATGTTCTAGGCTCGGCCTTCTCACCCGCTCTCACTGCCCTTTTCGCCCGCCATGACGAAGCGACGATGGACTACCTGTCGTTTCGCCGCGACATGGAAGGCCTCGCCGCAGAGCGCGCAGCACGCCTCGGCTCCGATACCGACCTCGCCGTAATCACCGCAATCTTCAGAAAGATGGAAACTGCGCACGATAACCGCAGCGCCGAGGACGAAGCCGCACTGGATGCTCAATTCCACATGGCAATTATCGAAGCGAGCCATAATGTCGTGATGCTCCACATGATGCGCTCGATGTACGAGCTGCTGCGCGGTGGAGTGTTCTACAATCTCCAGATCATGTTTAAACAACAGACAAAGCGTACCGTCCTACTTGACCAACACCGCGCAATCCACGACGCCCTGCTCGCGCGCAACGCTACAGGAGCCCGCGAAGCCGTCGAGGCCCATCTAAACTATGTTGAACGCGCTCTAATGGACCAGCAACGGGCAGAGCGGCATGAAGACGTAGCTAAGCAGCGGCTGGACCACGAGCTGGGTGGGTAATTGTAAGTCTGCTCTGCGGGACGAAACCGCCGTTCCTAATAAAATTGCGAATGACTGCTATGCGAAACAGAAGACGCCATATTTTGTTGTTTAGTGTTTGGCGATTGTTCCCAGTTCTGATTTAGGGATGGAGTGACGAGCGGAACTGGCTTCGAAAGCAGGGCGACAAATGTTAACAAATCTTGACTTGATGGAACTCACTGAGTTTCGCCGTGAACTGCACCGCTATCCGGAATTGTCTGGGGAAGAGGTGGAAACAGCCAGCAAGATTGCCGCTGCGCTGAAACCAATGTCACCGACGCGCATTTTGACTGGATTAGGTGGTCATGGCGTGGCAGTGGTTTTTGATAGCGTCAAAGACGGTCCGACAGTCCTTTTTCGTGCTGAGCTTGACGCACTGCCTATTGAAGAACGTAACGACATTACATGGTCGTCGCAGATAAGCGGCAAGAGCCACGTTTGCGGTCATGACGGCCATATGACAATGCTGCTCGCTTTGGGGCGTATGATTTCTCGTCAACCAGTCGCGCAGGGTCGTGTGGTTCTCATGTTCCAGCCCGCGGAAGAGGACGGCAGTGGCGCAAAATCTGTGGTCGCCGATCCTGCTTATCAAGAAGTTCAAGCAGATTGGGCGTTCGCCATTCATATCGAACCCGGACGGCCGTTTGGATATGTTTCTACCTGTGCAGGGCTCATTAACTGCGCATCATTGGGGCTTAAGATAAAGCTCAGCGGCAAAACCGCCCATGCAGCCGACCCCGAAGATGGCATTTCTCTGGCGCTGGCTATCGTCGAATTAATACCTGCGCTGGATGCTTTGGGCCAAGGTGGGTCGCTTGACGATGATTTCCGACTGGTGACGATTGCTCATGTAAAGGTTGGCGAACCATCATTTGGTGTTGCACCAGGGGACGGCGAAATTTTCGCGACCTTGTGGACGGCAGGTGACGAAGGCATGGATCGTCTCGAAGTCATTGCCCGCACCCTCGCTGTCACGGCGGCAGAGAAATTCGGGCTAAGTGTGGAATTTGAGGTGTACGATAATTTTGCAGCCTCAATCAATGATCCAGACGCCTACGGTGTGGCAACAAAAGCCGTGGATGCAATCGACGTCGCTTATGGGATGCGGGCGTTCCCATGCGCGCGTCAGAAGACTTTGGCGTATTTGGATGGGACGCCAAAGCTGCAATGCTATGCTATGCTTGGGGCCAGGCGAAGATTATGCAGCTCTGCACAATCCAGATTATGATTTCCCAGATGATTTAATCCCTATCGGCAGTGCCATCTTTGAACGTATCGCGCGGGATTTGTTAGGCACAGCCTAACCCTGTTACTGACCGCGCTG
>CAWVZA010000201.1:0-3229 GCA_963934545.1 uncultured Sulfitobacter sp.
GCCGCGCGTGATGCAGCTTGTTGTGTTCACGGCAGTTGTGGGAATGTTGGCAGCACCTGTTGGTGTAAATCCTGTTGTCGCATTTGCATCGATCCTGTTTCTGGCCATTGGGGCAGGCGCGTCCGGTGCGCTGAATATGTGGTGGGATGCGGACATCGACGCGGTGATGACGCGTACGGCAAAACGCCCGATCCCTGCGGGTAAAGTGACTGCTCAGTCAGCGATGTACCTCGGCGTGGCCCTCTCTGGCCTGTCGGTGATGATGTTGTCCCTGAGCGCAAACCTTTTGGCGGGCGCTATGCTTGCCTTTACTATCTTCTTTTACGTCGTGCCCTATTCCATGTGGCTCAAGCGCTCCACTCCGCAGAACATCGTGATCGGTGGCGCGGCCGGTGCGTTCCCGCCGGTCATTGGCTGGATCATCGCCACAGGTGACATGATGGTTATTGAGCCTTGGTTGATGTTCGCGCTGATCTTTATGTGGACTCCGCCTCACTTCTGGGCGCTGGCACTATTTATGCGCAATGACTACGATGACGCAAAAGTGCCGATGCTGACAGTGACCCACGGTCGCCGCGCAACGCGCAATCATATTCTTGCCTATACCGTTTTGCTCGTGATCCTTGCGGTTGGCGCAGCCTTCACAGGCATTGGGGGCTGGATTTATCTGGTAACTGCGCTGGTGCTCAATGTACTGTTCCTCAAGGGTGCATATGATATCTGGAAACGCGACGAAGAGATTTGTGAAGTCGATAACTTTGCAGTCGAGCGTAAGTTTTTCCGCTTATCGCTATGGTATCTATTCGCGCATTTCCTCGCGATCCTAGCCGAAGCGGCACTGAAACCCATTGGATTTGGAGGCTGGTAATGTCCCTACGTCGCGAACATGAAATCCACACCCGTCGCAAAGGTCTCAACATTGGCGTTGGCCTGATGCTTGGCGGCTTTGTCCTGCTGATTATGGTATTGACCTACACAAAAATCACGTCTGCCAGTTTCCAAATCCCTGCCTCCGCCGCAAAAGGGGTGGGAGAACAAATTTCGGTAGGAGGCACAGACTGATGGCACTGACGGGTCCACAGAAAACCGTTGCCCAGACTGTTGGGCTTGTGGTGGTGATGGGCGGTCTCGCTTGGGCATCTGTTCCGTTCTACGACTGGTTTTGCCGCGTGACCGGTTTTGGTGGCACGGTTGGCTATGCTTCTGTCGCATCTGAGGATGTGCTAGAAGAGACAATATCTATCCGCTTTGATGGCTCGCTTAACAATAAAATGGCGTGGGAATTTACGCCCGTTGTGCGTGAGATGGAAATTCGTATCGGTGAGACTGGGTTGGCTTTTTATGAGGCCTACAACCCTACCGACCGGCCCATTGCAGGCATGGCATCCTACAACGTGACGCCTTACCAAGCGGGGGCGTTTTTTGAAAAGATCGACTGTTTCTGCTTCGAAGAGCAAGTACTTGCTCCAGGTGAGCGTGTACAAATGCCCGTCAGCTTCTTTGTTGACCCCGAAATTGTAGGGGATCGTGAAGGTCAGTATATACATACCATCACACTCTCTTATACATTCTACGAAATTGATCTGCCTGAGGGGTATGCCGCTCTCGATGCGGGTCAGCCCACTGAATTAAACTAAGACTGAAAACACAGGGACGCCCAAAATGGCCCACGCAAAAAATCACGACTATCATATTCTAGCCCCGTCGATCTGGCCTTTGCTCAGCTCGCTGTTTGCATTTGTCATGCTCGTTGGTGGCGTCCTTTGGATGCACGACGTGACGCCATTTGTTTTTCTGATTGGGCTTGTTGGGACACTCTATTGCAGCTTTGCATGGTGGTCCGAGGTCGTTGAAGAAAGCAAGGTTGGCGATCACACAAAGGTTGTACAGATCGGCCTGCGCTACGGCTTCATCCTGTTTATCATGTCCGAAGTGATGTTCTTCGTTGCGTGGTTCTGGAGCTTCTTCAAGCACGCCATGTACCCTATGAATGAATATTTCGGCTCTACCTATGTGCCGCCGGTGATCTATCAGGTTGATGCCTTTCACCTGCCGCTGATCAATACGTTGATCCTGCTGCTGTCCGGTTGTGCTGTGACATGGGCCCACCACGCGCTTGTCCATGGCAACAACCGCGCTGACCTCAAGAATGGTTTGATCATTGCCGTTGTTCTGGGTGTGCTGTTCACAGCGCTGCAGGCATATGAGTACAACTACCTACTCTACAAAGGCTGGGAATTTGGCGGCGACAAGTTCTTCTCCAACTTCTTTATGGCCACAGGCTTCCACGGTTTCCACGTTGTCATCGGCACATTGTTTCTGCTGGTTTGCTGGTTCCGCGCTCGTGCCGGTCACTTCGACAGTGAACGCCACGTAGGGTTTGAGGCGGCTGCATGGTACTGGCACTTCGTTGACGTTGTATGGCTCTTCCTGTTCTTCGCCGTATATGTCTTCGGCATTCCCGCAAACTAAACGCGGACTTGTACCTTTAGCCTTCACGGTTAAAACACACGCGCGGGGCCAGTAGCCTCGCGCGTTTTTTATTTCAAATGGTCTTGTGGAGCTTTCATGCGTCTTGGTCTTTTTCCTTTGTTCATCGGTGCAGGCGGCGCTGTGATCCTGATCTCGCTGGGTGTTTGGCAGGTGCAGCGGTTGGACTGGAAACTCGGCGTGATTGCGGACATTGATGCGCGGATTGCCGCAGCACCAGTCCCGCTGCCTGATGTGCTTGATCCTGCAAACGATGCCTATTTACCCGTTGAAGTGCGCGGTGTTGTAGAACCTGAGTACTTGCGCATTTTGGTCAGCCAGAAAGAGATCGGCGCAGGGTACCGTATCATTTCGGCAATGGATATGGGCGGGCGGCGTGTACTGCTTGACCGCGGTTTCATGGTGGTGGATCAGGATGACGTGCCTGTGCACAAGGGATCCGAGACTGTGCGCGGCAACCTGCAGTGGCCGCAAGAAAAAGATGGTTTCACGCCTGAGCCTGACATCGCCAAAAATATCTGGTTTGCCCGTGATGTTGCTGCAATGGCGGCAGCGTTGGACACCGAAGAGACCTTTGTTGTCGCAAAACAAACCTCCTTTGACGACGGCCTTATCAGCCCGCTGCCTGTTGACACGACGGCGATTCCGAACGACCACCTTTCCTACGCGATCACGTGGTTCTCGCTTGCAGCGATATGGCTTGTGATGACCCTTGCATTTACCCTGCGCGCCCGCCGTG
>CAWVZA010000202.1:0-3149 GCA_963934545.1 uncultured Sulfitobacter sp.
CAGCGCGGGGGAGCCAAACCAGATCACACCGACAATCCCCATCACAACGGCAAAGATTGTCCCGTTGATCAGGCCCACCAGACACTCACGGCGAATAACCCTCCACACGTTCGAACCGGTGAGATCCTTGGTCGCCAAAGCGCGCACAGCAACGGTCAGACTTTGCGTGCCAGCATTGCCCCCCATCGACGCCACAATCGGCATGAGCACAGCGAGGGCCACAATCTGGGCCAGCGCCATCTCAAACTGCGCAATCACCATTGAGGCGGCAATGGCGGTGACAAGGTTCACCGCAAGCCAAGGCAGACGCTGCTTGGTCGTCTCGATCACGCGGTCGGACAGTGAGCTTTCCCCAACACCCGCAAGGCGCAGGATGTCTTCCTCATGCTCTTCGTCCAGCACAGCCATGGCGTCATCTATGGTGATCACACCGATCAGGCGACCATCCTCATCCACAACAGGCGCAGAAATCAGGTGATACTGGTTAAACGCATACGCCACATCGCCCTCGACCTGCGTGGCGGAAAAGACCTTGAACGTCTCTTCATAGAGCGCTTTCAGAGGCGTCTCCCTCTTGGAGCGCATCAGCTTGCCCAGTGTTACATTCCCAACAGGATGCAGGCGCGGATCAACAATGATCATATGGTAGAACTGGTCAGGCAGCTCCGCCTCTGGCGTTTCGCGCAAGTAATCAATGGCTTGCCCCACGGTCCAATGCTCTGGTGCCATAACCGTCTCACGCTGCATCAAACGACCTGCGGAATACTCCGGATAGGACATAGCCTGCTCAACAGCGGCACGGTCGCCCTCATCAAGCGCCCCCATAATAGTCGCTTGCTGCGCGTCTTCAAGGTCTTCAAGGATGTCGACAACGTCATCACTGTCGAGTTCACGCATCGCCTCTTGCAAGACTTGCGGCGTCAGCAACGCCACCACTTCATCACGGACCGCCTCATCCAACTCAGACAGGATTTCACCGTCGAATTCATGGTCATAGAGGCGGATCAGCTTGGTCCGGTCAAACGCGCTGATCTGCTCAAGAAGGTCAGCGATGTCAGCTGCGTGCAGCGGTTCCATCAGCTCGATCAGCTTTTGGCGGTCGTCAATCTCTACAGCATAAAGGATTGAAGCAACGTCACGCTTGCCCAGCACATAGGCCTCTGGTTCATCGCCCTCAAGGTCCGTTTCAAACACCTGATCTGACATGCGCCTCACCTCATATGAATTTAACGCAACATAGGCAGGCACCGCAGTGACCACAATGGCTCGCACAGGTTCGCACCATTAATTTCGGGGGTCCGCCCATTGCTGCTGCTTCGCAAAAGAGTACAATTGAGAGCATGCAAAACCTGACACTTCTCACCGGCCAAACACTCACTTTTCAAGGCGATCCCTTTAAGGCACCGTGGGAGGAAACTGTGCATATCAACCGTACAGGTGGCGTGCTGATTGAGGGGGCAAAGATCGCCGAGGTTGGTGATGCGGCTGCGCTCAAAGCGGCCTGTCCGCAAGCGCGGGTGGTCTCGTATGGCGACGACCTGATCTGCCCCGGTTTTGTCGATGCCCATGTGCATTACCCCCAAACAGCCATGATCGCGAGTTGGGGCAAACGGCTGATTGACTGGCTCAACACCTACACGTTTCCTGAGGAGGCACGGTTTGACGATCCAGCGTATGCCAGTGCAATTGCAGCGCGGTATCTTGATCTAACAGCAGCGCACGGCACAACGACAGTCGCGTCCTTTGCCACCATTCACCCCGCCAGCGTAGATGCGCTGTTTTCCGAAGCGGCCAAGCGGGGCCAAGCGGTGGTGACGGGCAAAACCTGTATGGACCGCAACGCGCCCAATGATCTGCGCGATACTGCGCAATCAGCCTATGACGACAGCAAGGCGCTGCTGGAGAAATGGCACGGTAAGGGACGTGCGCAATATGCAATCACCCCACGCTTTTCGCCAACTTCAACGCCTGAGCAGCTTGCTGCCCTCGGCGCACTTTGGGCGGAACACCCAGACTGCCTGATGCAAACCCACCTGAGCGAGCAGACTGACGAAATCGAATGGGTGAGCACGTTGTTCCCAAATGCCCGCGATTACCTCGACACCTATGAAGCGCACGGATTGTTGGGTGCGCGCGGGCTTTATGGTCACTCTGTCCACCTTACACCACGGGAAATCGACAGACTGGCCGAGGTGCAAGGGCGCGTGATCCATTGCCCGACATCGAATGCCTTCATCGGCTCCGGCACGCTGAACCTGCCTGCAATGGCAGCACGCGGCATTCCATTGGGGCTGGCGACTGATACGGGCGGTGGTTCGTCGTTTTCGATGCTGCGCACCATGGCGGCAGCGTATGAGGCTGCCCAACATCACGGTCACCCCCTGCATGCGGCCCAGCTTATGTGGCTGGCGACCGCAGGATCTGCAAAGGCACTGCACCTTGAGGCCGAAATAGGCAGCATTTCAAAGGGGCACTTTGCAGATATTGCGGTGCTCGATCTGCGCTCGACCCAAGCGATTGCCCAGCGCGCCAACCGGTCAGGTTCATTTTGGGAGGATGTTTTTGCGACCATTATGATGGGCGATGACCGCGCTCTTCGCGCAACTTGGATCAATGGACGCTGCGCAACAAGTTGAAGGCTCACACCACAGGCGTGATCAACACCGCTTCGCAGCGAGCACCATAACCCAATAGTCTCCGGTACGGGCCAGTCCAAATTCGCGGGCCTTACGGTTCACCATATTCGGTAATGCCCTTTAGACACACGCCACGATTCAATTGCCCGTGCTTGAGAACGGTATCATTTGGCAACATTTTCCGAGACGATGCACCACTTGTAGCCCTTCGCCCTGACGCGCTGCGCCACAGTCGATCCATTGCTGCCCGTGTGACCAAAGAAGTTATTGGCAGCCATGTCATTGGCATGACCTTTTGCAACGGCATCCAGAACACGACTGCGTTTGACACCCGATACACCCGCCTGCCCGCGAATGGCATTTACTGTTGTAACGGCTGATCCGCTTGCGGCCTGAGATTGCTGCACCATCGGTCCGGGGCTGGTCACGCTACATGCAGAAAGCATCAAACCCATGATCATGGCTTTGTTGCACAAATATCCTTTGCCAAGGATTCACTGTCTGACTCCATCG
>CAWVZA010000203.1:0-3128 GCA_963934545.1 uncultured Sulfitobacter sp.
GACTTAGAAAACCACCGATTGTGCGCGCTGCTGCTGCCACTGGTGCGGCAGCGCTGCTGACCGCAGCGGCCATTTCTGCCGGTTTCGTGAGCGAGCTGCTATCTGGTCTTGGTGTTTGAACGGCAATCCGTTGTGCGCCGCCTACGGCTTTCGCTGCTGGTGCTGTGCGACGAGAGGCAAAGCCTGTTGGTGCTGCAACAGGTTCTGGAGCAGTCACATCTGGCGCGGGTGGTGCCGCTTTGAACGGACGTGGCCCGGGGACCAGCGCGGCCGCCCCTGTTGCGGATGCCGCAGCGAGTAGTGCTGCGCGCTTAGGGTCGGCGGGGTCTGGTGTTTCAACTACAGCTGCTGGGAGCGGTGTTTCAACTTTTGGAGTTGGAGGGGCTACAGCTTCGGCTGCTTCGGTGAGCGCAGCTGGTGGTAGTGGCGCTACATCTGGAAGCGTTTCTTCAACGACTGGCGGCTTGGGAGCAACAACGGGCTCGAAAATAAACTCGGTTTGCGATGTTGGTTCATCGGCTTGTGTCGCATCCGTATCGTCTTTCGAGGGCGCGTTCGTTTCATCGTCTTGCGCTGTCAAAGCGCTCTCTTCTGGCGAGCTTTTGCTCTGGTCGGCAGACTTATCGTCTGGCTTGACCGTCGCAGACTTATCTTTAGCCGGGGCATCGTCGTTCAGTGGTTCTTTGGCAAGCTGCGGCTCTGGTTCAGGTTCGTGCTTTGAGGCCTCTGATACAACAGGCGGCTCGTCTTCTGTCACGGGTTCTTGAGCGGCTTCGATCGCTTTTTGCGCGGGCGCAATGATGGGATCTCGTTTGGCTATAACTGGCTCATCGGGCAGAGCTTCAGGAGCCACCGCACCAACGATCACGACAGCGATGCCGTCAGGTTCTACAGTTCTTTCTGGCTCAAGGAGGGCGGCTGCACCTTTGGTCGTGCCAAAAAATGGCTCCCCCAGATATGGGGCTTCGGCAGGAACGGCGACAAAACTAACGGGGTGGAACCGATGCTCGGTGGCAAAGGCTTCTGCTTCGGCCAACGTCTCACGTGCAACGGCTGCGACATGGGTTTTGGCTCCATCCATGCTGATGTCATAGGCCAGCTCGGACACTTCGTAGGGGGTCGCGTCATGCAAGGCCGCTTCAGCCGCTTTGCGGCGTGCCGCTTCGGACAGGCCCACAGTATCGATTGTCAGGTATTTGATCTGGCTTGCGGGGATAAGCAGCTTGGTACGCACACCGCCAGGCTCAAGGCTCGCTGCGGTTTTGCTCAGTATGGCCAACTCGCCACCAACGTCATCGGAAGTGATAGGCACTTCGCCCACTTCACGCCAACCGCCTGCTGCACGGTGCAGCAGCTTGATGCCCTCAAAGGACAGAGAAAGTATAAAATTAGGCTTCATGTGCGGCTTTTAACATGGGGCTGGTTAACCAACAACTTCGTATTGTTACAGGTTAACGCAGAGTTGCCCTCAAGAAAAGGTCCGCAAGCGGACTTCGGCGAAGCGTCGCGGATGCCCCCGCAGGCGATGTTTTGCATGCGGGGGCTGAGTGTTTAGGCTGTTGCCTGTGTGAGCGCCTGATCGAGATCGGCGATCAGGTCATTCGCGTCCTCGGTACCGATGGAAACGCGTACCACACTTGCGCTTGCGCCTGCCGCGTCCTGCTGCTCGGGGGTGAGCTGGCGGTGGGTTGTGGAGGCAGAGTGGATGATGAGCGAGCGCGTATCGCCCAAGTTGGCCACATGGCTGAACACTTCGAGAGAGTTGACCAGCTTGACGCAAGCGTCATAGCCGCCTTTGACTGCAAAGGTGAACAGGCCGCCGGCGCCCTTTGGGCAGACGGTTTTGCTGCGCTCATAGTAGGGGGATGCTTCGAGACCTGCGTAGGTGACGTAGTCGATGCGGTCGTCCGCTTCGAGCCAAGCAGCGATCTTTTGCGCGTTGGCCACGTGGCGGTCCATCCGCAGGCTCAGCGTCTCGGTACCCATCAGCGTATAATGTGCCGCTTGGGGGTTCATGGTCATGCCCAAATCGCGCAGGCCGATGGCAATGCCGAAGAAGGTGAAGGCCAGATGGCCAAATGTCTCGTGGAATTTGAGGCCGTGGTAGGCAGGCTCAGGTGCGCTGAGCGACGGGAATTTATCCGTAGCGGACCAGTCAAAATTGCCACTGTCCACGACGCAACCGCCTGTGACAGTGCCGTTGCCAGTCAGGTATTTGGTGGTGGAGTGCACGACCAATGTTGCGCCATGCTCAATCGGGCGGCATAGGTATGGTGTGGCGGTGGTGTTGTCGATGATCAACGGCACCTGCGCCGCATCCGCGATGTCTGCGATGGCGCGAACGTCCATGATATAACCACCGGGGTTGGCGATGGCTTCGCCAAACACTGCGCGGGTATTGTCATCAATTGCGGCTTTGACGGCGTCGAGATCGTCAAAGTCGACGAATTTTACTTCCCAGCCGAAGCGTTTGATTGTGTGGCTGAATTGCGTGACCGTACCGCCATATAGGCGTGTGGAGGCGACGATATTCATACCTGGTGACATCAGCGGGAACAGGGCCATGATCTGGGCCGCATGACCTGATGAACAACAGACTGCGCCAACACCACCCTCAAGTGTGGCAATGCGCTCTTGCAGAACTGCAACTGTTGGGTTGGTCAGGCGGGAATAGATGAAGCCAACTTCTTGCAGGTTGAACAGAGCGGCTGCGTGGTCCGCATCACGAAAGACATATCCAGTGGTTTGGTAGATCGGCGTCTGGCGTGCGCCCGTTGCCGGATCAGGGCGTGCGCCTGCGTGAATCTGTAGTGTATCAAAACCGTGTGACATTGGTGTCTCCCATTAAATTTGGCGCATAATTACGTGATTGCAGGAGAAGCGACAAGGGCGGGTCGCGTGTCAGGAACAAGTGTGCCTTCTTCGGCGCTTGTCTGGAATGGCTGTCCTCAAATGACGGGGTTGGCAGAACTGTGTTTTAGTCACACTCCTGAGTCATACAAGATAAGTATGTTGACAGGTTGGATTCCTGTCGCATCATGTTGTGTATGTTTTGAGGTAGGAGACAGAAAAATGGCTTTGTTGCACAAATCTTCCTTCGGCTGGACTACCCCTTACCCCAGACGGAT
>CAWVZA010000204.1:0-3123 GCA_963934545.1 uncultured Sulfitobacter sp.
CGCGTATTCAGAGGAGGTAAAGAGCCACGCAAAGGGCTGTAGCCCAAGATTGCGCATCATCACCGATGTCACAACCGAGATCATGAGCCAGATCAGCATGGCACAAGCAATGCCCGCCATCGCGTATAACACTCCCAGATAGAGCCTGCCGATCACGTTCATTTTGTACCCCTGACAAAGATGCGCGCCGCAGAGGTCCCGCGACGCGCCTGGTTTTTACTTGGTGTAGAAAAGCTCGATCAGCTTGTCGAAGTTGCCAGCACCCTGCGGGCTTTCTTCCATCAGCGTCTTCATACGGTCCCATGTGTTGGAGACTGCTGCTTCAAGATAGGCATCTGCTGCTGCTCCCTCCAGCGTCACAACTTCCATACCAGCCGCCTCAAGAGCTGCGAAATCCTCATCGCGCACAGCGCCGAGTTTGGCTGCAGATTCTGCCTCATGCGCAATCGCCACATCCTGCACGATTGTGCGGGCTTCCTCGGAGAGGCTGTTCCACTTCTCAAGGTTCACGATTGTGCCAAGGTCGGTGGAGAAGAAGCACGGCTCGATGCGGTAGTTCAGGAACTCGTTCCACTTGAGGTCGATCAGGCCGATCTGCGTCCAGCCCGTTGCATCCACCACGCCACGCTCCAGCGCGGAGTAGACTTCGGTGGTGGGTAGGTCGATGACCTGAGCGCCAAGATAGTCGGTGAAGAAGGCGTTATAAACCGCGTTGCCGCGCAGCTTGAGACCTGACACATCAAGGTTTCCGCCGTCATCAAGTGTGGGTGCATCGCGAGTCCAAAGGTTGTAGCAGACGCCACTGTCGAACCAGCCAAGGTACTTTACACCCATTTTCTCTTGGTGAATTTGGTCGATCAGTTCAATGCCGCCATTCTCGCGCACTTCGGAGGCGACTTTGTTCGAGGTTACAAGCGCGTCTTTTTCCGGCAAGGCACCCGCATAGAAGCTGCCCGGTGTGTAAACCATATCGACCACGCCAGAGCGGACCGCGTCAGGCTGCTGGAACATGCCGATGGCCTCTGGTCCGCCGCGCACTTCGATTTGTACGACACCCTCGCCTGCGGCGTTCACCTTATCGACGAACTCGAGGAAGGATTTGGTGTAGATCAGCGATTCAGGAAAGGCGTGAACTGCGGTAATCGTCTCTTGGGCATAGGCCGTACCTGCCAGTGCTGTTGTGGCAAGGATACCGCTGAGAAGTGTATGTTTCATTTGGTCTTTCTCCCTGTTGAGCGGCGCGTTTTGCGCCATTGATGGTGATTTAGATTTCGGGCATGGCCCACGGGCGCGCGGCAAGATGCGCTGCGCGAAACGTCTTTATCTGGTCGGAATACTGGGCGGTCAGATCGATATCATCCCAGCCGTTGATCAATTTCTGGCGGCGCACCGGATCAAGGTCAAAGGCCAGGTCATGCCCTGCAATCACCGTGCGACCTGAGGTGAGGTCAACCTCCGCCTCGCACGCCCCCTCGCCCATGGCGGCGATCAATGACGTGGCCATATCTTCGTCAACCTGCGCTGCAAGCAAGCCGTTGTTCACGGCATTTCCCGCAAAAATATCGCCAAAGCTGGGCGCGAAAACGGCACTGATGCCATAGTCAACCAGCGCATAAACCGCCGCTTCACGGCTGCTGCCACTTCCAAAATTTCGCCCCGCGACCAGCACTTTTGGCGCATATCGATCAAGCGGGTGGCCCTGCTGTGCCCTGCGCACGTCATGGAGCAGGAAGCCGCCATAACCTTCGCTCCGCGGCTGGGACATGAAACGAGCAGGAATGATCTGGTCGGTGTCGATATTGCTTTGGGGCAAGGCGACTGCCGTGCCGCTCAGGGTTTTCCAGCCGCTCATATACGCCCCTCCAGCAAGGGGCGTACATCAGTCAGATGGCCTGTGACAGCGGCCGCTGCGACCATTGCTGGGCTCATCAGATGGGTGCGCGCACCGCGCCCCTGCCGCCCTTTGAAATTGCGGTTGGTGGAGGAGGCACAGCACTTGCCCGCGCCAACCAGATCACCGTTCATGCCCACGCACATGGAGCATCCAGCATCTGCCCATTCCAGACCCGCCTCCACAAATATCTGCGCCAACCCTTCCTCTTCCGCCTGCTTTTTCACTTGCATTGAGCCGGGTGAGACAAGGCCCGGCACAACGGAGCGACGCCCCTCCAGCACTTTGGCCGCCATGCGCAAATCCTCAATGCGGCCATTTGTGCAAGAGCCAATGAAGACTTGATCAACAGCGATCTGGCTCAGCGGCATCCCCGCTTCTAACCCCATGTATTCCAATGTCGCGGAGATGTTCTTTGCGCCCTCACTCTGAGGAACATGCCCCGAAATAGGCAACGCATCCTCGGGCGAAGTACCCCATGTAACTGTAGGCGCAATTGCCGCTGCATCAAAACGTACCTCATGGTCAAATTCAGCATCCGCATCCGAGTGGAGCAGCTTCCAATCCGCTACTGCGGCATCCCAAGCATCATCTTTCGGTGCAAAAGGACGGCCTTTCGCGTAGTCATAAGTCACTGCATCAGGTGCAATCATCCCCATGCGCGCGCCACCTTCAATGCTCAGATTACACAGGGTCATACGACCTTCCATGCTGAGCGCCCGCACAGCCTCACCCGCATATTCCACGGCATAACCTTGCGCCCCGTCCGCGCCAAGTGCCGCAATCCAGTGCAGCGCCATATCCTTGGCCGCGACACCTGCTCCCAGCGCACCATCAAAAGTAATGCGCATGGTCTTGGGCCGCTTTTGCCAGATCGTCTGGGTCGCAAGGATATGCGCTACTTCAGTCGCCCCCACACCAAAGGCCAGCGCACCAAATGCGCCATGAGTCGAGGTGTGACTGTCGCCGCAATTCACCAGAGAGCCAGGCAAGGTCAGCCCTTGTTCAGGGCCGATCACATGGACAATCCCCTGCGCAGGATCATGCAGATCAAACAGCTTGATCCCCGCCGCGCGGGCATTCCCGCCCAATGTCTTAATCATCCGGCGGATATCAGGCGCGACGTCCCCTGCACGGGTTGGCGCATAGTGATCCACGACACCGAAGGTCAGCGCAGGCTCTGCAACTGTCATCTTGTGATCCGCGAGTTTGGCGAATGCGTGATGCGACCC
>CAWVZA010000205.1:0-3122 GCA_963934545.1 uncultured Sulfitobacter sp.
CACCATGTTCGACGAGCTGAGCCTACCCATCGATATGGTCGTCACTCATTCCTTCACGCCCATCAACAGCAACATGATGGCGGGCCGGATCAAGCGCCAACAGCGGCTGATGAAGGCCAGCGATGACGGTGCGATCTCGCTGACTGAAGAACTGGTCGAAGCGCTCGATGACCTGGAATCCAAGCGCCTGAGCTTTGGCGAACATCACATGACCGTCACAGTATTTGCCGAGACCGAGGACAAGCTCGACGCCATCGCGGCCGAGATCCGCAATATCGCCGCCAGTGAGGGCGTCACGCTGGTGAGCGAGGGGTTTGCCGCGCGGACGCATTATTTCGGGCAGCATCCGGGCAATGGCCAGATGCGCAGCCGTAAGGCCGCCATCACCAATCTCAATTTCGCGGACCTGGCCGCGCTCCACCGCAGCCCTTTGGGCAAAACCGGCGATCAGGTCCCCTGGGGCAAGCCCATCGCGCTCTTCCCCACGCCGGAACGCTCAGGATATCTCTTCAACTACCACGAGACCGGCAGCCCGGATAAGGAACCGACGGGTGGCCACACGCTGATCCTCAGTCGTCCCGGCTCGGGCAAATCTGTACTCTCGGCCTTCTTGATGACGCAAGCCCGGCGCTGTGGCGCGCGGGTCTTCGTCTTTGACTATCGGGCTGGTATGGAAATGGCCGTGCGCGCAAATGGGGGGCGTTTCAGCGCCATCAAAGCGGGCGAAGCCACGGGCCTCAATCCCCTGCGCACCGAGATCGACCGCCGCGGGCAAGCCTGGCTTGCCGATTGGCTGGCCACGCTCCTGCACCGCAGCGACAAGCCGCTGAGCCCCGTACAGATCAACCGCATTCAAGACGTGGTGCGCCAGAACGCCACAGCCTCCGATCCCGCGCTGCGCAACTGGCAGGACCTGGCGTCCCTGTTCGTGGCGGGCGCTGATGATGGTGATCTTTTCGAGCGTATCCAGGAATGGACGGCTGATGGGCGCTACGGCTGGATCTTCGGGCAAAGTGCCGAGGACACGTTCTCATTGGCGGGCGATGTCGTGGGCTTCGACCTCACTGGTATTCTCGACAGTGAAAGCGAGAAGGAACGCATGGCCGTCCTGTCCTATCTCTTCCGCCGTATCGAGCGGGTGATCGAGGATCGCAGACCCACGTTGATCATCATCGATGAGGCCTGGAAGGCACTGGACAATCCATACTTCGCGGAGCGGCTAAGCAATTGGCTTGTCACAGCGCGCAAGCAAAACGCCGTCGTTGTCATGATGACGCAATATGCCAGCCAGCTCGAGAAGACCCGCACGGGCAAGACCATTGTAGAAGCCGTGCCGACACAGCTGCTCCTGCCCAATATCCGCGCCTCAGCCAGCGATTACGCCATGCTTGGCCTGACCGCCAAGGAGCTCGACGTCCTCCTTGGCACGGGCAGCAATTCCCGATTGGCGCTGGTGCGCGATGACCAAGGCTCGGTCGTGATCGATGCTGATCTCAGCGTGCTCGGACCTCACCTCACCATCCTGGGCGGCATGGAAAAGGGTGAGGCGCTTGTTGGTGCCGATTACCGTGACCGCCCGGATTTTTGGAGAATGATATGAGCTGCTTGTTTCCCCGTAGTTTGCTGATTGGTCTCGCTCTGATGCTCTCGGCTTGCGCGCAATATCAGCCCTCTGAAGCTGATTGCTTTAACAGTTTTGTGGAAGTGACCCGCAGCGATTGCAGCTTCGAGCTGCTGCATGCGGTTGGTCATGTGGGGAATGGAAATGGCTAAGCGCGGGGCTTCCATATTGGGTGTACTCCTTGCCTTGGGTCCGGCCGTCATGGCCGGGGCCCAAGGCGTGCCAACATTCGATTTGGGTGCGTTTCTGCAACGCGAGCAAATTCTGGGCCAAGGGGACCGCGATCTTGCCCTGCAGCGCGACCGGCTCAGCCGTGAGGAAGAACTGGCGGCCTTGGAGGCAGATCAGCATGCCGCGCTGGAAGATCTGCTGGAAGCGTCGACTATTGGCCCTTCGACCGCCAGCACGCTCCAAAGCCTTGAGGCTGGCCGCTCAGACGAAAGCGCCGCCGCTACGCTCTTCGGGCCCACCGATCCCAATCCGGCTGCGCCGCAAATGTTCGGCGATGCTGGAGGCACCGTCGAGGCGCTCATCATCCGCGCTGCGCGCGAGACCCATGGTCTGTCCGGCGTGGGCCGCGCGGGGCTGTCTCTGGTGCAATGGCGCTGTCTGATCCAGGCGCTGATCTGGCAAGAAAGCAGGTTCCAGGTCGGGGCGCGCTCGCCCGTCGGTGCCTTTGGCCTGACCCAAATCATGCCTGCCACCGCTGGTGATCTCGGTATCAATCCAGCCTATTTCGACGACCCTTATATTCAGGTGACCGGTGGCGCGCGTTACCTCGCACAAATGCTGAACATGTTCGAAGGCAACGTCATCCACGCGCTGGCCGCCTACAACGCGGGCCCCGGCAATGTGCAGCGCTATGGCGGCGTGCCGCCCTTTGCCGAGACGCAGCACTACGTTCAGGTCATCCCGGAGCGCTACAATCTTTACCTCACCCGCGTGGGCGGGATCGACGCGCTTGGCACCATTGATCCGATCCTGATGGCCAATGCCTCCATGAGCCTCAGTGCCCATGGGGCTGGCATCTATGGCGATTATTCCCTGATCTCAGTGCGGGCTGCCGCTCTGCGCATTCAGGACATCATCACCCGCATCGCAGAGACGGAGGATGTCCATGCCGCCCTGTCACTCAATACCTATGCCCGCGCAGAGCTTGCCCGACTTATGGCCATTCGAATCCGCCTCAAGGCCGCGCGAACGCAGCCCCTCAGCGCGCAAGCCCTCACGATGGCCGCCGCCCAAGCACGCGAGCAACAGTTTTTGCATTTTGATCTGGAGGTACTGCCATGAGGCACCCCGTACGACAGTTTTTTACCACAGTGGCCACCTGCGCTATGCTGGCAGCACCTCCTGCGTTTTCGCAGGGCGTGCCTACAATAGATACGCGCAACATCGCCCAGGAAATCCGGCAGTTGCAGCAAATGCTGGAAGATTTTGGGATCCAGTCCGATCAACTCGACGCGGCTCTCGACCAGATCCACCTCATCCAAGACCAGCT
>CAWVZA010000206.1:0-3072 GCA_963934545.1 uncultured Sulfitobacter sp.
CCACCGGAGCAGCAGGAACAGCGTTTCCAGCCGCCAACGCAGCCTCACGATTGGCGCGCTGCGCATCAAACGTTTGATCAAACCCTACGCCAAAACGGCTGTCTTCGGGAACGGCCGGCTGGCACGCCGCGACGGCAAGCACAGCAACTGCACCCAATACAAATCGAACACTCATCATCTCAATAGCCTGCATTTGTTACGCATTTAGGTGGTCGCTTACCACCATTTCTGCGGTTTGGCTACAAAACCCGCCGCCTGCTCCAGCGCGTAGGCGGAAGACAGCAGATCGCCTTCTTCCCACGGACGCCCGATCAGTTGCAGCCCCAGAGGCAAACCCTGAGCGTCCGTGCCTGTTGGCACAGTGATGCCGGGCAACCCTGCTAGGTTTACCGTTACCGTAAAGATATCGTTAAGATACATCTTGATCGGATCCGCATCCGTCATCTCACCCAGTCCAAAAGCAGCAGAAGGCGTGGCAGGCGTCAGAATACAATCAATGCCTGCGGCGAACACATCATCAAAGTCTTTCTTGATTAGCGTCCGCACACGGCGCGCACGGTTGTAGTAAGCGTCATAGAAACCTGCCGACAGCACATAAGTCCCCACCATCACGCGGCGCTGAACCTCTAGTCCAAACCCCTCGGCGCGGGTCTTCTCATACATCTCTGTAATGCCATCGCCTGCATCAAGCTTGGCGCGGTGGCCGTACCGCACGCCATCATAGCGCGCGAGGTTGGAAGACGCCTCAGCAGGTGCGATCACGTAGTAAGCAGGCAGCGCATATTTTGTATGCGGCAGGGAAATATCAATAATCTCCGCCCTCGCATCTTTCATCATCGCAATGCCGTCCTGCCACAACGCATCAATCTCGGCTGGCATACCATCCATCCGGTATTCTTTTGGAATACCGATCTTCTTGCCGCGCACATCACCTGTCAGTGCGGCCTCGAAATTCGGCACAGCCATCTCGGCAGAGGTGCTGTCTTTCGGGTCGTAGCTGCACATGGCTTCCAGCATAATCGCCGCATCGCGCACGTTCTTGGTCATCGGGCCCGCTTGGTCCAGCGAGGATGCAAATGCCACCACACCCCAGCGCGAGCACCGGCCATAAGTTGGCTTGATGCCCACAGTTCCCGTCAACGCCGCAGGTTGGCGGATTGAGCCGCCTGTATCCGTGCCCGTTGCAGCGAGGCACAGATCAGCAGCCACAGCCGCAGCAGAGCCACCAGATGACCCACCGGGCGTGAGCGGCGCATCTGAACCTTCACGGCGCCATGGATTCACTGCGTTTCCGTAAACAGATGTCTCGTTCGAGGACCCCATAGCGAACTCGTCCATGTTGAGTTTGCCCAACATTACCGCGCCCGCATCGGCCAAATTCTGGCTCACAGTTGATTCGTACTCTGGCTTAAACCCTTCAAGGATGCGCGAGGCCGCCTGCGACGGCACACCTTTGGTGCAGAATAAATCCTTGATGCCAATGGGCAAGCCACACATCGCTGGCGCGTCACCCGCTTTGATGCGGATGTCAGCGGCCGCGGCACGCTCAAGCGCGATCTCGGGCGTATGGTGCACAAATGCGTTGAGCGCACCAGAACCCTCAATCGCCTTGAGGCACGCCTCGGTCAGCTCTTTGGACGTTGTCTCACCCTTGCGGAGCATGTCACGCGCTTGGGCCAAGCCCAGTTTGTTCAGATCAGTCATTATTCGACTACCTTCGGCACAGCAAAGAAACCTTCGCGCGCATCGGGCGCGTTCTTCAGGATCGCGTCCTGCATATCACCATCGGTGACCACATCGGCGCGGCGTTTGATGCTTTGCGGCGTCACGGACGTCATTGGCTCGACGCCCTCGACATCCACTTCGCTCAGCTGTTCGATGAAGCCAAGGATCGTGTTAAACTCTTGCGCCAATGCAGGCAGGGCCTCAGGCTCAACCTTGATCCGGGCCAGTTTCGCCACGCGGGCGGCGGTGCTTTCATCAATCGACATATTCAATCCTCATCTAGCTTGTCGTCCTCTACCGTTCTCGCGACGCGCAAGCAAGCCGCAGGCGAGTGTGCACCACAAATTTGCGGGCCGCTCTCGCAATTCTCTCAAGATTGGATAAACTTAGATAAAGTAACCAGCAGGAGAACCGCTACGAATATCATTTGGCTCGGACACGGCTCATTCCGTATCGAAATCGAAGATCAGGTCGTGCTGGTAGACCCTTGGCTCACAGGCAATCCGATGCTGTCCGAGGATCAACATAAGTCCGCTATTTCAGGGGCTACGCATATTCTGGCGACCCATGCGCATTTGCACCATATCGCCGATGTGGTGCAAATCTCCAAGGATACGGGTGCCCCGCTGTCAGGTATGTATGAGCTGGCCATGCACCTGCACAGCCAAGGTTCCGTTGAGGGTGCGACATTCAACATGGGTGGCACAATCCCGCTGGCTGATAAAGTGAGCGCCAGCATGGTGCCCGCCTCCCACTCCTCTGCCGCTGAAGTGGACGGCGTGCGCCGCTATATGGGCAGCGAATCCGGCTTTATCCTCAGGGGTGAAGGCCGCTGTATCTACATCTCTGGCGATACTGGCCTGATGGCAGATATGGCGTGGATCGGTGACTACTATAAGCCCGACATCGGCATCCTCTCGGCGGGCGGGCATTTCACGATGGACATGGAAATGGCGGCCTACGCCACACGGACATATTTCAACTTCAACATGGTCATCCCATGCCATTACAAAACGATGCCCATGTTAGAGCAGTCCGCAGAAGCGCTGATCAATGGCGTTCTGCCGGGGACTTCTGTGCTGGAGCCAAAGGTCATGCACCAGATCTCGCTTTAATCGGTCAACCGCCGCGCTTGGCCGCGAAAAAATCAACCAGCAGAGCGGCACACTCCCGCTCTGCAATACTGTCGAACACTTCTGGCGCGTGGTGGCATTGCGGATGCGCAAACACCCGCGCCCCCTGCGCCACTCCGCCCGACTTCGGGTCCGACGCGCCGTAATACAGCCGCTCTATGCGCGCTGCAGCAATCGCACCCGCACACATCGGACAAGGCTCCAACGTTACATA
>CAWVZA010000207.1:0-3053 GCA_963934545.1 uncultured Sulfitobacter sp.
GCGTCTTTTACAGGACAACCCCGAAATGAGTCAGCGCAAATTGGCCAAGGCCGTTAGCCTCAGTACCGGCGGCATTCATTACGTGCTCAACGCACTCTTGGATAAGGGACTTCTCAAGATAGAAAACTCCACCACAAACCAAGACACCCTCCCGCTGTTCAATGGAGAGCCCATTTGTGAACCAGATGACCGATACTAAGAAACGTAATGTGTTGATTGGCGGCGGGGGGACCGGTACGGCCTTTGCAATCGCAACACGCCTGCAAGCCCTTTGGCACGACCGCTTACGGCTTATCGTGACAGATATCTTCGACCGGGACTTGGTAACTACATCGCTCTTGGCCGATGCTTTTCATCAGGTGCCGCGCGCTGACGATCCGAACTTTGCCCAAGTGCTCGGGCAGATCCTGGAGGAAGAAGCGATCGACATTTACATACCGCTCCTGAACGCGGAAATCAGAGCCGCCTGGACGCTCCCGAAGACACAGCATCTCGACATCTGGCTGGCCGGACCGGGGCCCGAGCTTTTGGACAAGGCTGCCGCCGATCCCTGGCTTCAGGCGCAGGCGGTGCGAGTGCCCCAGCAACTGAGCGACCTGCAAGGGCGGCCCGATGATGAGACTTGGTTCGTCAAGCCCCGCGACGGGTTCGGTAGCCGAGGCGCGCGAGCGCTGAGCGTGGCCGAGATCCGCGCCCTTGATGCGGAGGAGCGGGCGGGATCTATCATCCAGGAAATTTGCAAGACGCCCGAGATCACCATCGACAGCTTCTATGACGCCGAGACTGGGTTCACCCGCGCTTATTGCCGCGAAAGACTTGAGACCAAGGCCGGTGTCTGCACCAAGGCACGAGTGTTTTTCCACCCTGAACTGGCTGAAATCGCCTCAAAGATCGGCGCAGGGATGGGCCAGCGTGGGGCGATTTGCTTTCAGGCCATGCGCGGGCAAGCAGGCTGGTGCGTGACGGATTTGAACCTGCGCCCGGGTGCGGGGACCGCGCTGACGGTCGCGGCTGGGTATGATATTCTGGCTGCCAGTTATGCCTGCCGGACGGGGGAAAGCTATGAGCATTTCGTGCCAGAGATCGCCCCGGATGCCGAGATCCTCGTCACCCGGCAATACAGCGAATTTGTGATGAGCCGCCGACCATGAGGCCTCTCCTAGCACTGGACCTCGATGGCACACTGATTACGGTCGCCCAAAAGCAAACAACCCTGTTGGGCGCCCTTGCGCGCACGCGCGGGCTGCAACTGGACCTGGGGCGGATCTGGCTGCTCAAGCGCGACGGTGCCTCGACCAAATCAGCGCTAGTCGAGACAGGGGTGCAGATGGACTTGGCGCAAGCCCTGTCACGGGACTGGGTCGCCGCGGTCGAGACCCCCTATTGGCAATCTCTCGACAGCTTGCTGTCGGGGGTTAAAAAGTGTCTAATAGGCATGCAAGACCAGGCTGATTGCGTGATCATCTCGGCCCGACAACACGCCTATCTCTTGCACCAGCAGGTACGGCAATTGGGGCTTTCCGACTATGTCAGCGCGGTTCACCGGGTGCATCCAAAACGCGCGAGCGAATCAAAGGCCGAGATCCTGTCACAGATTGGCGCAACGGGCTTCATCGGCGACAACGAGTCCGACGCCAAAGCCGCAGAACTGGCCGATGTACCCTTTGCCGCCGTCTCGACCGGTCAGCGGTCTGAGGCATTTCTGAGAGGTGCTGGGCTGGCAGAGGTCCACGCCGATTTCTACACCGCTGTTAAGTCGGTGTCCTATCCATCGCCACTCTAAACTTCATATGCCACAACCTTGGAGAACATGATGAAAAAACGAGGTGTGGAAGTTACCGCACGGACCGACGCTGCGCAAACAGTCAACGACCGGATCTTAGCCATCCAGCAGCGCCTCTTGCCGGAATACGGGCCTAACTGGCACCGCCACAGCATGGCGTGCATGAAGGTCGAGGCCCTTGCGCGCACCATCTACTACACCGACCTTTACCGTAAGATCATCGAAGTTCCTGGTGTGATCTGCGAGTTCGGCGTTCAATGGGGCGCTACGATGGCGCAACTCATCAACTTGCGCAGCGTGTTTGAGCCTTTCAACCACAGCCGGATGATCTATGGCTTTGACACGTTCGAGGGCTTCCCCGCGGTCACACCAGAGGACGGGACCGAGACAGAGGTCGGCGATTACGCCTCGATGCCGGGGCATTTCGAGACGCTGAAAGAGCTGCTTGTGCTGCATGAGGCGGCAGCGCCCATGAGCCACATTAAGAAGCATGCGCTGATCAAGGGCGACGCGTCCGAAACCTTCCCCGCCTGGGCAGAAGAGAACGCTCATGCGATCATTGCCATGGCGATCTTTGACATGGACCTTTATGCGCCAACCCGGGACATTTTGGCCGATATAGAGCCGTTATTGACCAAGGGCTCGATCCTGGTCTTCGACGAGCTGAACTGTGCCCAATTCCCAGGCGAGACAAAGGCCCTGCGCGAGACGCTCAGCACCAGCGGGCTGCGGCTGCGACGCACGCCGATGCAGCCCTTCTGCTCTTGGGCGGTCTGGGGGGACTAATGGGTCTATCCCAATAAAGGAACGCGAAGCCCCACAGGATTATGCTTGATCTCTGACGCGCATGATTGTCTGACCGTCTGGATGAGTTGCTGCCCTAGAACTGGGCACCAGTCACTACTGAAGTGGTCCTGCTTTTTAGGACAGGTTTGCGGCTTTGCTAAGATACATCAGGTTTGTATTCATGCCGCTTTTCGTGCATCGGTTTGGATAAAGTATGCGATGTCCGGCGTCCGCTTATCAAGGGCGGTGTGAGGACGCTCAGAATTGTAAAACCCAATCCAGTCATCGATGATCCGTTTGGCTTGGAAGCCATCGGTGATTTCATGCAAGTAGACGGCCTCCTGTTTCAAGGATCGCCAGAGGCGTTCGATGAAGATATTGTACAGGTAACGGCCCCGACCGTCCAATGATATTTTGATGTCAGCGTTGGTCAAAGTCGTGATCCAGCCCGCGCCTGTGTATTGGCTGCCCTGGTCCGTATTCA
>CAWVZA010000208.1:0-3018 GCA_963934545.1 uncultured Sulfitobacter sp.
AGTAAACATCAACGCCGCCACTAATCAAGCAAGTTTTTTTTGCTCATCGACCATCACCTTGTAGGCCCATGGTAGCAATTCATCCATACGATTGACAGGATGATCCTTTTTTTTCGTGAGGACCCAAGCAAGCCAAGCTTCGGAGTTTACCTTGTTCATCTTGCAGGTTTCAATCAAGGTATAGGCGATGGCGGCTGAATGGCCTCCAGCCTCAGACCCCATGAACATATAGTTCTTACGGCCCAGCGTTACAGGGCGTATAGCCCGTTCGGCTGTATTGTTGTCTAACTCGAGAAAGCCGTGATCCAAGTAAGGACGTGCCTTTGGTAAGCGGGCCAGAGCGTATTTAATTGCTTTCCCCCTGTGTCAGGGAAGTTGTCCGCTGCTCTATTTTTCTCTAATTTTCAGGAGGGCGGGATAGGACTATGATTTGGGATATTCACCGGAACGTAAGGCGGCAGTGCTGAAGCGGATGCTTCCGCCGAACAACATGGCCATTCGGAAGTTGTCGCAAGAGGAGGGGATTTCCGAGGCGACGCTGCACAAGTGGCGGGCTGAGGCGCGCAGCAAAGGCCAGCTTCTGCCCGACGCTGATGCAGGCCCCGAGGGCTGGTTGTCACGTGACAAGTTCGCAGCCGTGTTGGAAACCGCCTCTCTCAACGAAGCTGATCTGGCCGAGTACTGCCGCAAGCGTGGGATTTTTCCAGCGCAGATCGCGGCGTGGCGTGCGGCCTGTGAACAGGCGAATGACTGGGACCGTGCCAGTAGCGCGCGTCTTGGGCGGGCGACCAGGGAAAAAAAAGCGGGTCAAGGATTTGGAGTGTGAATTAGCTCGCAAAGACCGCGCATTGGCCGAAACCGCAGCGCTCCTTGTTCTGCGAAAAAAGGCGGCAGCGATCTGGGGGGGCGACGAGGACGCATGATCAGCACCCCACATCGCCAAACTGCCATTGCTCTGATCAACGACGCTGTAACCGCAGGCGCGCGGCAGGCCAAAGCCTGTGCCGAGCTGAAGATCAGCGGCCGCACTTTGCGGCGCTGGACAAAGGACGGGCAGATGCACGCCGATCAGCGCCCCCTTGTGCTGCGCCCGGAACCGGCCAACAAACTGAGCGCCGAGGAACGCGCGGCCGTGCTTGAAGTCTGTAATGCAACAGAATTTGCCAGCCTTACACCAAGCCAGATTGTACCGAAACTGGCCGATCAGGGGCTGTATCTCGCATCTGAATCCAGCTTCTATCGCATTCTTCGCGCAGATGGGCAGCAGCATCATAGGGGCCGGGCCAAACCGCCGGTCCGGCGCAAACCACCCACCAGCTACAAAGCCAGCACGCCCTGCGAGGTTTGGACGTGGGACATAACATGGATGCCTGGACCCATCGCAGGCATGTTCTTCTATCTCTATCTGATCGTAGACATCTACAGCCGCAAGATCGTTGGATGGGAAGTTCATGAACGCGAGAGTGCGGAGCTGGCGGCAATGCTGATCCGCAAAGCGGTACTGGCTGAGGGATGCGCCTTGCGCCCACTGGTTCTGCATGCCGACAATGGCAGCCCGATGAAGGGCGCGACGATGAAAACAACGATGGAAAAACTCGGCATCATCGCGTCTTACAGCCGGCCGCGCGTCAGCAATGACAATCCGTTCTCAGAGGCGCTCTTCCGCACGTGCAAATATCGCCCGAACTGGCCGACCAAGGGCTTTGCCACAAAGGCCGACGCCCAGGCTTGGGTGAAATCCTTCGCCAGCTGGTACAACGGTGAGCACTTGCACAGCGCCATCCGCTTCGTCACGCCAAATGCGCGCCACGCGGGCCAGGATCGTGCAACCTTGGCAAATCGAGCCAGTCTCTATGCAAGTGCTCGATCACAAAACCCGGAACGCTGGTCAGGTCAAACCCGCAACTGGCAACCTGCTGGCCCCGTCTGGCTCAACCCGGAAACCGAAATCAGCGCCTCCGAAATCAGAGACGTCGCATGAAATCGGCGGACAACTTATTTGACAAACACCGCTTTGGCCAATGGGGTCTTTTTAGAGATATTGGCCAGCTGCTGCATTAGCCAAGCTTCTAGATTATCGAATATAAGTTTGGCATGCTCTTGCCGTAGGGCCACCCGTTCCTCTGGTGATTTAAACCGTGCAAGGTTCTCCACCTCATAGAGTTGTTTAATACGCGCTATGGCTTCGGCTGCGGCAGGCAGCTTATAACTGTCATGAACTTTCACGAACTCACGCCTGATATGCACCATACAGGCCATCTCACGCACGCGCCCTGTGCGATAGGCATCATTATACCCTGCATAAGCATCTGCGTGGGCAAAGCCCTTATAGGTTTCCAGATGTTTGCTGGGATGTTCAGCCCCTCGGCTGGTAGAGAACTGATACCAAACCGCAGGCGGTGATGTACTGCCCCAGGGCCTCTCGTCTCTGGTATAATCCCACAGTCGTGCGGTTTTAGGCTTGTTTTTGCCGCGACCTTTACCCTTTTGAAGCAATTTGACTGTGGTATCATCCATAAATATGGCTTGTCCCTTGAAGACATGATCACGGATGGCATCTGACAAGCGCTCCAACAACTTGGTGCATTTACCCACCCATGAGCAAAGAAGCGATCCGCTTAGATCAATGCCTTGGTTCTCAAACATCTGGCTTTGGCGATAAAGTGGTAGGTGATAGCCGTATTTACAGGCTAAAATATGTGCCATCAGTGCAGGGCCAACAAAGCTCTTGGGAATGGGGCGACTTGGCATCTCAGACTGCACAATCTTCTCACAGCAGGTGCATGCCAAGCGTGGGCGTTCAATTTGCTTCACGATGTAATGGGCTGGCACATATTCCAGCTCTTCCATCACATCTGCGCCAAGTTCTTTAAAGCTACCACCACAGTCCAGACAGGCATCACTTGGTGTGATCCGCTGCGGCACTCGCTTTCGATCTTTTGGAAAGGGTCTGCGGATACGTGGTGTAAAACGCGGAGCAATACTGGACCACAGAAACGCCGCATGACGCGGTTGTCG
>CAWVZA010000209.1:0-3012 GCA_963934545.1 uncultured Sulfitobacter sp.
TCATTCCGGGGTTTAGTCAGTCGGGCGGAATGGGCCTGTTGGCTGCTGACTGGATCGTCACAGGCGAAAGCCGTTATGACATGTTTGCGTGGGACGTGGCACGATTTGGCGATTGGGCGGACAAGGCCTTCACCAAAGCGCGGGTTGGCGATCAATATGCCAACCGCTTCAAAATCCACTTCCCCAATGAAGAGCGCAGCGCGGGCCGTCCTGCACGGGTGCGTCCGATCTATGACACCCAGCGTGAGATGGGCGCAGTCTTTGGTCTAAACTATGGCTGGGAGCATCCGCTTTATTACGGCGCAGAAGTCGGTTCCGAGGACCAGACACATGGTTTCATCCGCCAGCCATGGTGGGATGTGGTCGGGGCCGAGTGCAAGATGCTGCGTGAGCATGCGGGCATCATCGACATCTCAAACTTCGCCAAATACCTTTGCAAAGGGGCAGGGGCGGAAGAGTGGCTCAATGCCGTTTTTGCGAACAACATGCCGCGACAGGTTGGGCGGTCGTGCCTGACGCCATTGATCGGGAAACGCGGCGGGATTGCAGGTGATTTCACCGTGACACGTTTGAGTGAGGATGAGTTCTGGATTATCGGATCAGGCATGGCCGAGCGGTATCACAAACGTTTCTTCAAGGAGGTGCCGCTGCCCGAGGGGACCACATTTGAGAGCCGTACCGATACGATGTGCGGTTTCAACGTGGCGGGGCCAAAGTCGCGCGATATCTTGCAGCGACTGACCAATACTTCGTTGGCCACGGCTGACTTCCCTTTCATGCGCTCCAAGTGGATCGAGCTGGGTGGCGTGCGCTGTTTGGCGTTGCGCGTCTCCTTTACCGGCGATCTGGGGTGGGAGCTGCATTGCGAGGAGGGCGACCAAGCTGCCCTCTATGCAGCACTGATTGCGGCGGGCCGTGATGTTGATGCTGGCCCTGTGGGCAGTCGCGCGTTGATGTCGCTACGGGTCGAGAAGGGCTATGGCTCGTGGGGCCGTGAATACAGCCCCGAATACTACCCGCAGGAGGTTGGCCTTGGGCGGTTGTGCAAGCTTGAAAAGCCATTCCTCAACCGTGAGGCCGTGACAGAAACCATGGCAAAACCTGCCCGTGAGGAGCTTGTGCTGCTGGCGCTGGACGGCAAGCAAACAGACGCCTCGAACGCGGACGCAACAGGCGGCGAGCCGATCTTTAAGGACGGGGTTGGTATTGGGCGGGTGACGTCTGGCGCTTATGGCTATTCGGTTGGTCTGTCGTTGGCACTCGGCTTTGTTCAAGGGGTCAAGGGGGGCGATATGGTCGACGTGATGGTTTTGGGCGTGGCCCATCAGGCTACTGTGTTGGCCGAGCCACCCTTTGATCCCAAGGGCGCGCGGCTGCGGGCGTAAAGGGCGCACGACCGCGTCCCTTTGCCTTGTACGTAACGCCTCCTCGGAGGAGATAAGACCAAGAGGACTGGGTGCTACTGCTCAAAGAGGGCGCATTTTGAATTTCGTGATGCGGTTGCCTTCTCTGGCGAGGACCTCAAAGCGGAAACCATGGAAGAGAAAGACCTGACCTCGCGTGGGGATCATCTGCGCCTCGTGAATGACAAGACCAGCAACAGTGTTTGCCTCGTCGTCGGGAAGGTTCCAGTCATTTGCGCGGTTGAGGTCGCGGATCGTCATCGCGCCGTCCACGAGATACTGGCCCTCCGCATCGGTTTTGACGGCGTGATCTGCCAGCGGGTCAAATTCATCGGTAATCTCGCCCACGATCTCTTCGAGGATGTCCTCAAGTGTGATCAATCCTTGCAGCGAGCCATATTCGTCCACCACCAGCGCAAAATGCGTACGGCGGTGCAGGAATTGGCGCATCTGCTCATCCAGTGTTGAAGTTTCTGGCACAAAGTACGGCTCCATCGCCACATCTGCGATGTCGAAGTTTTTGAACGTGGCAGCACCGTCTTTTGTGCCTGAGATGAGCTTGTACATGGCGCGCAGCAGGTCTTTTGCATGGATCACACCGATGATGTTTTCAGGATCATCGCGAAAGATTGGCAGGCGGGTGTGGTTGGAGCGCAGGCATTGCTCCAGAATATCCGCGGGAGCGTCCGCCGCATCGATCAGCTCGATACCCGAGCGGTGAAGCATGATTTCCTCGACAACGCGTTCGCGCAGATCAAGCGCACCAAGGATGCGGTCACGGTCCTCTTTCTCAACGACACCCTCGGAGTGGCCAAGCTGCAGAGCGCCTGCAATTTCTTCGCGCACAGCGAGGATATTGCTGTCGGGATCGACGGGCACACCCAACATACGCAGCATGCCACGAACCAGCAGGCGCACAACGCTCACAACGGGCGCGAAGACCAAAACAACAATACTGATTGGCCCAGACACCATTGCAGCAGCACGCTCGGCATTTGTGATCGCATAGGTCTTTGGCAATACTTCGGCAAAGATGAGCACCAGCAACGTCATAACCAACGTTGCAAGCGCAACACCACTTTCGCCAAACAGGCGCGTGAACAATGCCGTTGCGAGCGAGGCTGCGAGGATGTTTGTAAGGTTATTGCCCAGCAGGACCGACCCGATCAGACGTTCGTTGTCTTCGGTAATCTTAAGGGCGCGCTCTGCACCAACAGAGCCTTTGTCGGCTTGGGTCCGTAACTTGCCGCGCGATGCTGCGGTAAGGGCCGTTTCCGACCCTGAAAAACACCCCGACAGGACCAGCAAAAACAAAATTGTGCTCACGGATATCCAGAAAGCACCATCTATCGTAATCTGCGTCGCATCCATGTAGAAAACCTTTCAGGGTTGTTGCTTGTTGTTATGGGGTGAGCACCCGCCGCATTCAAGGAGGACGCGTATGAAACACAGTGATTTGGGCGTCTTGGACGGGGATCTGCTGCTTTTTGGTGGCCCTTACAGCAATCTACAGGCGACACAGGCAGTTCTGGCACAGGCGCATGTGCGTGGCATTGCGGCAGATCACGTGATTTGTACGGGCGATATTGTGGCCTACTGCGGTGCGCCA
>CAWVZA010000210.1:0-2984 GCA_963934545.1 uncultured Sulfitobacter sp.
ACCTACGACCAATTGATTAACAGTCAACTGCTCTACCGCTGAGCTACGTCGGAACGGTCTGCATCGTATAGCGGCGGTATTTTGGCGCGTCCAGAGGGTTTTCGGTCCTTTTTGGAAAAAATTTATGGCGGTGTATGGGATGTGAAAATCGTGTGCTCGTTGAGCGGCCCGTCGCTTTTGATGAGGTCGCGGCCCTTGAGGTCAATCAGATGGGCCAGAACGTTGCGTGTGGCTGCGCCAAGTAGTGCTTGAGGCGTCTCTGAATAGATTGCAGCGGCGAGAATTGGCGCAGAGGAGGGGCCTTGTTCAAGCAGTTCAAGGATTGAGGATTCGCGCGCACGTCTGTGCCCGACAAGCCATTCGAGCCGCGCAGCAGGCGTTTCGATTTGTCCGCCATGACCCGGATAAAATACACGCCAGTTGCGTTGCTGCAAACGGGCACAGGAATGCATGAAATCAGTGAGATCGCCGTCAGGCGGAGAGACGAGTGAGGACGCCCAGCCCATGACATGATCTGCCGTAAAACACGCGTCATTCCATGCTAGAGAGATGTGGTTACCTATGTGGCCAGGGGTATGAAGAACTTCGAGCTGCCAGCCTTCACCCATGATTATTTCGCCATCGGTGACGATTTGGTCAGGTTTGAATTCTGTGTCGATGCCTTCGCCTCCACCGACAGTTCCTGCCGCGGCGAGGTGTTGCATCACGTCCGAGCGGCCTGCGTGGGCATCGCCAAATGCAAATATCGGCGCACCGCACCATTGCGACAGATCGCGGGCGAGGGGGGAGTGATCGAGGTGGGTATGGGTGACGATGATATGGCTGATATGTTGGCCGGGATCCACTGCGGCAAGAATTGCGTGCAAATGGGTCAAGTCCTGAGGGCCGGGATCAATCACGGCCAGCGCAGTTTTGCCAAGCAAATAAGTATTGGTGCCACGGTAAGTCATGGGGGACGGATTGGGCGCTACGAGACGGCGCAAACCGCTCTCAAGCATCTCTGGTGTGCCGATTGGTGGATCAAAGTCGTCTGGTGGCTGCATCGTTTGGCCTTTCGCTTGGTGCGGTGAGGCTTTACGTCTAACGCATGTCCTTTGAATTGCTCAAACACTATATGCCACGTGGGATTTATGGGCGGGCCGCTTTGATCCTACTTTTGCCAGTGGTGTTCCTACAGCTTGTTGTGACTGTGATCTTTGCGCAGCGTCATTTCGAGGGGGTCACCCACCAGATGACTGATACTGTGCTGAGAGAAATTGCACTGGTTTTAAACGTGGCAGAAGAGGCCCCGAGTGTCGAACAAGCACAGCACGATGTGGCACGTGAACTTGGGTTATTGGATATATCTTTTCGGCCAGTGCGGGGGGCTGCGCCGCAGAATGCGCGGGTCTGGTATGACTATTCTGGACGTGTGCTGACCCAACGTCTTGAGGAGCGGCTCGGAGCTTTTGCGGCGGTGGATTTGTCTGATGGTGGGCGCGTGAAGGTGTATGCACAAAGTAGTCATGGATTGTTCGAAATTGGATTTGAACGCCGTCGTATTTCAGCGTCGAACCCGCACCAGATGTTTGTCTACACGATAGTCTTTGGCGTGGTGATGACACTCATCGCCAGCATCTATCTGAGAAACCAGCTGCGCCCGATTAAACGTCTTGCGCGGGCGGCTAAGGCATTTGGGCGGGGGCGTCATATACCGTATTCACCTGCGGGGGCTGTGGAAATGCGCGCGGCAGGCAGTGCTTTCGTTGACATGCGCAACCGGATCGAGCGGCATATCGAGCAGCGCACGCTGATGTTGTCAGGCGTCAGCCATGATTTGCGGACACCGCTCACGCGGTTGCGCCTCGGACTTGCGATGTTGGAGGATGATGAGGCAGAGCCACTCCTACAGGATGTGGCAGATATGCAGGGGATGCTTGATGAGTTCCTGAGCTTTGCAAAAGGTGCCGCAGAGGGCGAGCCAGAGGCGGTAGACCCGATAGTTATGGTTGATGGAATTGTTGAGGGCGCACAGCGTGCAGGCCGCGATGTGACGCTCTTGTCGCGTGAGGGGAACGGTGCTGGCACAGTAAAGCTGCGCGAAGTTGCGATGCGCCGTGCCGTTGATAACCTGATTTCCAATGGTGTGCGCTATGGTGCGCGCGCCGAAGTGTCGGTTTTACTCACGGATAAGACCCTGCGTATCCGCGTAGAAGATGATGGGCCTGGCATTCCTGAGGACCAGCGAGATCAAGCGACCAAACCGTTTACCCGCCTTGATCCCGCGCGAAATCAGGACAAGGGCGGTGGTGTCGGACTCGGCCTTGCGATTGCTGTGGATGTGGCGCGCAGCCATGGCGGTGTACTGCGACTTGGCGTGTCCGAGCGGATGGGCGGCTTGCGGGCGGATATTGTGATTGCGCGCTGACCTTGGGGCAGGCTTGATGCGTTGCGGTCAAATATACACAACTTGTCGCACCCAAAATGGAGGCTGCGTGCAATGGATCCTTACGAGATGATAAAAGCCCATCTGGGCCAAGCTGTGCCCTATGCCACGCACACTGGTGTGGAGCTGCTTGATGTGGGCTGTGGCATTGCAACTGCGCGTCTGGTGCAGCGTACGGAGACGGAAAACCACATTAAGGGCCAGCACGCAGGGGTGATGTTCACTTTGGGTGAGACGGCTTCTGGTGCGGCTGTTGCGGGGGCGCTGGCCCCTGTGATCTTGCAAATGCGTCCTATGGCAGCGATGGCCGAGATAACGTATCGCAAATTTGCACAAGGCACTCTGACGGCAACAGCGCGGACTTCGTCTGCTGGTGCTGATTTGCTTGCCGCGCTTGAGGCAGACGGAAAGGTTGCATTCGACGTGGTGATTGATATTCGCGATGAGGATGATGACACAGTGGTTGAGATGGCTGTGAACTGGCATGTGAGCCCTGCGCGTTCCTAGGCTCCAGACTCATTGATTTACAACCAGAACAAGATGGTTGCGGCGAGGGCGA
>CAWVZA010000211.1:0-2977 GCA_963934545.1 uncultured Sulfitobacter sp.
TGAGAGACCGGAACCCAAACGGGACAAGACCAAAACGTGCCAATTTCCCATGAACAGCGGCTCGAGGCAGAGCCCGTCGCGAAGCTGATTTGCCCAAAAACCGGCGTCAAGATGGGTGAAGTTTATGTTTGGGACAACGGAGAGCATCAGTTGTCTGTCCGCTCTGAGTTCGAAGAGCGGTTCTTCCCCAAAAAGGGCATGTAAGGCTGCGCACAACTCACTCCCCCAGCAATTCAAGCATCCGCGCATAGGCCTCAGTTACCTCCTGCGCTTCGACGAACGCGCGGTTTCGTTCTTGCTCAAGACAGCGGAAGTAAGCCTGTACATCTGCGAAGTAGGTCTCAAAGTCTGCGCGCAGAATGTCGGCATAGGTGCGGATATTGGCCGGATCAGCAGGCAAAAACGGCACAGTGGGTGCCACGCAGCCCTGCGCAAATCCCGGCGTGCTCGATACCATGATCCAGACCGCCAATTTCCATGTTCTCATTGCTGTCGTCATGACTTGGATTTCTGGATCCGCTGCAGTATTATTGTTTGAATGCATGAAGGCCGTGTTGCTCTGCAATATCACGCTTGATTGCAATATTATAATACTGTAGTGCTTGGCCTGTCCATGAGGGACAGCCGGGCACTCCGTTAATTTGTGGAGGCCCGGATCACATGAACTGGATGCAAGACGCCCCAAATGTTGTCAGCGAAGACGGACTGCGTAAATTCCTTGGTGAGGGCCACAGCTGCGATGTGCTGTGCCGGGTCACGCCCGAGCGCACCGCCGCGCAGTGGTCAGGCGTCTGGACTGTGCATTGCGGTGCCCCCGATGGCGAACGCCGCCTTTTGGTTACGGCCCGTAACAACATGGTCGCGCGCGAGTTCAAGACGATCAATGGGCTCACAAGCTTCGTGGCCAGCCTTGGCTTTGATCTGGTCTCGATCCCGATGGTCGAAGGCAAAGTCGCATCGCACAAGCTTTCCGAGGACAAGTAATTCCCTCGCACTTCTAACTTGTACTGCCCTGCTGATCTCCTCCTCGGCAGATGCAGAGGGCTTTGTGCTCGCTATGGCTTCAGATGGCCAACTTGCAGCACAATCCCCACAATTAGGGTTTGCACAAAGCTATGTCGCGGGTCGACCAACAAACGACGGCGGCCCCGCAATATTTGGCGATGACGCTGGAGATGGTGATGGTGATGATACGCAGATCGCGCCTGTATCAATCACAGCCTCGATCCTGCAGCCCGCAATCCTCACCACCCTGCAAGAGACCGCGCTGCGCTACGGCGGCCATGCCGCCCTGCGCCAGGCCGGGCTTTCGGTTTCGGACTGGCTGACGCTGTTTCAGGCCAATATTGAGGTCGAGAGCGCGTATCGCCCCACTGCAGTCAGTTCCGCGGGGGCCATCGGTCTGGGCCAGCTCATGCCGGGGACAGCCCGCGATCTTGGCGTCGACCCCCATGATACTGCCCAGAACCTCGACGGATCTGCGCGCTATCTCCTCGCCATGCTGGCCCGGTTCGGGACGCCCGAACTGGCTCTCGCCGCGTATAATGCTGGACCCGATGCGGTCGCGCGACATGGCGGCATTCCACCCTTTACCGAGACACAAAATCACGTTCGCCGCGTCATGGCCGTGCGTGACCGCTTGATTGGAGCCTCCTGATGCCATCCCAAATCCGCCTATTCGTGGGGCTGGCGCTGGCCAGTCTTATGGTCGCCGAGCCCGCGCTCGCGCAAAGCATCGATCTCTCCCCAGTGCAAAACTTACTGCAGGGCATTGTTGATGCGATCACCGGACCGCTTGGCATCGTGATCGGCACGCTGGCACTGATCGGCGTGTTCTTGTCGTGGCTCTTTGGCATTCTGGATTTTCGCCAGGCGCTTTGGGTGCTGGTCGCAATCGCGGGCATTGCCGCAGCGCCGACTATCGTGACGGCGATCTGGGGCGCGTGAGGCAGGTATGGCGGAAGAAACCCAATTATTTCTGGGCCTCATCCGCCCGCCCAAGCTGATCGGCCTGCCAATCATGTATGCGATGGTATGGCTCTTTGGCTTCGTGCTGGTGTTTCTCTGGGTGCAGAGCTGGCCCGTCATTATCTTGGCAGGGCTTGCTTACCCCGCGCTCTGGAAGGCCGCTGATTGGGACCCGGCCTTTCTAGAGGTCGTGGTCACATCGCTGCAAGAGACGCCGCCCACAACAAATCGACAGATCCATGGGGGCGACAGCTATGCACCCTGAACCCGCCAACATCCTCACCGACGATCTCACAGGCTTGCCGACCTGGGCCAGCCGCGAGCGGCCCATGGCGGCAATGCTGCCCTATGTCAGTCTCGTAAATGACGTAACGATCCGCACCCGCGGCAATGCGCTGTTTCAGTGCATCCGGCTGGAAGGCGTCAACAGCATGACCAGCGAGGACGCGCATCTCGAGAAGACCCGCGCACGGCTTGCGGCCATCATTTCACAGATCGGACCTGAGTATGGATTCTACGTTCATAAAGTTTCCAAAGCGATCGATGTAGATTTGCCGGTGGTCGAGGACGACGGTTTCGCCAACGCGGTCGACACACGCTGGCGCGCGGGGCTCGACAAGGCAGGCCTGCGTGACAAGACCCTGACACTTACGGTTATGAAGCGCCCTCCATCCGGTACGCGCCTCCCATTCCGCGCGGACGCCTCACTCAAGCAGATAAAGACCAGGACCGCCAAGCAACTGCGCAAGCTTGAGGAAGTGGTGGGGTTTTTGATGTCCTCCTTCGCCGAGATGCGGCCACGCCTGCTGGGGGCCACAAGCGGCGATCTGCTCGGCTTTCTCGGCGGGTTGAACATCGGCGTGGAACGCCCGCTGTTTCCCAAATCGCGATTTGGCATCGTCGCCGAAGACGTGGCCAACACGCGGATCACGTTTCAAGGCCGGACCTTCGTCCTCGACGACGGCACAACGGGCCGCCGCGTTGGCACAGTTAATAAGATGAATGCTTA
>CAWVZA010000212.1:0-2872 GCA_963934545.1 uncultured Sulfitobacter sp.
CCCGATATGGAATCATGACGGAGGTTTCGTTTACTCTATTCGCTAAATAGGAAAGGTGCGAACCGATACCAAGACGCATGCAGCCGAAAGTTTAAGTTTTTTATCAGATACAGCGTCCGCCATCGACTTCCATGCACACACCAGTGATCATCGACGCCTCGTCCGAGCATAGATAACAGGCTGCATTGCCCATATCCTCAGGCGTGGAAAAGCGGCCCAACGGAATGGTTGATATAAACTTGGCGCGCATTTCTGGTGTATCCTCACCCATGAAAGAGGCGAGAAGCGGTGTTTCACCCGCCACAGGGTTGAGCGCATTCACCCGCACTCCCGACGGCGCAAGCTCGACAGCCATCCCCTTGGTCGCGTTGTTCATCCAGCCTTTGGTGGCGTTGTACCAGTTGAGATTAGGACGTGGGGAGACACCTGCCGTTGAAGCAATGTTTAGGATGTTACCAGCACCGCGGGCCTTCATCAGTGGGACGATATTGCGGGCAGTCAGATACACAGACTTGCAGTTCACAGCAAAGACGCGGTCGAATTCATCGTCACTGATCGTCTCCATCGGAGCAGGAAGATGTGTTATTCCGGCATTGTTCACAAGGATGTCGATGTGACCCCACGCATCAATGGCCTGCGCAGTCATTGTTGCCACGCTGGCCCCGTCCGCGACATTGACAGTGGCGACAATCGCATGCGCGCCCATCTCTTGCCGCAACTCCTCCGCCATGATCGTGTTGATGTCTGCAATCATCACCTGCGCCCCTTCGGCCACAAATTTGCGCACAATCCCCGCCCCGAAGCCGGAGGCACCACCTGTCACAATCGCCGTCTTACCTTTTAAACGCATATCCAACCCTCCCAAGTCAGTCTTAGTGTGCAACATTATCCGTGGAACGCAGCCACAGTCTTCAGTGATGTGAAGCCATAGAGGGCTTCAAACCCTTTTTCACGCCCGTGCCCTGATAGACCTGATCCGCCAAACGGCAATTCAACTCCGCCACCTGCACCGTAATTGTTCAAAAACACCTGCCCAGACCGCAGCGCTTTTGCCAGACGCATCTGCCGCGCGCCGTCGCGCGACCAGACGGACGCAACCAATCCGTATGCTGTTCCATTGGCAATCGCGAGCGCTTCGGCCTCATCGTCGAATGGAATGATAACTTGAACAGGGCCAAAAATCTCGTCTTGGGCCAGTGGGTGATCAGACGGAACGCCCTCAAACAATACTGGCGCGACATAGGCGCCCCCACTTGGTGCATCCACAGCGATGGTGCCTTGGGCAACCAGATTGAGGTCAGCCCCTTTCGCAAGAAACCCTTCTACGATCCCCTTTTGCCGCATTGAGGCCAGTGGCCCAACCGAGAGGTCTGACATCGCAGGCCCTGCCCGCAAATTGCGATAACGCTCCGCCATCTTGCTCACGACTTCATCATAGACACCGCGCTGCACCAATATCCGCGAAGAGGCCGAGCAGGTCTGACCCGCATTCTGAATGCCCGCGTTGACCAAAAACGGAACAGCAGCATCTATGTCAGCATCATCGAACACCAGTTGAGGAGATTTTCCTCCTAATTCCAGCGTGACAGGCACCAAATGCTGCGCTGCCGATTGCTGGATCAAGCGGCCCGTCCCAACTGACCCCGTGAAGGAGATATGATTGACGTCTGCATGCGATGTAAGCGCGGCACCAGCCTCAGCCCCAAGCCCCGGCACGATGTTGAGTACACCATCTGGCAACCCCGCGCGCCGCGCCAACTCACCAAATGCTAATGCAGTGAGGCAGGCTTCTTCCGCTGGCTTTAGAACGGCTGCGTTGCCCGTGGCCAAAGCCGCCCCGACAGAACGGCCAATAATCTGCATCGGGTAATTCCACGGCACAATATGTCCTGTAACGCCATGCGGCTCCCGCAGAGTATAGACCGTATAGCCATCAAGATACGGGATGGTCTGACCGTGCAGCTTGTCTACAGCGCCTGCATAAAACTCGATATAACGCGCCAAGGCGACAACATCTGCCCGCGCTTGGGTCAGCGGCTTGCCCACATCAAGGGCTTCAAGCTCTGCAAGAGTATCAATGTTTTCCAGCACCAGCGCGCCAATTTTTTGAAGCACGCGCCCCCGCTCGAGCGCCGTTGCGCGGCCCCAAGGGCCGACGAAGGCATCCCGCGCCGCACACACCGCGCGATCAACTTCTGACGCACCCGCCCGCGCGATTTCACACAGAACGCTACCATCAGACGGATTGATCAGTTCAAGAGTTTTTCCGCTATCGCATGGCCCCCAAGAGCCCGCGATCAGACAATGGGTCGGGTCAATATCAAGCGGGCGCAAAGGCATATCGGCAATCCTCTCAAGAGATGATCAAAGAGTGGCAAGGCCTGCGTTCCTTGGCAACCCGTTTCGCCTAAACGCCGCCTTATGTCTCAAACGCACCAACACTTGTGAATCCCGCTGCACTATAAAAGCATCATGGAACACACGATCCGTCCGCATACCAAATTTTCAAAGATACAAGCAATGGCACGCCAATAGCAAAAAACACTAACCTAATTGTTGCTCACATCCCGCTTGGTGCTTTTGATACATTAGGTCGCAAATATGCTGACGGCGCGCATCAAACTATGGCTCCTCTTAATCGCTACTTGGCGTACTCGACTTGGCATGGGACAGCGACGCCGCATGATTTATCTTACTGACCAAGTCGTCATAGCGCGAAGTGCTGTCATCCCCCAGAAAAGGAAACCACTTTGACAGGATCGTTTCTGTTTCATCGCGCCCGACGGGTACGTGACTATTTCTGATGTGAGGCATTTCCATGGCTTTGTTGCACAAATATCCTTTGCCAAGGATTCACTGTCTGACTCCATCG
>CAWVZA010000213.1:0-2835 GCA_963934545.1 uncultured Sulfitobacter sp.
CTCACAGATATTTGCCCTTCGTTGGGGAAGGGTGTCCCACCGCCGGACATACGGATCCCCAGTAAAAACAGCAATAGGCAAAGGTACTTGTTGTGCGAGTGAATGTAGCCTTTTGCAGAACGATGCAGGAACGCATGTTTCCTATTGGCACAAATCTGACACAAGGGAATCTGGTTTTGTTCCACAAAACCGAGCCGCAGAATCAGGTGGCAGGCTTCATGCAATTAGCCCACTTCCTGCGGGTCAGGTGGCGTCATGAGTGGCATGGCGTTGATCTGGGCGGCGAATGTCAAAGGCCTGAAACCCGCCGCCAAGATTGTGCTGATCCAACTGGCGGACTTCCACAACAAAGAGACGGGCCAGTGCAACCCAAGCGCACAGCGGTTGGCGGACGAGTGCGAGATGGGTCGTGCAACATTGTTTCGGCACATGACAACCTTGGAAGAGTGCGGCCTTGTCACACGCCATGCTCGAGGGGATGGCGTTGGTGGAAGCGGGTCAAATCAGTATGAGTTGCACCTTGATTTTACCCTTGGTCCCAGTTCGCCCTCGAAGGGTGGGGGCAGTGGTCCCAACGGGGTTGTATCTCAAAATGAGACGGGGGGAAACGTCTCAAAAAAGCGGGGGAAAAGTCTCAAGGGTGAGATGGGGGTAGTCTCAAATCGGGACACGAACCTTACCATTGAACTTAAGAAAGAACCTCCTTCGCGCGAGCGCGAGACGGGGGAGGCTGAGAAGACTTTGGCAGCATATCCACCGGACCGATTGCGCGGCAAAGCGGCCTGCCTTGCCCAGATCGAAGAGGCCATGAAGGAAGGGATCAGGCCGGAGGACTTGCTTCAAGCGGTGCAAACCTACGCCACCGACAGCGCAGGTTTCACCCGCTCCAAGGTCTGCTTTTCCGACAACTGGTTTCAGTCGCGGCGCTGGCAAGGATGCATCAAAGATATCCGCGCTAAGCGATAGGAATCCCAGATTGCGAGGGCAGATCACCACAAACGGCTGGCCTGCTGGATTAGTGATCGCAGCCCGATGTGCAAACACATCACGGGCACCCAAGTGGCGGCTTTGCTTGCCTCAAAGTTGGTGACACAGGACCAAACCCACGCCGCAGGCCTCGGATCATGACCGCAACCGATCCGACAGAAAAGCAAACAGCAAGGCGACCCATGTCATACGCTGGCGCTGCTGACACGGGACCTTGCGAGGGGCGGCACGCCTCCCCTTCGAACCCCACCGGCGCGGGAAATGCCCGCACCAAAGAGCCGATGGCCGAGACCTTCGTCTTCCGGTGCACCGCCGCAGAGAAGGCCCAGCTGCGCGCCAAGGCTGAGGCCGCTGGTCTGCCTGCTGCAACCTTGCTGCGCGAGGCGCTTGGCCTCACCGAGGCCCGCCGTCGCAAGCCGATCCCTCGCGTCGATCCAGCGCTGGTGTTGGCCGTCGGGCGCATCGGCGGCAACCTCAACCAGGTCGCCCGCTGGCTGAACTGCGCAATGCTGGCGGGTCGCGTGGACCTCGACGCGCTCACCGTTGCCCGCCATCTGCTGACCATCGAGCGCCAGCTTGCCCAGATCGTCGAGGCCGCCCGCCGATGCTGATCAAGTTCTTCCGCAACGGCAAAGGCGCGGGCGCTGGTCCGGTCGGCTACCTCGTCGCGGACAAGGTGCTGGCCTATGACGACAACCGGGATCTGATCCGCGATGCAGACGGCCAGCCCATGACCGTCACACGCGAACCTTTGCCGGAGGTCCTGCGCGGCAATCCCGACCGCACCGAGGCGCTGATCGACGCCAGCCGCCACCAGTGGACCTACCGTGCAGGTGTCATCAGCTTTGCCGCCACCGATGCCCCGAGCGGGGAGCAACAAGCCGAGGTCATGGACCACTTCGAGCGTCTGGCCTTCGCGGGGCTGGACCCGACGCAATATGACATGCTTTGGGTCCGACATACCCACGAAGACCGCGTTGAGCTCCACTTCTGCACGCCGCGCTTGGAGCTGACCTCAGGCCGCAGCCTGAACATTGCGCCGCCCGGCTATCAAAACGCCTTCGACAGCCTGCGCGATGTGATGAATCAACGCCACGGCTGGGCTGATCCGATGGAGTTGGAGCGGATCCAAGAGGTCCGCGACACCATCCAGACCCCAACCCGCGCCCAAGGTCGCGACGAGCTGCACGCGTGGTTGCAGGACCAGATCAGCGTCGGCTTCATCACCGACCGCGCCAGTATGCTCGACGCCCTTACCGACGCAGGCTTTGACATCCCGCGCGTCGGTAAAGCTTATCTCACCGCCCAAGACCTTGACACCGGCGAGCGCTGGCGTTTGAAAGGAGAAATATTTCATGAAAACTGGCAAGCCGACCCGGCTGAGCGAGAAGCTGAACGCGGAACTGGACACGATACGGCAGGACTACGCCGCCTCGATGGCATCTCAACTGGAGAGCTTCAGGACCGATTTGAACAGCATTTCGACCAACGCGCAGCGTACAATCGAGATCGATACCCGCACCTTTCTGCGACGGAACAAGAGCTGGCTGACGATCTCGCCTTGGCTGATCACGGGGACACTGTTGGTAGGGATCGTCTCGATGATGGCCGCGAGCTTGCTTTGGACGCTGATGCTGGCCAGCTCAGAGATGACGGTGCTGGGCTTGACGCGGATCGACAGGGAGGACGGGACATGGCTGGTGCTGGACCCGACCAAGACGCGCCTGAGGACCTGCACGTTGGGCGGCAGGTCAATGACCTGCATCAAGATCGAGGAAGATTAGATGACAACACCCCTGACAGCCTTGGAACGCGACTTGCTCGCCTGCGTCGAGCGGTTGGTAGCGG
>CAWVZA010000214.1:0-2807 GCA_963934545.1 uncultured Sulfitobacter sp.
TCACCACGGGCCGCGCATTCTTCCCCGCGACCAAGGGCGCACTGAAACACACATGGCTGAACAATTGCGGCGGCTCCATCGGGTACAGTATTCCTGCGGCAATCGGGGCCGCAATCGCCTGCCCTGACCGCAAAGTGCTCACTCTCACAGGTGACGGATCGGCGATGTACACGGTGCAGGGTCTGTGGACGATGGCGCGCGAGGCGCTGGATGTGACGATCCTAATCTTCGCGAACCGCAGTTACCAAATCCTGCGCGGCGAGTTGACGAATGTGGGCGTCGGCAACCCTGGCCCCCGCGCCATCGACATGCTGTCATTGGACCGCCCCGCGCTCGACTGGGTGCAGATGGCGCGCTCCATGGGGGTCGATGCCTGCCGTGTCGACAGTTGCGAAGCGCTTGATGCCGCGATGGACGAAGGGCTGGAAACGTCTGGCCCATACCTCATTCAAGTCGATCTATAGAGAGCCGACAAACACAATAGGGAGACCCACATAACAACGCTGGAAAACAAGGTCGCTTGGATCACTGGTGCGGGAGGCGGCATCGGTGAGGCTTCAGCCAAGGCATTGGCGGAAAGTGAAGCGTATGTAGTTCGCTCTGGGCGCAGCGTGGTCGAGGTCGAGCGAGTGATGGATGAGATCACAGCGTTCTGTGGTTTGGCCGAGGCCGCCGCCCTTGATGTGGTGGACGCCGACGCCACACAAGCGATCCGCAATGATGTGATGGCACGCCATGGGCGGATCGATATCTTTATGGCGAACGCAGGCGTGAGTGTGCCCAACCGCTCGGTCAGCTCTGTTACTCCCCTCGACTTCGCAAGGGTTATCGTCATCAACCTCATTGGCGTGATGAACGGCGTGCTGGCCGTGGTGCTACAGATGCGGGCGCACGGGCAAGGCACGCTTATCCTCACCTCCTCATGGCATGGGCAGGGCGGAATCCCTCAAGGTTGACGGGTCGTGCCTATAGCGCGTCCAAACATGCCGTCGTGGCGCTGAGCCATTCGATCAATCAAGTAGAGGGCGTTAATGGCATCCGTTGCACAGCCCTCATGCCCGGTGAGGTCGCCACACCAATTTTGCAAAGCCGCCCCAAGCCACCTGCTCCCGAGTACGTGGCCAAGATGCTCAAGGCCGAGGACTTGGGGGCCATTGTACGCTATATCGCCGAAGCGCCCGCACATGTCTGTCTGAATGAAGTCCTGATCAGCCCCAAGTGGAACCGCGCCTTCACCGGCATCAAAGAGGCTGGCGGTATCACGCTATAGAGGGCTCAGGCAGTGCCCGCGTCCAGGGTCTCCGCCTGCCCTGCCCGCCACGCGACGGCGAACGGTGCGAGTGCTATCACCAAGCCTGAAAGCGTGAGCATCGTATGGTTCAGCCCCGCAACTCCGCCAACTGGAGCGGCAACCATCAGACCCGCAAAGAACAGAACAAACCGCATGGCCAAGCTAAGCCAGCTCGAATGTAGCGGGCCTACAAAGCTTACGTAGCCCTGCAAAGCCGAGGCGATAAACCACACGCCGACCAGCGCACAGGCCAGCACCACAGCTACTTCCATCGGCGGCCCCTGCCCGATCAGCGCGGGGTTCAGCACAAAGAAGAACGGAACAACATAGATCACACCGCCAAGCCGCATCGCTTCAAAGCCGGTTTTGAATGCGTTGGCCCCTGCCATCGACGCGGCAGCAAACGCACCAAGTGCGACAGGTGGCGTGATAAAGCTGACCATACCCCAATAAAGAATGAACAAATGCACGGCGAGCTCATTCAAGCCTGCTTGCACCAACGCAGGAGCGAGCACCACCGCAAGGAAGATATAACAAGCCGTAACCGTCATACCCATGCCGAAAATGAACGACGTCACCGCCCCCATGATCAGTAGCATCGGCATGGAGTTGCCCGCCAGATACACCAGTTCATTGGCAAGCGGGCCAGTTAGGCCAGTCGCCTGAAAAGCGCCGACAATCATCCCAATGCCCAGCAGTACGGCAACCAGTTCGGACAAGGTTCGACCAACGGAGACGATGATGTTGAGAAATCCATCCCAAGACACCCGATCAGCAGCACGGAACTGGTTCACGACCAGCAGCAGGGCCACAGCATAGAATGGCGCAGTCGTCTCCCAGCGGAACGCGACCATCAGGTATATAAGCAGCGCAAAGACGGTGATATAAAGCCAGCCTTCCTTGAGCGTAGCCAGCACGCGGGGGCGGTCTTCGCGCGGTAATCCTTTAAGACCACGGCGCGCAGAGTAAGCATCGATCTGCACAAACAGACCGAAGAAATACAGGATCGACGGGATCGTCGCGGCGAGCATGATTTCCACATATGGACGGCTGAGCCATGACGCGATCACAAAGGCCGTGGCCCCCATAATAGGTGGCATAAGCACGCCACCTGTCGAGGCACAGGCCTCGGTTGCGGCCGCATAGCGCGCGGAAAATCCGGTCTTTTTCATCGCAGGGATCGAAACTGCCCCCGTGGTCAAAACGTTCGAGATCACTGAGCCCGACATTGACCCCATAAAGCCCGATGCAAAGATCGACACTTTGGCAGCCCCGCCGCGATACCCGCCGACCAGCGCCATGGCGAGGTTATTGAAAAACTTGCCGCCGCCTGTGAATTGCAAGACTGCGCCAAACAGGATGAAGCCAATCACAAGATTGCCGAAGGCACGCATCGGGATGCCAAAGGATGCCTCTGACGAGATCATGAAGTAAGGGATTACATCGGTGAAGGGCTGTGTAAATCCGTTTAGGGGATCAGGCACATGCTCGGCAAATGTCGGGTAGAGGGAGAAGA
>CAWVZA010000215.1:0-2762 GCA_963934545.1 uncultured Sulfitobacter sp.
CCAGTCGGGGCGTGCCTCCATCATCGCATGCAGGCGGTTACGGCCGGACTTGGGCGTCCAGTTGACATTGTCGATCTCGGTCAATGCGCGCTCGCGGATGGTTGTGCCGTGCATGTCCTGCCCGTCACCCACTGTCTTATCAATCGCAGCAAACCACTGGGGCGTATTGCGGTAGATCACCGGCGCTTTGGAGCGCCAGCTGTGCGGATAGGAGTGCTTAATCTTACCGCGTGCCAGCAGTCCGCCAACCTCAACAAGTTTGTCGATCACGGCGGAGTTGGCGTTGCCCTCTTTGCCATTGGGCTTAAGGATCGCTTTGCCGCCAAAGAATGGCAGGTCGTCGCGATAGCGGCCATCAGGCATCACGTTGTAGGTGATCACCTGCTCCAGCATGCCCAGCTCACGGTAGAGGTCATACTCCTCAAGACCATGCGAAGGCGCGCAATGCACAAAGCCTGTACCTTCGGTATCAGTCACGAACTCGGCCGCGCGGAAGTCGCGCAGATCATCCCACTCACCCTCGCCGCCTTCGGCACCGCTGAGCGGGTGCTTCAGTGAAATTGTCTCAAGCTCTTCATTGGTCACATCACGGACTCGGGTCCAGTTGCCCTCTTCCAGACGCGCACGGACCAGAACATCTGCTGCGAGGTTATCAGCCAACAGATACCGGTCGCCAACATTGGCCCAGCATTCATCAGGTGTCGCAGTTATCTCATAGAGGCCATAGGAAATGCCAGCACCGTAAACGACAGCTTTGTTGCTGGGCATTGTCCACGGTGTCGTTGTCCAGATCACAACTTGCGCGTCTTCCAGATCACCGCCACCCACAACGCGGAACTTCACCCAGACGGTAAAGCTGTCTTTGTCGTGATACTCGACTTCGGCCTCGGCCAATGCAGTCTGCTCAACCGGCGACCACATCACAGGCTTTGAGCCTTGGTACAAAGTGTCGTTCATCAGGAACTTCATGAACTCTTCCGCGATCACCCGCTCAGCGTGGAAATCCATCGTGAGGTATGGGTTTTCCCAGTTGCCTTGGATGCCCAGACGCTTGAACTCCTCACGCTGGATATCAACCCAGCCTGCGGCGAACTCGCGGCATTCACCGCGGAATTCATTGATCGGCACTTGATCCTTGTCGCGGCCTTTCTTGCGGTACTGCTCTTCGATCTTCCACTCAATCGGCAGGCCGTGGCAATCCCAGCCAGGGATATAGCGCGCGTCGCGGCCCATCATCTGGTGCGAGCGCACGATCATGTCCTTGATGGTTTTGTTCAGCGCGTGACCGATGTGCAGATGACCATTCGCGTAGGGAGGGCCGTCGTGCAGCGTGAAGGGCTGGCGCGTCTCCGCCTTGGCCTTCTCGCGCAGCTTGGAATAGACGTCCATTTCGGCCCAACGCTCCAGCCAGGCAGGCTCGCGCTTGGGCAGACCTGCGCGCATAGGAAAGTCGGTGCGTGGCAGATTCAGCGTGGATTTGTATTCAGGTGTCTGTGGGGTATCGGCGCACATGTGGGGCGTCCTTTTCAGATCGGATATGTCAGGAATATGGGGGGCGGTGCGAGGGGCTCAAACACCTTTGCCCGGCAGCTCAGATGAGGCTGAGCGCCGGGGAAGTAATTCGTTGTATGATCAGGTGTGCTGTCATGTTAGGGCGCTTATAGGCCGCCGCCCCCGAGGGGGCAAGCGCGTCTTAGTCCTGTGTTGGCGGCATGGGTGGCGGTGTCGCAGCCTCGGCGCGGTCACGTTCCTACGCCCAGCGGTTGAGCCATGCAAGAGCGGTCAGCGCCAGACCCAACACCAAAAGCGAGAACACCCGCGTCAGCCCGTCCAGATCAGTCACGTCAATGAGGAAGACCTTAGCCACAGCCAATCCGATCACCACCAGCCCAGCCTTGCGGATTGCAGCCGAGCGGCGCGCGAGGGACTGATAGAAAAGACCCGCTCCCGTCACCAACAGCAAGATGGTATAGGTGTATTGCTCAGGTTGGGAGATGCCCAAAGACAGCGGCATCGCGTCCCCGCCCTGCCAGAAGTGCCGGATCACAGCAAAGCCCCACATAATGGCAAGCGCCCCTCCCAGACCTGCGAGCACAATACGGATGCTCCTGCCGATGGTGCTAAGGCGCAACGCCCCCAGCACCAACACCAGTGCTGGCACCAGATAGGCCGCCGCCAACGTATTGATCAACACAGGGCCATAGACCTGCGCCTGCGCCATACGTTTCGCGACGGCCTCAGACTTATCCGTACCCCATGCCCAATCATATGTCGTGGCGAACAGCGGGTTTGCATCTCCAAATGCCGCCATCAAAGCACTGATCCCAATTATTCCGAACACGCCCGCGAGACCCCAACGGACCTTATCCAAAATTCCTGCTGTGCGCCCTTGGCTACGCTGCACCTGCGCCAGTGCCAGTGCCAGACCCAACCAGATCGCAGCATTGAGGCCAAAGTTCCAATATGTCTCCAGCAGATTTTCACCCACGCTCTGCTCGATCCAGCGCAGCAACAGCAGGCTCACGGTGAGGCCAGCCGTCGACCATGCCGCAGAATCCAGCATGACCTTGGCGGTTTCACGGTGGAGCGGACGCAGCAGCCAAAGCGATGCGATGAACGCCGCCAAGGCACCACCGTAGGCGACCAAAACGCCCGCCAGTGGCCCCTCGGCACCATATATTACACCAGGATCTACAACCAAGCGGTAGCCTTAGGCTCTGGACCCATTAATCCGCTTGAGACCATCAGGGTGGCGTGATTCA
>CAWVZA010000216.1:0-2715 GCA_963934545.1 uncultured Sulfitobacter sp.
TGACGCAACGCGAGGCTCAAGGCTCTGGGATCATCCAGTTGCTGCAACGCCTCGATACTCCATCCGCGCACATGATGATGTGAGTGGAAGAGGTTGGCGTTAAGCCCATCGATGATGGCGAGCGAGCAGGCTTTGGCGCCCGACTGAGCGATGGCGAAGGTTGCGTTGCGCGCAACGATGGCGTCATGGTCGCCCAGTGCTTGCGTGAATGCATCAATGACCGCGGCGTCCAATGTCTTCTGCTGTTGGGTAATCATCCCCAGTGCTTCGATGGTCGCACGGCGCACCGATATATGAGGGCTGGCAGCGAGCGGCGTGATTGCTGCCAGAGCATCTGCCGCCTTTGTCGCCATATCCCCGAGAAGGTCTACGATCCTTACCTGTTGGTCGGCGTCCGCGTTCTCGATCTGCGACAGTAGCATCGGCAGTGCAGCTTCACCGGCACGAACGATGCCGTAGGCGGCGATGGCGCGAAGGTGGAGGTCGCCTGTGTCTTCTGGCCGGGCAGGCGCATTTAATAAGGAATGACCGAACAGCACATCCAATCCCGCAGATGTTGTGCCGAGTTCGTAGGCCGACCCAATCGCCGTTTCGTCGTCCGGACTGACAAGTGCAGTGGTCAGGTCGTCGACCGTCCGACGCGTCTTTGATGTATCGGTCGTACCCAGATGCCAGGACCAGATATGTCGCCAGATCGGCGACTGGGTGTCGTCCTTGGGACCGCGCCATTCGGGGGAGGTGTGCCGCCAACTCGGTGCCCTCGGCTCTTCGTTGCGGGTGAACAGGAATTTCACCATATGCCGCTGTTTGCCGGTCACATTCCCTGTATAGCGGCCATGCACGATGTCGAAGTGAGCGAGCGTTATAGTACCAGCATCCCCAGTGAGCGGGATCTTTGCCTCTTCCCAGGGGGCACTGGTCTTCTCGATCTGTTCAACCAGATCTGGATGCCTTACCGTGAATTCTCGCTCCATTTCGGCGTAGCGTTTGAATCGTTCTGTACCGACGAACGCCTTCTCATCCATGCCCTCCCTGATCTCCTGCAGTATTTCTCCGCGCCGCTGGTCGCTCTCTTTTTTAAGTCGATCGACAACACGACGGGTCACATACTGACTCCGTGGCACGATTCCCGTGGGCCCGGCAGCGATGGGCGTGTCCTGGGGGTAGTAAAACAAAAGAACGTGACGTGTAGCATGGCGGCGGCGTAGGCCATCCATCGCGCGGTGGGAATGATCATCGCTGTCCTTGTGCAGTGGCTGCGCGCCGTCCGGATAGTTGACGTGATCGTGTCGATGGAAGTGCAGGTAATAGTTGGGACCCAGTATCGACGTTAGCGCCCCCACGATCTTTGGTTCTTCAAGCATCCTGCGTAGTTCCGGTACACAAGGCAGAAGATTGTTGTGGCCGCGTGGTCCGGTTTCGTCCAGCGGCTCAAGTTCGTCATACATCCGCGTGTGATATTCACGCGGCAGGTTTGAAGTCAACTTAAGGTAGCCGTCGACGATGAAACGCTGCATGGCGTCATCGTTCAGAAGGTATGGGGAGCTATCGTCCATTGTATGGAGACTCCCAACCCCTGACCAAAGAGTCAAATCTCCGCGGGCAAAGTTCCCCCAACTTCTGTGGGGCTCACCCCCCTTGACTCAGGACCAGATCGAGGCGAGATCGTGCAGTTCGAAGTCCTCGATAACCTGCTCGGTCGGATAGCTGTGAATCTCGAATGGATGCTCGTAGCCGTTGGGGAGAAAACAAAACGACGCGGATATCACGCCACCATTGATGAACACTTCGATAGGTGTCTTGTCCACCACCAGGCGTACTGAAAGGTTTCTTCGTCGGGCAGGGGTACCTGCCTTCGATCCGGTACGAGCTTGGAAAAGGAGCTGTACTCGAATCTGAATTCATTCTTGTGCCAGTCGAAGACCAATGTCTGCCCGCGAATCACCACGTAAAGCAAATTTGCGTCTTGCCGATGAACCATCGGTGGACAACCCCAACCGGCTTTCCCGAGGGCACGATAGGCGCCAGACGTTCGTCGAGACCGGGCGCGGTGGCAGCAAGCGCCCGCTCATTCCACGCCCGACGATGAATGTCCATGAGATTGGTGCCGCTGGCATCTCCAGGGTCCAGGGGTACGACAGGCCCCGCCAACAGGCTTGCAATGAACGAACTGACCAGAGCAATGTGCGTGGTTCTCTCGTAGGCCTCTTCGGGTCCTGCTGAAAAAATTTCCTGATCTTGGGGGCCACTGTTCCCTTTTGCGGCCACCACTCATGCGATGGGTGGCACAGGCATTGGACCCACGCTCAATTGCGTCTCATCTTCGCGCATAAGGCTGCGAAGATATTCCGGGTCCTCACTATGCTCGAAGGCTTCGTTTGGGATTCTGCCCTTGAAGTCCTGGAAAGGGAGCATGTAGGGTCGGCAGTGCTGTCCAAGCATCGTCAATCGGAGTCCTGGTGTTTTTTTACGATAGGCACCATGCCAAAGGGCGCCGTTGAACATGACCAGGGAACCTCTGGGTGCCTCGACGGGTATCGCTCGTGGCAATGCCTCATCGGGTTCCGGCAAACGTCCTTCACGATGACTACCGGGAACATAGGCCAGCGCGCCATCATCCCTGGTGTAATCAGTCAGGGTCCAGTTCATGTTGGCAATGTGAGGCACCTGCCAATGCCAGGGTGCTGGGACCAAACTCTGATCGGTATGAAAACC
>CAWVZA010000217.1:0-2616 GCA_963934545.1 uncultured Sulfitobacter sp.
CATTGCTTGTGCCATGCTGATCTGGCTCATGATCTCGGTTGTGACATCGGTGATAATGCGCAATCTGGGGCTACAGCCCTTTGCGTGGCTCTTCACCTCCTCTGAATACGCGATCCTTTACATGACCATGCTGGGCGCGCCTTGGCTGGTGCGTGAAAAGGGGCATGTGCATATCGAATTGGTCACAGCGATCCTGCCCGCACCTGCACGCCGTTTCATGAGCCGCTCTGTGGCCGCACTTTGTGTTGCTGTCTGCGCCCTTCTGGCGTGGAAGGGGGGCGAGTTGATGCTCAGCAATATCGCGCGGAATGATCTGGACGTGCGCGCCTATTACTTCCCCAAATGGATACTCACAGCGGCATTCCCGATCAGCTTTGGCCTGATGGCGGTTGAATTCAGCCGCTTTGTCTTCGGCGCTGACCTCATGCACTCTGGCGAAGCAGGAATTCACGAATAATGGAATGGTTCGAAGCACTTGGCCTGCTGATAGGCTCGATCCTTGTCTTGATGGCGATTGGCATGCCTGTGGCGTTGGCCTTCCTTGCCGCCAACATTTTCGGCGCGTGGTTGTTCATGGGGGGCGCACGCGGTGTGACCTTGATGCTCAACAATGGCTTTGGCAGCCTTACCAACTTTGCCCTCGTCCCTATCCCGCTATTTTTGCTGATGGGGGAGATATTCTTTCACACGGGCCTTGGCGCGCGGATGTTCAATGCCATTGATAAGCTGCTGGGACGTTTGCCGGGGCGGCTGAGCTATGTGACCGTTCTTGGGGGCACTGCTTTCTCGACGCTGTCAGGTTCGTCCATGGGCTCAACCGCGCTGCTTGGGTCGCTCATGGTGCCAGAGATGACGGACCGTGGATACAAAAAGAAGATGTCGATTGGTCCGATCCTCGGGACGGGCGGGCTGGCGATCATCATTCCGCCCTCGGCGTTGGCAGTTTTGCTGGCAACGCTTGCGCGGGTCGACGTTGGTGCCTTGTTGATTGCGGGGATTATTCCCGGCCTTATTCTGGCATCATTCTATATCGCAACGATCTTTATCCAGACAAAGCTCGATCCCGACGCCGCCCCGGCTTATGATGTCGAGACGCTGAGCATGACGCACAAGTTGGGCCTGTTGCTCAAAGATATTCTGCCGATGCTCTCGGTGATGGTGCTGATTGTGATCGGCATGGTGGCGGGTTTGATCACCCCCTCCGAGGCGGCCGCCTTTGGCGCATTGGGAGTGTTGATCCTTGCTGTGATCTTCCGCTGCCTCACGTGGGAGGCGATGAAACGTTCGGTTGTTGGGGCGATGCGGGTGACGCTGATGGCCTATCTCATCGTCTTTGGCTCTGCCACCTTCAGCCAGCTTTTGGCCTTCTCGGGCGCAAGCTCGGGGTTGATCCGCTGGGCGACGTCCTTTGACCTTGCGCCGATTGCAATGCTGCTGGCGATGTTTGCTGTCCTGCTGCTCTTGGGGATGTTCATGGAGCAAATCTCCATGATGTTGCTGACGGTTCCGATCTTCTTCCCGCTGGCACTTTCGCTCGGATTCGATCCGATCTGGTTTGCGCTGATCATTCTGCTGGCACTGGAGATCAGCTTTACCACGCCGCCCTTTGGACTGCTCCTGTTTGTGATGAAAGGGGTCTCGCCCAAGGATACAACCATGCGCGAGATCTATGGCGCGGCCATTCCTTATATCGGATGTTCGATGTTGCTGGTAGTCCTGCTAATTCTCTTTCCGCAACTGGCTCTGTGGCTGCCCAGTTTTTAACGGCGTAAACCTCTATCCCAGAAGCCCCAGCCAGACCCAGACAGTGCAGATGGAGGAGGCCGTGGCGATCAGCACCGAGGAAGCCGCAACACGGCGTCCGCGTCCATACATGTTGGCAAAGATATAGGCGCTGAACCCCGGTGCCATGGCTGCTGTGAGCACGCTAGAGCGGAACAGGTCCTGCGGGACCGAGAGGGCTGACCCCATCGCCCATACAATGGCTGGGTGCAAGAAAAGGCCGATGCAACAGACCATCGCGATTGTTTTCATATCGCCTTCTGGCTTGTACTGGATCAGCACCCCTCCCACCTCGAAGAGGGCTGCAGGCAGGGCGGCACGCACGATGAGGGACAGGGCATCATCGACCACGGCAGGGATGGTGAACCCCGTAAAATTCACGACAAAGCCACCGATAATGCCGATAACCAGCGGGTTGTGGAACATCGCGCGGCTGACCGAGCGGACCAGTGTCACGCCGCCTTGCCCACGGTTGCGCACAAACTCCATCACAGTAATGCCAAGGCCGTAGCAAAATGGCGAATGCACCGCGATGATTATGTAGTTTCTTGTAAGTTGATCCGCGCCATAGGCCCGTTCCGAAATGGGCAGGCCCAGCAGGACCGAGTTGGAGAACAAACAGCAAAAGCCGATGGCCACGCAGTCCTCCCAGTCGCGTTTGAAAAACACCCGCGCGCCGATCATGCCAAGGGCAAAGCAGATCGCAGCCCCTGTGTAAAAGCTGAACAGCAGGCGCGCGTCAAATGTGGCAGTCATGTAAGCATTTGGTGGGTATGTTTGGCTTTGTTGCACAAATATCCTTTGCCAAGGATTCACTTTCTGACTCCATCGTGT
>CAWVZA010000218.1:0-2576 GCA_963934545.1 uncultured Sulfitobacter sp.
CTGCAATTGCTCTCGCAGCAGCCGTTATCTTTTGGTTATGAGTCCTGACCCTAACCTATAGAGCACCTTGAGTGAGAGGGTCTTCAGGTAAGTCCGTCGCGAGCCCACTGTGACTGGCCCGCGACGGTATTTTTCAAATAGACTGCTTTAGACGATTGTCGCCTCGGTTGCGGCGCGCATCTCGTCTTCGGTTACGCCATCGGCGCATTCAACGATCTTCAATCCACCCTCAACCACATCCAACACACCAAGATTGGTGATGATGCGGTCGACTACTTTTTGACCTGTGAGCGGTAGGGTGCATTCCTTGAGAACTTTCCTCACGCCATGCTTGTTTGTATGGTCCATGACCACAACCACGCGGCCAACGCCCGCAACAAGGTCCATAGCACCCCCCATACCTTTGACCAGCTTGCCGGGGATCATCCAGTTCGCTAGATCGCCGTTCTCCGCCACTTCCATAGCACCCAAAATCGCCATCGCGATCTTGCCACCACGGATCATGCCAAAGCTCTCTGCGCTGTCGAAATAGGCAGTCTGCGGCAGCTCTGTAATGGTCTGCTTACCTGCATTGATCATGTCAGCGTCTTCCTCGCCCTCAATAGGGAAAGGACCCATGCCCAGCATGCCATTCTCCGATTGCAGCGTCACTTCGATGCCCTCAGGAATGTAGTTGGACACCAGTGTTGGGATACCGATGCCGAGGTTCACGTACCAGCCGTCTTGCAGCTCAAGTGCGGCGCGTGCCGCCATTTGATTACGATCCCACATATTATGCGCTCCTCACTGTGCGTTGCTCGATCCGCTTTTCATGGTCACCCTGAATAATGCGGTGCACATAAATGCCCGGCAAATGGATGCTGTCGGGGTCAAGCGAGCCTGTCGGCACGATCTTTTCTACTTCCACGATGCACACTTTTCCGCACATGGCAGCAGGCGGGTTGAAGTTGCGGGCAGTTTTACGGAACACAAGGTTGCCTGTGGCATCCGCTTTCCATGCTTTCACAATGGCCAGATCGGCAACAATGCCGCGCTCCATAATATAGGTCTCGCCGTCGAAATCCTTGTGCTCTTTACCTTCGGCAATAACCGTACCCACACCGGTTTTGGTGTAGAAGCCTGGGATGCCACAGCCGCCAGCACGCATACGCTCAGCCAATGTGCCTTGTGGGTTGAATTCAAGCTCAAGCTCGCCCGAGAGATACTGGCGCATGAATTCTGCGTTCTCACCAACGTATGAGCTGATCATCTTTTTGACCTGCTTGGTCTGCAACAGGATGCCGATGCCAAAGTCGTCAACGCCTGCGTTGTTGGACGCAAATGTGAGGTCCTTGGTGCCTGCCTGCTTGATCGCCTCTAACAGCAGCTCGGGGATGCCACACAGGCCAAACCCACCCGATGCAATGAACATGCCGTCGTGCAGCACCCCTTCGAGCGCCTCCGCGGCGGTGCCGTATACTTTTTTCATATTTGTACCTTTCAAACTCAAAGAAGAGCGCGTGAGCGTCGAATGTGTTGTACCAGTGCAGGCTTTGAGGGTGCAAGACACCTGCGCTTAGGATCAGGATGAATTGCCCTGCTAGATGTCAAAGAAAATCGTCTCCAGCGGCCCTTGCAGATGGATGTCAAAGCGGTAGCTGCCATCCTCTTGCTTCTTGGCCAGTAGGGTAGGGACGCGGTTTTGATGCTCGATCCGCGTGAGGATCGGATCGACGGCATTGGCCTCTGCCTCATCCTCGAAATAGATGCGTGTGTGCAGGCCGATGTTGATGCCGCGTGCCACGACCCATGCGGTGATATGCGGTGCTTGCATGCGCCTGTCGGGGAAGGGGACAGCACCGGGTTTGACTGTCTCAAACGTGAACTCGCCTGTGTCCATATCCCCCGCCGAGCGGCCCCAGCCTGTGAAATTGGGATCGGGCGTGCCGCGTGTCTCGTTCGCTGACGGAAACAGACCCGCCGCATCAGGCTGCCAGATTTCAATCATCGCATCGCGCATGGCGGTGCCTGTGCCGTCAAAGACTGTTCCCTTGATCGTGATCTCCGTCCCCTGAACAGGGCCAGTCTTCATCGAGGATCCAAGGTCACCGCCATACATATCAAGACCCGTGAAGTTGGGCGTGCAACCGATGTGCACATAAGGACCTGCAGTTTGGCTTGGGCTTTCGCGTAGGTAATCTAGCTTTTGCATATCACATACCTTCCTTACGGTTCTCGAAGTATGTCTGGCGGCGGCCACGGATCACCATGTCGAATTTGAACGCGCGGCTGTCCATCGGCACGGTGCGGTTCATGTCGAGCGGGGCGGTGAGCGCGTTGATCGCCTCTTGCATCTTGAGGATGCCGACGATGGGGCACAGCTTGATATGCGGATCGCCCTCAAAATACATCTGTGTGATCAGCCGCTGGGCAAAGCCGTGGCCGAAGATGGAAAAGTGAATATGCGCAGGGCGCCAGTCGTTCATCCCATTGGGCCAAGGGTAGGGGCCTGGCATGATTGTGGCGAACTCATAAGAGCCATCCTCCCCCGTGATTGTACGCCCGCAGCCGCCAAAATTTGGGTCAAGGGGTGCGAG
>CAWVZA010000219.1:0-2565 GCA_963934545.1 uncultured Sulfitobacter sp.
CATGTGGCACTTCAAATATCCGCTCGGGGGTGGTGCCACCTATGAGTACATCGAAAAAGACGAGGACGGTAACGAGATTTTGCGCGAGACCCGCGACTATATCTCCATCGCCACAACCCGTCCCGAAACCATGCTTGGCGACGGCGCAGTAGCCGTTCACCCATCAGATGAGCGCTATGCCCCAATCATCGGAAAACTCTGCGAAATTCCTGTTGGACCAAAAGCACTGCGCCGCCTGATCCCCATCATCACCGACGCATATCCAGACAAGGATTTCGGCTCTGGTGCGGTGAAAATCACCGGCGCGCATGACTTCAACGACTACCAAGTGGCCAAGCGTAACGGCATCCCCATGTACAACCTTATGGATACCAAAGCTGCCATGCGCGCCGACGGCAAACCCTACGCCGAGGAAGCCGCCGTAGCCCAAGCCATAGCCAACGGTGAGCAGGACTTCGACGAAGCAATGATCGCCGCGATGAACATGGTCCCCGAAGACTACCGCGGCCTAGACCGCTTTGACGCGCGCACAAAAATCGTGGCCGACATCACCGCCGAGGGCCTCGCCGTGATGCACAAGGTCGCCCTCACGGTGAAGGACGAAGACGGCAACAAATCGGAAATTACCGAGACTGTTGCTTACATCGAGAACAAGCCCATTATGCAGCCCTTCGGCGACCGCTCCAAAGTTGTGATCGAGCCGATGCTCACCGACCAATGGTTCGTGGACACAGATCAGATCGTGCAGCCCGCCCTCGACGCCGTGCGCAATGGCGAGCTCAAAATCATGCCCGAAAGTGGCGAGAAAACCTATTACAACTGGCTCAATAATATTGAACCGTGGTGCATCTCGCGGCAGCTCTGGTGGGGGCATCAGATTCCCGTTTGGTATGGCCTCGACCTAAAGGCGAGCGGCTTTACTGACGACGAAGGTGACGGTGCGCTTGATCTTGTGGAAATTGGCCGTCTGTTGATGGATCAATCACTGCCAGAAGGCGGAGACCACGTTCAATGTGCTGCCAACTTTGACGCAGCCAGCGAAGGCTTCGCTGATTTCACCGCCGCTTTGCCTACCCCGCTCAACCATGCGCGCGTGATCGAAGTATCCACCCGTGCCGACGCGATGCACGCATTGGCCGAGAGCCTTAGTGAGTATTCCTTTAGCCAAGACCCTACTGACATCGTCTTTCCTGTCTGGCGCGACCCAGACGTCCTAGACACGTGGTTCTCCTCCGGCATCTGGCCAATCGGCACCCTCGGCTGGCCCGAAGACACGCCCGAGCTGCAAAGATACTTCCCCACCTCTGATCTCATCACCGGTCAAGACCTGATCTTCTTCTGGGTCGCCCGCATGATCATGATGCAGCTTGAGGTCATGGGTAAAATTCCCTTCGACACCGTCTACATGCACGGCCTCGTCCGCGATGCCAAAGGCAAGAAGATGTCGAAATCCGTCGGCAATGTAATCGACCCGCTGGAAATCATCGACGAATACGGCGCCGACGCTTTGCGCTTCACCAATGCCGCGATGGCGTCCTTGGGTGGCGCGCTCAAGCTCGACGCCCAGCGTATCGCAGGCTACCGCAACTTTGGCACCAAGGTCTGGAACGCCCATAAATTCGCCGAGATGAACGGCGTGTTTCAGGACACGGCGGCAACCATGCCACAACCTGCTGCGACCTTAAACAAATGGATCATCGGCGAGACGGCCCGCGTCCGCGAAGAAGTCGACGCAGCCCTAGATACCTACCGCTTCAACGATGCCGCCAGCGCACTCTATGCATTTGTCTGGGGCAAGGTTTGCGATTGGTACGTGGAACTGTCCAAGCCCTTATTGCAAGATGATGACGGCAAGGGCGATTTGGCAAAAGAGACCCGTGAAACTATGGCTTGGGTGCTGGATCAATGCCTCATCCAGCTGCACCCTATCATGCCCTTCATCACAGAAGAGCTTTGGGGAACCACTGCTCAGCGCTCCAAACACCTCATCCACGCCGACTGGCCAACCTACACCACCGCTGATCTGCTGGACGAGGATGCCGACCGAGAACTCAACTGGGTGATCACGTTAATCGAGAGCATTCGCTCAGCGCGCGCGCAAATGCACGTCCCTGCAGGTCTTAAGGTGCCGATGATCGTCACTGACATGGACGCCATGGCGCAGGCTGCATGGGACAACAACGAGGCAATGATCAAACGCCTTGCCCGCGTGGAAACCCTCGAGAAGAAAGAGGACTTCCCCAAAGGAACAGTCGCTATCCCTGCTGCTGGTGCTACCTTTGGTTTGCCACTCGAAGGCATCATCGACATCGCCGAGGAAAAGGCACGCCTGCAAAAATCTCTCGACAAATTGGGCAAGGAAATGGGCGGCCTCAGAGGGCGTCTGAACAACCCTAAATTCGCCGCCTCTGCCCCACCAGAAGTCGTGGCCGAAGCTCAAGCGAACCTCGCCGCAAGACAGGAAGAAGCCGACCAACTCCAAGCCGCCTTCGACCGCTTGGCCGAGATCGGATAACCCAAACAAAAATGGGGCGTAGGTTGGTAAACCCGCGCCCCATCTTCTTT
>CAWVZA010000220.1:0-2529 GCA_963934545.1 uncultured Sulfitobacter sp.
TTTGAGGCGGCGACGACTTCGGCAGCACGCAGCAAAGCGCTGCGGCTGTCGATCATCATCCAGTCCAGAATGATCTCTTGATTGTACCGACCCGACCACTCATATACGGCCAAGGCCACAGGGAGATCGGAGGCAAAGAACGCCGCCTCTACTTCGGGCGAGGTCAGAGCCGCAACAATTCCACTGCGCTGAAGCGTATCCTCGGTGGCATCAACAGAGCTGGATATATCGACTGCCAAGGCGAGGGCCAACCGGCACTCGACGGCGTGCACGGGCAGGGCAGCGAACATAAGTGCCGCCGCCCCCAGCCAACGCATTACCAACTGCCAGTATTGCCCATCGAGACCCAAGGCTCTGCGGGCTCCAGCGCATCACCTTCTTGCAGCAGCTCTACAGAGATATTGTCAGGTGAGCGGATGAAGGCCATGCGTCCGTCATGAGGCGGGCGGTTGATCAACACACCATTGTCCATAAGGTGCTGACAGGTCTCATGAATGTTCTCAACCGTGTAAGCGAGGTGACCAAAATGGCGGCTGTCAGAGGGCAGTGCGTCATCGCCGTCCCAATTATAAGTCAGCTCCACATCCGCATGGCCGTCATCCATGCTGGGAGGGCAAAGGAATACGAGTGTAAAGCGCCCGCCCTCATGATCAATGCGCTGCCGCTCTATCAGCCCGAGGAGTTTGTAAAAGGCAATCGAGGCATTGAGGTCTTTGACGCGCACCATGGTGTGCAAAAATTTGATTGGCATTTTGGAGCTCCTGTGGGGCAATTACTGTTCACCTATACCCTAGCACCCACTGCTTACATGTCGAGGCGCGCAGTCCCTAAAACGCAGAAGCGATCCCGATGCTCAGCCCGATGCGGTTCAGGTGATATAAACCGATATTGCTGCTGGTTTTGGACGCAGAGAGGCTGACGGAAGGGTTGAACCCGAACTAATCAATCTGTCCGAACGTGGCCGTGACCTCAGCGCCCACTTTGAACTCGCGCCTGCCTGAGGCATCATGAGGCGAGACGTCATAGTCGCGAAAGCTGGTGTTCATCCCGAATCGTAGAGAGGTCCCCATGACTTGGCGGCCCAAAGCATAGCTGCCGCGCAATCCAACCTCGCCACACTCCAAGCGTTCGGCATCTGATGAAGAGGCCGCAGCGGTCGCGCCGAGGTAAAGCCCGTCCCCGCTCGACAGTTTGTGGCTCATACCAGTGGTCAGTCGTAGCGTGTCCTGATCATGGCCGCGCTGGGCGTTGCGTATATCGCCACTGAGGCCAAAGCTCAGCCGCGTTGTGGCAGACGTCTGATATGTTTGGCCAATGCTTGCACGCAGAAAGCTATTGTAGCGCACACCACCATAAAAGCTCTGCCCTATGTCGGCGTTCAATGAAAATTCACCGCGGCGGTCTTTGCGCAGACGTTTGTAGCCATAGCCGAGCTTCACAGTACCGTAAGAGAAATCACTGCCCGTAATCTGCTGGGATGCTTCGCCGCGTGCCACGCGCTCTGCGTCCGCTTCATCCAACGCGTGTTTGGATGATTTTGAGAGGCGGTAAGTACGATACCCTAGGCCAAAGTGCAGATCATGCGCGGTACGTTCGGTTTGGTGAAAGCGGTAGCGCGAATTTACGTTAAATCCGGCCTCAATGCCCAAGAGTGCTTTGCTTTCTGCCCCCAATACCACTTCACCCAAACCGTCGATATCAAGCGGGTTCAGCAAGCGGTACAGCAGGGCAGAGGTATCGCGCGCAGAGCCGTTGTTGATGTTGGAATTAAGAGCGAGCGTAAAGGACAGGTTTGTCTGCCACGGGTTACGCTGCTGCACATATTTGAAATCCTGTGCTGCGCGGACTGCATGGCTTTTTGAGGGGGCAACCTGTGCAGCATGGCGCAACCACAACTGCGCGCGCGTGCGTTTACCATCTGACGAAAGCGCCTGTGCGGTCAGCATGGCAAACGTGTATTTTTGCCCGTCTGTTTGCGCGGCACGCCACGCCGCACGGCCCGCGTCCTGCGCAGCACTAAACTGTGCAAGTTCGCGCAGAGCATGAGTTCGGATCAAAAGCGCCGTCACATCACGCGGATCCCGCGTAAGCAGAGCGTCAGCAAAAGCCAGTGTGCGCCCATATTGGTGGCTGCGCAGGTTTAGCTCTGCCGAGAGGCGCCTCTGCTCCATCGAAAGCGTGACCGACTTATCAAGTATCCCTTTTGCAAGCGCAATCGGCGCAGCAGTGAGAACTGCTGCACCGATCGAAAATGCGACTAATCCTTGTTTGAGTAGGCTCATGGCTCCCGATACACGATAAATCCGCTGGTCTCGCGCGCACTATTCGCCTCAAGAACAAAGACACCTACGATCTTGTTGGCATTTGCGCCCGATACAACCGCGTAATAGTTTCCTGCCTCGTAGGCTGTTGTACTACCGTCTGCTGCGGTAAATGTGCTGGTAATTTCACCCACCACATCGCCGGATGCCGCAAGAACGCCCGGACCCACGGTGAATACAGCACGGGGCAGCGTCTTTGCACCTGTAC
>CAWVZA010000221.1:0-2504 GCA_963934545.1 uncultured Sulfitobacter sp.
TGAGCAAAACGCGCAGTTCTTTGCCCAAGTTCAACCCTTTGAGAAAATGCTGGTCGAAGACGGCGTGCACCTGTTCAAGTTCTGGCTCAACGTGGGCCGTGCCGAACAGCTCAAGCGCATGCTGAAACGCGAAAGCGATCCGCTCAAACAATGGAAGCTCAGCGGGATTGACGTCAAAGGCCTGCACCTGTGGGACAAATACTCCGCCGCCATTCAAGACACGCTCACCCGCAGCGACACGGATCATGCTCCGTGGACGATTGTACGCTCCGACGACAAGCGCCCTGCGCGGCTGAATGCAATCCGCACAGTGCTGCACCGCTTTGACTACACACACAAAGACCTTGACGCGATTGGTGAGATTGACAGCACCATTTGCGGCGGGCCTGACATCTGGGATGCCTAAACGCGGCTATCACCATGGCAACCTGCGTCAGGCGCTGGTCGATTCAGCGCTGCTGTTGATCGAAATGCGCGGGCCAACAGGTTTCACCTTGTCGGAGGCCGCAAAACAGGCAGGCGTTACGCCCGCTGCCGTCTACCGCCATTTTGAAGGCCGCGAAGACCTCATCGCGGAGGCAGCCCTCCAAGGTTATGAGATTTTCGGCGATCTGATGCAGTTCGCATATGAGAGTGGTCAACCCTCAGCGCTGCAGGCGTTTGAAGCGACGGGACGCGCGTATTTGGCCTTTGCACGCAAATATCCTGGCCATTATATTGCGATGTTTGAAAGCGGCATCCAGATCAACCGCACCGCTGCCCTCGCCTTTGTCGCCAACCGCGCCAATGGTGTTCTGGAGAAAGCGGCGACAGATCTCAGTCGGCACATCCCAGAGCATAAGCGCCCGCCGCCTTCAATGTTCTCGGCCCATATCTGGGCTATGAGTCACGGTGTGGTGGAGTTGTTTGCCCGCAATTCACCCGGTCGTGCATCGCCGTTTCCTCCAGAAGATTTGCTGGAAACAGGTATCGGGATTTACTTGCGCGGCTTGGGCCTCATTGCGCCGGACGACTAAGCGGCAACAGTAATGTCGCTCAGCGCCTCGGCTGCGATGCTAAACGAACGCTTTCGCGCCGCGTGATCATGGACTTGTCCGGTCAGGATCAACTCGTCAGGCTGATATTTCGCCACCAATTCGGCGAGTTGCCACCGAACAGTCTCGGGCGATCCCGTTGCATTGATCCGCAAAGCCTGATCAACACCGCGCCGCAAGGCAGGCCCGATCTCGGCGTCAATATCATCCACGGGCCGTGGCAATTTTCCGGGCATTCCACTGCGCAACCGTGCAAAAGCCTGCTGCACTGATGTACGCAAATATGCAGCTTCAGAATCTGTATCTGCCCCGATTACATTAACAGCCAACATGAACTTGGGCACCGCCAGTGTCGCAGAGGGTTTAAAATCACGCCGATAGATATATGCAGCATCCTCCAACGCATCTGGCGCGAAATGTGATGCAAAAGCGTAAGGCAGTCCAAAATGCGCAGCCAGTTGCGCGCCATAGAGCGACGATCCTAAAATCCAAAGCGGCACATGGGTCCCCTACCCTGGATGCGCTTGCACAGCTGCGCTTGGGTCTGCATCGCCAAGATATCCCATGAGCTCCAAGACTTCGGCTGGAAAATTATCCTCACCACTGCGCCCACGGCGCATCGCCTGCCACACCGCATGATCCCCACCGGGTGCACGTCCCAAGCCCAAATCAATTCGGTCCCCATAAAGAGTGGCCAGCGTACCAAACTGCTCTGCAATGGTGAGCGGTGCGTGATTGGGCAGCATGATACCACCTGCACCTACGCGGATCGTCTTCGTCTTGCCTGCCACGTGACCCAGCAGAACGGAGGTTGCGGCCGACGCAATCCCAGCCATGTTATGGTGCTCCGCCATCCAATAGCGGTGATAGCCCAAGCGCTCTGCGTGCTGCGCCAGATCAGCCGTGTTGCGCATGGCATCAGCCGCAGTGCTGCCCTCAGGCACAGGACACAGATCAAGGATCGAGTATTTCATCTTGGTACCATCCTTCCAGAACGACTTCGCAACAATGACTGCTATCAGCACCCTGTTTCAAGAGTGAATTTCCAGACGACGCTAAGCCGTCGCGAAGTACTGCGGACATTCTACCCTTTCGGGTACCTCTGACAGACCTAACAGATAGTAACCTTCCCATTTGCGAAAACAGCTACCCGCAAGTGCAGTAGTGCAGAAACGCAAACCATGGTTTTCAAAGCTAAGCCATTAAGGTCGGCTGAGATTTCCGTAAGGTAAATTGATATAGTAATTTGGTATAATTACTTGAAGTTCTCGATCGTTACAGACGTTTTCAGTTGCCTTGTTTTGAATTTTACGGACCCGTTCGAGGTCCAAAGAGGAGCAATCGAGCAATGATAAACTGGGATGATTTGAAATTCATTCTCGCTCTGGATCGCCACGGAAGCATGTTGAACGCAGTGTCTGACGTCAGCGCTTATGGGTCCAAATAGCGTTATTTGATAAGAGAGTGTTC
>CAWVZA010000222.1:0-2499 GCA_963934545.1 uncultured Sulfitobacter sp.
GTCGAGCAGTGTCAGTTTGCCGTCTGTTTCAAGCACGCGCTGGATCACAAACATTACGTCCGCACGGCCCGCGTCATATTCATCGAATACGATTGCAGTCGGCGTGCTCAAAGCCCAAGGCAGGATTCCTTCTTGGAACGCAGTGACCTGCTTGCCGTCGACAAGTTTGATTGCGTCTTTGCCGATCAGATCGATCCGACTGATGTGGCTGTCGAGGTTGACGCGCGCAGTGGGCCAGTTCAGGCGACTTGCGACTTGTTCGATGTGGGTCGATTTACCCGTTCCGTGGTACCCTTGGATCATAACGCGGCGATTGTGCGAAAAGCCTGCAAGGATAGCCAGCGTTGTATCGGCGTCAAATTTATACGTGCTGTCGAGGTCAGGGACACGGTCCGTGCGCTCCTCAAACCCTTTAACAGTCATGTCTGAATCGATGCCAAACACTTCGCGCACCGAAATATCCTTGGTGGGGGTTGCGTTGAGGTCCAGTCCGCCGTCAGCCATGTGTCAAATTCCTAATTCTATCTGCCCCGTATTGAAGCGCGTTTTGTATTTACCGCAACATATCGCGGGAGCCATTGAGGGAAAGGCCTAAATTGCAACAAGACATAGCGCCAGTTGCACAATTTTGCCAAAACTGTTCCAAATAACAACGAAATAGGGCGTCTGGCGTATCACATGGCCTGTTTGTCGCAGGAAGAGCGGTTTTTAGTGAATTTTCGCAATAATCAACACCGTCTCATGTTCTCAGGCTTAACTGCTATTGTCGGTCTCATCGTATCGTTTTCGATGATGTATGTCGGCGGCCCGACCGCGCACCATTTGCCCGGTGCTCCGTTTCATATTGTTGCGTTTCTGGGGGCGGGTGCCGCTGGTTGGTTCTGTCTGCGTGCTTTCGGATTGAACGGGTGGCAGGGGCCGGTTTGCACATTTGGCGGGGGCTTGGGGATAACACTGCTTGGTGCAGTAATTGGCTCGTGGATATGTGTAATCCTGACAGCCTGCGATCTGATGGTCTCTGCGATTGTCGAGCGAGGTTTCCAAAACTTGGAAAAGACGATGACATTTTTCGATCTTGTTCAGACCTTGATTATGTCGCCGGTACTTGGGGGGATTTCCATAATCGATGCCGCAGAGAGCCTTGCCGTCCTCCTCGTTTGGGGGCTCGGTATGGCTGGACTTCACGTATATGTCCGCAGGTTGCGGACGCGTTGGCCAGTCGCGGAAACCAGCCAACGCAAGGATGATTAGTCCTTGAAGTTGCGACTTGATTTGAGCTGATCCCACGCCCAAACAACCTGCTGCAACTGCTCTTCCTGAGAGCGATCACCACCGTTCATGTCAGGGTGCAATACTTTGATCAAGGATTTGTAAATCTTACGAATTTCCGGCTTGGTCATGTTATCCTTTGCATCCAGCACTTCTAGCGCCTTACGCTCGGTGGGCGGCAGACGACGACCCGCTTGCGGACCTTTTCCAGGGTTTTGCGTAGCATTGGCCCCCAACACTTGGTGCGGATCCTCAATGCCAAGACGCGCCCACGCACGGGCCTCGGGATCACCCATAGGTTTGGTGGGGCGGTCCCAGACTTTGTCTTCGGAGAGCTGTGCGTTCATCTCGGCTTCAGTTGTGCCGTGGAAGAAATTCCACTTGGTGTTGTACTCGCGCACGTGCTGCTGACAAAACCAAAAGAAGTCGTCAAGCACATCGGGCGCTTTGGGAGCGCGGTATTTGCCAGCTTCCTCACAACCGTCATGGTCGCATAGGCGCGTTGATGTCTCGGACGCGCCTGACATGCCGCGCCGCCCGCGAGGATTCTTCTTCTTTGCGGAAGATACGGACATATCGAAACCAAAGGGGTCGTTCTTTCGCATAGCTATACCTTTCCGACTCAAGGCAATCATACTAGACGTGTGACAGTCAGAGGGAAGGGGGGGATTGGAAAAAATCGCCTTCGCAGGAGGGTTTATGCTGGTGCAAGACGAGATGGAGGCGGCGTTGAAGGCGGCATTCACGACGCAGAGGTTGGTTGTGGCGGATGTGAGCGAAGCGCATCGGGGCCATGCAGGCTTTCGCGAAGGGGGGCAAACCCACTTTGACGTGGCGATTACAGCACCCGAATTTGCGGGGCTCAGCCGTGTGGCAAAACACCGCGCCGTGCATTCTGCGCTGGGGGCTGAATTGATTGGTCGTATCCACGCGTTGTCGCTGGATATCGCGCCTTAAGACTTTGATTCGGGGTCTTTTTCCGAATCGTCTTTGTTCGTCTTCGCTGTAACACTGCGGGCGCGGGCAAGGATGCTGAGGGAGGCGCCGATGTTGCTATCGGACTGGGTGTCCTCGACGCCGTTGCCGGGCAGCAGATCAGCCTCTGCATCCTCATTTTCAAATGGCATTTCAATGGCATCACCCTCGTCCTCATCGCTTGGCATAGGGGCGGGGAGCAGCTCTGGCTGGAACTCGGAGGCGCCGCCTTCGAGTTCCAGCCAGAGCTGCTCC
>CAWVZA010000223.1:0-2480 GCA_963934545.1 uncultured Sulfitobacter sp.
CCATTTCGGCTATTTTTGAATGACGGCGTCCTCCCACTCAGCAAGAAATCTGCGCCTCTTGAGCGTGTCGAGAAATGTTATCAACGCGGGTTCCAATGCAATTGTTGTGCGCTCGCCATCGTTCAACTGCAAATCCAGGGGAGGGAGCGGAAAGACATCACCGTTGGTGTCTGATTGCGACGTCGTCAGGTGTCGGATGAACTCACCAGCTATTTCAGGATGTGGCGCGTCAATCGAAACCATCGCCGTACGCATCATTGTCGTTGGGAAATCTGAGGGGAGAATGATGTCTACGGTATCCTTAATTTCTGAACGCGCAGCCGCATAACTTCCCAGCACGTTGTAGGCCACCGCGATGGTTCCGTCCGCGAGATCATCAATCATTGCACCTGAGCAACAATACAAACGAACGTCCAAAGCCCCCATGACTTCCATCAAGCGCCAGTAGGTCTCTGACGCACGCGCATCTTGCGTTGCGAACAGGTATCCAAGGCCAGATTGGCGGACATCATAAGTGCCAACCCGGTTGCGGAATATTTCAGGGCGGGCGCGCAGGGATTCGATCAGTTCTTGACGGGTGTTGGGGATAGAGTACCCGGCGAACGCAGCGCGATTGATCACGATGGTGGCGGGTTCAGAAGTAAACGCAAACAGAGTTTGGCGCCATTGCGCCCATGAAGGGTGGCTCACGTTCGGCACCGGACGTGCCAGCCCATCGTTCGCAATCTTAAGCTGGAGGTCCATTGCGCTGGAAATCACCAGATCAAAGGCAGCTGGATTTGCGCGAAACACCTCGTCGATATTGGCAGTTGCCGTCACCAGATATTCGACCGCGACATCCGGGTAGTACGAGATGAAACTTTCAATTATCGGCTCAAACAAGGATGTATCGGTGCTTGAGATGATCCGCAGCATTTGTGATGAAGCCCGCAGGTTAAACAGTTTCCGATCCTCCCACTCCTGTGCACAAATAGTTTGAGGCAGCATCCAAAAAATTAAAGCAATAAAGATACGCATGCGCCGCCCTCCGGTTGGTTTGACAATTGCAGGGTGCCGCCATGTGCTTTTGCAACGTCCATTGCAATGGTCAAACCAAGGCCAGAACCAATGGTTCCTTCCGCGTTTGTTCCACGCCTAAAACGTGCGGGGAGCGTTTCGAGTTCGTCGCACGGAAAACCCTTGCCGTTGTCACAAACGTGGATTTCGACATTGGGTATGGCCGTTACCATGATGCTGACAGTGCCCTCGCTTGGTGCGTATTTCAACGCATTATCGATCAAATTTCGGACAGCGTTCTGGATAAGAACGGGATCACCAGAATACATGATTTGCGCATCGCCCTGCAGAACCAATTCAAGGTCTTTCATTTCCGCGATTGGCGTCAGTCGGACAACAAGTTCGTTGACAAGTGCAACCAGATCAATGCTTTGGCGCTCAAGATGGTCTGCCCGAAATGTGATCATCGCATGGTCTAACAGCTGGCCTGCGGCTCGTGAACTTTCGTCTATGGCGCGTATCATAGACCTTATGGCTTGGCGGTTTTCCTCTTTGTCCACCCGCTGCAACGTCGCCTCGGCATAGGACCGCACCGTGGCAAGGGGTGTACGGACACGGTGCGCCGCCTCTGCAATAAATTCCTCTGACTGCGTCAGCGATTGATCCAGCCGCCCCATCAGTGAATTCAACGATGTGACCAGCGGTACCATTTCCGAGGGCATGGGTTTTTCGAACGGTCTTAAGTCATGTGATCCACGCTTGGTGACTGAATCTGTTAAGCGATTTAATGGGCCGATGGTGGTCGCGCTTGCCCACAATGACAGCACTGCCACAAGAGCAAAAAAACCTGCACCGAACACTGCAGCGGTGCGCGAAATTTGCTGCAATGTGCCAGATAATGCGTCTTGGGTTTGTGCAAGTGCCACGCGAATTTGCATGCGCTGGTCACTTCCGACCAGTGTGCGACTGGCAGTCACCAATCGAACAGTTGCGCCATCGTATTCAACAGTCCGAAAGTTGACCTCTCGCTTTTTTGGAGATGCCAAAGGCAGTTCGCGGTAGCCTGATAAAAATGCATCATCTTGATAAATCGCATAAAATATTCGATCGTCAGACGAGGTGCTGAGCATTGAAAATGAAGCATATGGAATGTCCACTTCAACAAGACCATCCCTTATCGCTACGGCGTCCAGGATCGAGGTGACTGACGCACCAAGTATGTTGTCTTGACCCTGTTGTGCGACTTGGGTTGCATAGTTACGCACCGCGAAGAACAGCAACAATGCAAGGATCACCGCACCTCCGATCAATGTCAAAACAAGGCGGTTTCTAAGGGAACCAGACGTGGGCAAGCTATGTGTCATGATCAAGCCGGTAGCCAAGACCACGCAGCGTAGTGATTTTCAAATCAGAAGGTTCAAGATGTTTGCGCAACCGGCCAATGTAGACTTCGATGGCATTCTCTGACGCATCGTCGTCGTAGG
>CAWVZA010000224.1:0-2438 GCA_963934545.1 uncultured Sulfitobacter sp.
ATCTGGGTGCGCGCGGCAATGAGTTGGTGAAGCTCATACCTGTTCTGGGTGGTTTGATGCTCGGCTTTCGTTGGGTGGCTGAACAAGTTTTCGCCCGCGATGATGATGCCGCATTGATAGCATTGAATGTTCAAGACAAAGCCGAGATGCGTTTTTTGGTGAGCGGCATCACCTTGATGATTATCCTCAATACATTGGTCTTGCGGATTGTGACATTGGACGGGGCAGGGAGCCTTGTGAAAACGGTTGTCAGCTTTCCGTTTACTGTCCTGATATCCTACGCGCTTTTCCGCATCGGCCGCGTTCTAAAGCATTTCGGCAGCGAAGTTGTGGTGCAAGAAGACGTAGAAGTTACACGCGCCAGCACTTTGGGTCGTTTGGTGCGTATGTTGGGATCGCTGACCATTCTCGTAGCGATTGCTGCGCCGCTGTTGCAAGCCATTGGCATGTACAACGCGTTCGAGTTCATCTTGAACCCGACAGTATTGACCTTGGTCATCCTCGGCCTTGTTTTGGCACTGCAACGGTTCAGCGCAGATATCTACGGTGCGATTACGGGGCAGGGTACTGCTGCGCGTGAGGCGTTGCTCCCTATCTTCTTTGGCCTGATACTGCTGATGCTGGCGCTGCCGGTGTTGGCACTTGCATGGGGTGTCAGGATCTCTGATTTGACCGAGGTTTGGGCTGCGTTCCGGCGTGGGTTTGCCATTGGGGACTCGCGAATTTCGCCAACTGATTTCATCACCTTTGCGCTTATCTTTACCATTGGATACCTCGCGACACGGCTGGCTCAGGGGGCGCTCAAAACTAATGTTCTGCCAAAGATCAAGATCGACAAAGGCGGACAGAACGCGATTGTGTCCGGCCTTGGCTACGTTGGTATTTTCCTTGCAGCGCTGGCTGCGATTACGGGCGCGGGCATTGACCTGAGCTCGCTTGCGATTGTTGCAGGTGCCTTGTCTGTGGGGATCGGCTTTGGTCTCCAGAACATCGTATCCAACTTTGTCTCGGGGATTATCCTTTTGATCGAGCGGCCTATATCAGAAGGTGACTGGATCGAAGTGAGCAGTGGGCAAATGGGCTATGTGCGTGACATATCCGTACGCTCCACGCGGATCGAGACGTTTGACCGAACGGATGTGATTGTACCCAACGCTGATTTGGTCAGTGGAACTGTGACGAACTACACCCGTGGAAATACGCTGGGCCGTGTGATTATCCCTGTGGGGGTGGCGTACGGAACAGATACAAGACGCGTCGAAGAGATCTTACGCGAGATTGCGGAAGCACAGCCTATGGCACTTGCCAACCCGGCCCCGAGTGTCCTGTTCATCGGGTTCGGGGCGTCGTCTATGAATTTCGAAATCCGGATGTTCCTGCGGGATGTGAACTGGATGATGGGTGTAAAGAGTGATGTAAATCACGCCATTGCGGAACGGTTTGTCCGCGAGGGGATCGAGATACCATTTGCCCAACAGGACCTCTGGCTGCGCAATCCAGAAACCCTGAAATCCGCACCAGCTCCAAAGCCACGACGCCGCAAGGCTGCCGCAAAAACGGGGACGCAGCATGGTGTTGCCTCAAAAGGAGACGGTGACCGGTGACCCAGATGTTGTTCCAGACAGATCCCTACCAGCGCGAGGCCCAATCTCGTGTGATCGGCCATACCGAAGAAGGGGGTGTTATCCTAGATGAGAGCGTCTTTTACCCCACTGGCGGTGGGCAGCCTGGCGATAGTGGGTTGCTAGCTTGGGACGGCAAGCGCATGGCCGTGGCGACCGCAGTCAAAGGCGAAGCGGGTGCAATCATCCTTGTGCCGTCCGAGCCTGTCGCGTTGCCGCCCGTGGGCAGCCATGTGGTACAGCAGCTTGATTGGGACCGTAGGCACAAGCACATGCGTATTCACACAGCGCTTCACCTTTTGTCAGTTGTAGTGCCGTTTGGTGTAACAGGTGGCGCTATTTCGGCGACCCATGGCAGGCTAGACTTCAATATGCCTGATGCACCCGATGATCGCGATGCGCTGGAAGATACACTAAATGCATTTGTCGAGCAGGATGCCCGCGTTAGCGATGGATGGATCACTGAGGGCGAGCTGGACGCAGCACCCGAATTGGTCAAGACGATGGCTGTCAAACCCCCTCGGGGCATGGGTGACATACGTTTGGTTCGGATCGGTGAGGACGCTGATTGGATCGACCTGCAACCTTGTGGTGGAACGCATGTTGCACGCACGGGAGAGATTGGTGCATTGCGTCTGGGAAAGATCGAGAAAAAGGGCAAGATGAACCGCCGGATTTACATCCATCTCGACAGTTAACAGTTTCCCACCTTTACCGCGCATTTCCTCTTGCACTCACGCCGTATCCCTTGCTAAAGACGACTCAACGGATCGGTGGCCGAGTGGTCGAAGGCGCACGCCTGGAAAGTGTGTAGGC
>CAWVZA010000225.1:0-2428 GCA_963934545.1 uncultured Sulfitobacter sp.
GTCGCTTCCACGGTGCTGCGGACAACGGCATCATCTTCTGCACGCTCGGATTCAGGCTTGCCGGACTTCAGGTGTGTAATTGTCATATTCGTCTACCTTGGAAATTAAATTCGTTCGCCTGTCGCTGTACTGAACAGGTGGCACATTTCGCTTGGAATTGTGGCTGTGAAAGACGCGCCAATCTCGGCGCGGAAATCCTTGTGCCCTTTGACTGACACCAATGCGTCGCCGGATTTGACGGTGACCATTGTGGCATCACCCAACAACTCGAGCGAATAGATCGGCGCGCAGACCTCGCCCCTATCAGCCGTCTGTGCATCCTCTGCTCGAAAGCCCAAAGTGGCGGACCCATCAGGTCCATTCAGCCCCCTCACTTCAATTTTGTCAGCGGTGAACACACCCCCTTTGAGCGTACCCTTCACAAGGTTCATTGCTGGACTGCCGATAAAGCTCGCGACAAACGCATTCGCCGGACGGTCATAGATTTCCGTAGGCGTGCCAACCTGCCGCACCACGCCCTTGTTCATTACCACGACACGGTCGGCGAGGGTCATCGCCTCAATCTGGTCGTGGGTCACGTAGATGGTGGTGACTTTGAGTTCATGACTAAGGTTCTTGATCTGCGCACGGGTGGAAACGCGCAGCTTTGCATCCAGATTAGACAGCGGCTCATCCATCAAAAACACATTCGGCTCACGCACAATCGCACGGGCCAAGGCCACTCGCTGACGCTGGCCGCCCGACAACTCTGCAGGGCGGCGGTGCAGGAATTCATCCAGTTCCACCATTGCACTGGCGCGGCGGACGCGGTCGTCATGCTCCTCTTTCGGAATGCCACGCACTTTGAGCGGGAAGCGGATATTCTCATACACGTTCATGTTCGGATAAAGCGCGTAGCTCTGAAAAACCATCGCCACATCGCGGTCCTTTGGATCAAGCTCGTTCACGCGCTTGCCATCGATCAGGATGTCCCCGCCGGACGCCTCCTCAAGCCCCGCAATCATCCGCATCGTCGTCGTCTTGCCACAGCCCGACGGCCCCAGCAAAACCAAAAACTCACGATCAGCAATGGTAAGGTCAAAATCAGCGACACCGACAAAATCACCCCATTTCTTTGAAATATTACGGAGTTGGACTTCCGCCATTGCACGGCTCCTTGCATACGTTTGCACACAATTAATGCAGCATTTTTTTCATGATGCAACTCTTTTTTATATACCAAGACATATAAGGAAATAGGTCAAAAAAGACTTGCTTACTGGTCCTATTTGCGAACTTAATTGCACACGTATGCAGGCGACACCTGATTCTTCAAACCACACCGTCAACCGTTGTTGGCAACTATAATCAACGGCCCACGCCCTTTGCGGCAGTAGCGCCGATAAGATAGGGATAGAACTTTATGAACATGTTTCAAACAGCAGCTCTGGGTACGGCATTCGCCGTTCTTTCAGGCACCACAGCAATAGCAGGCTGCGGCATCGGCGCAGGCAATGTGTCGATCATCGCCAATGACTTTCCTGCAATCCACGCCATCACAGACGCGGCAAAAGCATGCGCAGGAGACGGCCTCACCGTTACTGCAAACATGACCAAAGAGCATCAGACGCTCAACGCACCAGGCATGAGCGGCAACCCTGCAGAGTATAGCGTCGCTGTCGTTGCGAACTCTTCCATCGTGGCTTTGCTCAATGACGGGCTTGTCCGTCCCCTTGATGATCTGATCGCCCAATACGCGCCTGATCTGCCCAACGTAAACAAAGTGACAGTTGACGGCAAAGTCGTGGCCGTCGCCTTTATGGCAAACGCGCAGCACCTCTTTTACCGCTCAGATGTGCTGGAAAAAGCAGGTGTTGCTGTACCGACAACCTACGAAGAAGTCGTCGCAGCGGCCGATGCCATCCGCGCTGCTGGCATCATGGAGCATCCCGTAGCGCTCAACACAGGTGCTGGCTGGAACCTCGCCGAAGAATTCATAAACATGTACATGGGTACCGGCGGTGAGTTGTTCGAGGCAGGCAGTGCCGTGCCGACAATCGAGAATGAGAACGGCGTTGCAGCCCTCAACATACTCAAAAGCCTCACAGAATACTCCAACCCCGACTTCCTCACCTTCGATTCCAACGCGACCCAAGCGCTTTGGGAAGCAGGCGACACGGCGCTGTCAGTCATGTGGGGCTCACGTGGCGCCGCAGTTCTGGACAACGAAGGCTCCTCCGAGGAGGTCGTAAGCGCGACCGTTCTGGCAGCAGCCCCCACACTTGGCGGTGGTGCCACACCAGCGACTACCCTGTGGTGGGACGGCTTCACCATCGCGTCCAACGTCTCTGACGCCGATGCAGCAGCGAGCTTTCAAGCGATGATGGTTGGCCTAGGCGAAGACGTGGTCAAAGCGAACCAAGACGCAGCAGTTTGGCTCAACCCCGCC
>CAWVZA010000226.1:0-2372 GCA_963934545.1 uncultured Sulfitobacter sp.
TCCGTCTGGGGTAAGGGGTAGTCCAGCCGAAGGAAGATTTGTGCAACAAAGCCCCCCTAACGCCATATATGGGGGCCTGAAGCCACAAATGACCCATATCTGGACGCTGATTGACGCAAAACCTGATGAGGTAAGCTCACAGGTCCATCCTGTGCCTTAGTTTTGCCACAAACACTATGCCGTTGACTTATCCGGCGCTGAAACAGACGCTGACAGAATGATGAAAAATGACACTATATTACGTACAGTTTCGGAAGATCCCGATCATCCAGTTATTTTAACCGACGGAACACGCCTTTCTGCCCGCCTTTGGCGACCTGACGATGCACAAAGCGATCCTGTTCCGCTGATCCTTGAATTCCTTCCCTACCGCAAACGCGATGGCACTTGCGCGCGCGATGCGCTGACACATCCCTATTTCGCCGCGCGCGGCTATGCCTGTGCGCGGGTCGATATGCGCGGCAATGGGGACAGCGAAGGGTTGATGGAGGACGAATACACCGCTCAAGAGCTTGCTGATGCGGTGGAAGTCATCAAATGGGCCGCAAGCCAGCCGTGGTGCAACGGACATGTCGGCATGATGGGGATCAGCTGGGGTGGCTTCAACTCTCTACAAGTGGCAAGCCTCGCCCCCGAGGCGCTCAAAGCAGTCATTACACTCTGCTCTACCGTCGACCGCTTTGCCGATGACATACATTATAAAGGCGGTTGCCTTTTGAACGAAAACTTGGGCTGGGGCGCTACTATGCTCAGCTATTCATCCCGCGCGCCCGACCCCGCGCTGCGCGAGAATTGGCGTGAGATGTGGCTGGAGCGCTTAGAGAACGAGCCGTTCCTTCCATCCGTCTGGCTGCGCCACCAACGCCGCGATGCCTACTGGGAGCACGGCTCAGTCTGCGAAGACTACTCAAAGATTAAGGCCAAAGTGCTCGCCATCGGTGGGTGGGGCGACGCCTACAAGAATGCCGTTCCGCAACTCGTCGAGGCACTGGACGGCGCAAAAGGCATCGTCGGCCCGTGGGTCCACAAATACCCGCACTTTGCCGTACCAGAGCCGCGCATCGGCTTCCTCCAAGAAGCGCTGCGCTGGTGGGACCATTGGCTCAAGGGTATCGAGACTGGTGTTGAGGTAGATCCTGACTACCGCGCGTATCTGATGGACGGTCTGCGTCCCGCTGCATGGTACACCGAACGCCCGGGCCGCTGGATCGCTGAGGACCGCGGTGCAACCACCCATCTGCCCGTGCAAACGCTCCACTTCACCGACAGCGGCACACTCGAAGCCGCGCCTCAGACTGTAGAAACCCCCATAGCTTCCCCTGCCCATTGCGGCGCAGCGGCGGGGGAATATTGTGCAATCTGGCTTGGCCCCGAAATGGCAGGGGACCAGCGCAGTGATGATGCGTTATCGGCGACTTTCACGTCCGCAACACTCGACACTGATATGGATCTCGTAGGCGCACCCCGCCTTACCGTGACACTTAAATGTGACCAACCCCAAGGCCAGATTGCCGTTCGCCTCAACCATATCCACCCTGACGGGGCGGCAACGCGCATCACCTATGCTGTATTGAACCTGACCCACCGCAACAGTGCGGCCAACCCCCAAGCGATGGCACCAGACAAGGTCGAAGAAATCACTCTCGATCTTGATCATATCGCCTACCGCGTCCCTGCAGGTCACCAAATCCGCGTCTCTATATCTACTGCCTACTGGCCACTCATTTGGCCCTCACCCCAAGCGGCCCAAATCACCCTAACCCAAGGCAGCATCGCTCTACCCCAAAGACCCACCGCAGGCGGCGATGAAGTCACATTCTTGCCGCCCGAAGCAGCAGAACCTTGGGAAACCGTCACAATCCGCGCCGAAAACCACATCCGCCGTCAGGAAACCGATATGACCACAGGCATCCACAGCCTTGTGATCGAGGACGACTTCGGCAAAATTCGCGACGCCGAGCATGGACTAATTTCAGGCTCTGTTGCGCGGGAGCGGTGGAACATCCACCCTGATGATCCCCTGTCGGCAAGGGGCTCATGCGATTGGGTGGACGAGATTGAGCGCGACGACGTCCACCTGCGCACCCGCACGAGGTGCTCCATGCACTCGGACGCTACAAAATTCTACCTCACCGCGAAAATAGAAGCGTGGGAGAATGACAAACTGATCTACACCCGCGAACACAGCGACGCAATTCCGCGCGATCATATGTAGTGTCAAGGGGTGGGACGCAGGGTAATAGCCCTTGCGACCTGCCCCCAAATGCGCAACCCTTATGCACCATTCAAAAAGAGCGCGCGCAAAAGACGTGTGATTCCAACTGGGAGACGACACTATGAATACAAAACTCAAAAAGCTGAGCGCAGCTGTG
>CAWVZA010000227.1:0-2366 GCA_963934545.1 uncultured Sulfitobacter sp.
GTGAGCGTGCCGTGATCCAAAGGAGCGCTGGCGCGCAAGACATGTTTAGTCTGGCACGCGTAGGGGGGTGATTGCCCCTTTTCAACAGTCTGCACCGGTTGTGATCTGATATTTCGTTTTGCCCAGCTGTGTGTGTGCATCCGAACGCAAACGGGGTCTCCTGCGCCAAGCAACGGGCGCACGTCAACTGGATCGGCAGTATAGGCGTTGTGGTCCGACAGCTCAAAGATCACTTCGAATTGGTCAGGGCCAATATCGGTCACAAGCGGTGTGACGGAGATCACATTGGCGGGGACCACTTCGACGCTGCGAGTGGCGTTCTCAATCAAAGCCAAGCCGCCCAGAAGGGCAATGCCTGCGAGAGCGATCGTGCGTTTGCGGTTCATGGTCAATCTCCAATGTTTTGGGGTGAGGGCTTTAGGGCGGCCTCGAAAAAGACAAGATGAGGCAGGGCCTCTGCGGGGATGTCCTGATAGGGTCCACGCTCAGAAAAGCCCATGGATGCATACAGCGCACGGGCAGGGCCAAGATTAAGCGAAGTATCGAGTAGAACCCGCGTGAAGCCATCGTTGTGCGCCTGTTCCATCAAACCCTCGACCAGCTTTCGAGCGATGCCATGGCCGCGTGCGCAGGGCGCTACAAAGAGGCGTTTGATCTCGGAGGATAGGGGGCCAAGGGCATGGCTCATAGCGCAGCCTGCTGGCGCTCCGTTCAGTTTTGCCAATAGCATTATGCCTTTGGGGCGACTGTGCTCTGTCTCGAGTGTGGCCATCAGCGCGTTGTATTTAGGGATGGGGTAGAATGTTTCGGTCAGTTTTGCCTCGACGGGCGATACAGATGCGAGGTGGCTGCGGTAGTCCCAGCACAGCTGTTGCACGGCGGCGATATCTTCGGCGCTGGTAGCGGGTGCGATGCGCAGACATTCGGGCGACAAAAGATCGCCCGAAGAGAGGGTGGTGTCATCGCTCACTTCAGGATGCTGCGGCCCGCGTATTTCGCGCTTTCGCCCAGTGCTTCTTCGATGCGGATCAACTGGTTATATTTCGCGAGCCGGTCGGAGCGGGCGAGCGAGCCGGTTTTGATCTGACCGCAGTTGATGGCCACGGCGAGGTCGGCGATGGTAGCATCCTCAGTCTCGCCTGAGCGGTGGGACATCACATTCGTAAACCCTGCACGGTGGGCCATGTCTACAGCTTGAAGAGTTTCGGTCAAGGTGCCGATTTGGTTGACCTTTACCAGCATCGAGTTTGCGGCTTGGCGCTTGATACCTTCGGCCAGACGGGCAGGGTTTGTGACAAACAAATCGTCACCGACCAACTGTACTGTATCGCCAATCGCTTGGTTCAGCGCGATCCAACCGTCCCAGTCATCCTCATGCATGCCGTCTTCGATGCTGATGATGGGGTAATCACTTACCAGCGCTTGGAGGTATGTGGCATTTTCCTCAGATGTGAGAGTTTTTCCCTCTCCAGCAAGAACATACTGCCCGTCCTTGTAGTACTCTGACGCAGCGCAATCGAGCGCGAGATACATTTCCTCACCTGGTTTATAACCTGCTTTTTTGATTGATTTCATAATGAAATCAAGTGCGTCACGCGTGGAGCCGATGTTGGGGGCAAAACCACCCTCGTCGCCGACACCTGTGGCGAGGCCTGCGGCTGACAGCTCTCCTTTAAGAGTGTGGAAAACTTCGGCGCCCATGCGGATCGCGTCGCGGATATTCTCGGCGGCGACAGGCATGATCATGAATTCTTGGATGTCGATGGGGTTATCTGCGTGCTCCCCACCGTTGATGATGTTCATCATAGGCACAGGCAGGACACGGGCGGAAGTGCCGCCAACGTAGCGGTAGAGCGGCTGTGTACAAAAGTCGGCAGCGGCCTTTGCAGAGGCAAGTGATACGCCGAGGATCGCGTTTGCACCGAGGCGGGATTTATTGGCGGTGCCATCGAGTTCAATCATCGCTTCGTCAAGGTCGACCTGCTTGGTCGCGTCAAGGCCGACCAGTGCTTCTGCGATCTCACCGTTTACAGCCGCGCAAGCGTCCAGCACGCCTTTTCCGAAGTAGCGGCTTTTGTCGCCATCGCGTTTCTCAACGGCTTCATGCGCACCAGTGGAGGCGCCGGATGGGACTGCGGCGCGGCCCATTGTACCGTCCTCGAGCGTTACATCGACTTCGACAGTGGGGTTGCCACGGCTGTCGAGAATTTCACGGGCGTGGATGTCGATGATTGTGCTCATGGCGCTTATCCTTCAGGAATTCGGTTGATTTGCGCCCGTCTTATAACTGCTGCTCAGGGTTTGGAAGGCACTGTGAGGGGTTTGAGGCGGTGTTTGCGCTCACGTAAGACCGTATAGATGCCAGA
>CAWVZA010000228.1:0-2316 GCA_963934545.1 uncultured Sulfitobacter sp.
GATCTGCCCGCGCTTGTTGCTGCTGCGGTTGAGTTGCCGCCGCTGGTCTGTGGTTATGAGGGGATCGAGCTGAGTGGCGTCAGTGCGGATATAACGTTCCGCTTGGAAACGCTCGGAACGCTGCTCCTCGAGCTTGGTGCGCGCGGGGTGACGCAGGTCTGCTTTGCGGGTGGGCTTGACCGTCCTGCGTTCGATCCTGCAAAGCTTGGTGCAGAAACTGCACCGCTGGTGCCAATGTTCATGCGGGCCTTACAGCAGGGCGACGATGGCGCACTGCGTGTCGTGGTTGATCTGTTTGAGAAAACGGGTTTCGAGGTTTTAGGCGCTCACGAAGTGGCGCCTGACCTACTGGCAAAAGGTGGCGTTTACGGCTTCCATTGGCCTGACAAAAAGCTGCGCGATGATGCGAATGTAGGGGCTGCAAAAATCCGCGATATGTCTCCAAAGGATCAGGGGCAAGCCTGTGTCGTTTTGCATGGAAAAGTGCTCGCGATGGAGCAGTCCAGTGGCACCGACGCGATGATCTCTGAATTGCGAAAAGCCGAGGGTGGGATACTTTTCAAAGGTCCCAAGCAGGGCCAAAGCCGCAAAGTTGATCTGCCGACGATTGGTCCTGCCACGTTTGAGGCGGCGGCACAGGCAGGGCTGCGTGCTGTCATCATTGATGCAGGTGATGTTCTGGTGCTCCACGCTGCCGAGTGTACCGCCATTGCAGATGCGCATCGGCTGGTTTTCTGGGCACGCACGGGCGAATGACACCGCTGCGGGTCTTTATCCTCGCGGGGGAGCCTTCGGGGGATAAGCTTGGCGGTGCTTTGATGGCGGGGCTCAAGGACTTGCGCCCTGATGTGACGTTCGAGGGTATCGGTGGCGTTCAGATGCAAGCGCAAGGGCTGCAAAGTCGCTTTGATATGGATGAGTTGAGTGTGATGGGCTTGGCTGAAGTGCTGCCGAAGTACCGCCACCTCAAGCGCCGCATTGTTGAGACAGCGCAAGCAGTGATTGCCATGCGACCCGACGTCCTTATCACAATTGACAGCCCCGATTTTTCGCTCCGTGTCGCCAAGCTGGTCAAGGCGGGGAGTGATATCCGCACGGTGCACTATGTAGCACCCACGGTTTGGGCATGGCGGGCAGGGCGCGCAGCCAAGATGGCGCGGCATGTTGATCATGTGCTCGCTCTTTTCCCGTTTGAGCCTCCGTTGATGCAGGCCGCTGGCATGCGCTGTGATTTTGTAGGCCATCCCGTGGTGGCGGAGCCTGTGGCGACGCAGGCGGATGCGGACCAGTTTCGTGAAGTCTATGATCTGGGGGCAAGGCCACTGTTGATGGTCTTGCCCGGATCGCGGCTCGGTGAAGTTGCGCGGTTGGGTGATCGATTTGGGGAAGCGGTGCGTCTTTTGAAGCAAAAAAACCCGACGATGCAAACAGTTGTGCCTGCCGCAGCACCTGTGGCGCAGGCGGTGTTGGAGTTGACGGCAAATTGGCCAGATACAATGGTTCTGGATCCCAGAGAGGGTGATTGTGCACAGGCGATGGCACAGAAACAGAGCGCCTTTGCGGCCGCAGATGTTGCCTTGGCCGCGTCTGGCACTGTCTCGTTGGAATTGGCCGCCTCGATGACGCCGATGGTAATCGCCTATGATATGAGCCCGCTCAGCCGCTTTATCATCAGCAGGATGATGCTGGTGGATACGGTAACACTGGTCAATCTGGTGTCAGACACGAGGGTCGTGCCCGAGGTTATCGGTAAGGCGTGCACCGCGCAGGCCATCGCCAAGGGGCTCGAAGATGTGATCGCATCTCCAAACAGCCAACGCGCTGCAATGGCCCTCACAATGGAGCGTTTGGGCAGAGGCGGCCAAGCGCCCGGTTTGAGGGCCGCTGAGGCAGTTCTCGACGGGCTTGCTCAGGCGTAATCAGCCGCGGTGGATCCAGCCACCGCCAAAGATGCGGCTGCTATCAGGATCGTAGAAAACACAAGCTTGACCTGGGCTTACGCCTTCTTCTGCAACCAGTAGTTCAACTTCGCCAGTGGTCGCTGTCAGCGGGCGCAGGATTGCATCGACTGGCGGGCGGGTTGAGCGCACGCGCACTGCGACGGGCAATTCTGTGCGTGAGGTGAATGCCTCGTCACCTAGCCAGTTCACTTCTTTTATCGGCACGGTGCGGGTCGCCAGCATCGCTTTGGGTCCAACCACAACTTGCTTTTGATCTGCATCAAGGCGCACCACATAAAGTGGCTCTGCCAAACCGCCAATGCCAAGTCCGCGCCGCTGACCAATAGTATAGTTGATCACGCCGTCATGTTTGGCC
>CAWVZA010000229.1:0-2280 GCA_963934545.1 uncultured Sulfitobacter sp.
CCGGTATCGGCGTAAGCCCCCGCTTGGGCGAAGATAGTATAGCACAGGCCACGGTTCTCGCGCACTTCTTGGAACAGGCGGCTCGACATGCCGCCGCCAAGGGCAGAGGCATAAATCTGCGCGACGTAGATATCATCGGCACGGTAGCCAGGGCTCTCGAACGCGAGCGCAAAATGCGCCTGTTCAAGCTCTTTGACCTGACGGTGCTCGCCACCAGAAAATACTGCAGGTGTCGCACGCACCAAAGGCTTGGGTGCCATATCGCCAAACAGCTTTTCGGCCATAGCTACCAGTGCATCATGATCAACTGCACCCGCCGCCGAGAGGATCATCTGCTCTGGCCCGTAATGCTGGTCAATAAAGCCGTTAAGGTCAGTACGGTTGAAGTTCGACACACGCTCAGCCGGTCCAAGGATCGTGCGACCCATCGCTTGATCGGGATAGGCTTGCTCTTGCAGCCAGTCAAAAATCACATCGTCGGGGGTGTCCAACGCTTGACCAATCTCTTGCAAGATCACGCCGCGCTCCACCTCGATTTCCGCATCGTCCATCACGGGATTGCGCAGGATATCGGCAATCACCTCAAGGCCGAGCGGCACATCATTTTCGAGCACGCGCACGTAATAGGCGGTCACTTCGCGTGAAGTATACGCGTTAATATAGCCGCCTACATCCTCAATGGCCTCGGCAATTTGCAGGGCGGTGCGCGTCTTGGTCCCCTTAAACGCCATATGCTCTAGGAAATGCGCGATGCCGTTTTGCGCAGGTGTCTCGTGGCGGCCACCAGCTCCCACCCAGACCCCGATAGAGGCAGAAGCAAGCCCCGGCATATGTTCAGTTACGATGCGAAAACCGTTGGAAAGGCGGTGCGTTTGAAGGGTCACTGAGCAATCAGTCCTTTAATTTGGGCTTTAAGCGCTTCGAGGTCGTTTGGCACACGGGTCAAACGCTCGGAGCGGTCGTAAAGATCGGCCATGCGCGGCGGCAACGGTGGGCGGATGCCTGTCGCTGCCTCCACTGCATCGGGGAATTTCGCAGGATGCGCTGTGGCCAGCGTAACCATGGGCGTTTTCGGGTCACGCAATTCATTCGCTACTTTTACACCAATGGCGGAGTGCGGACACAGCAACTCGGCACTATGCGCAAGCGTGTCAGTGATGGTCTTTGACGTCTCCTCCTCAGAAGCACAACCAGAGATGTAATGCTCTGACAGAGTTTGAGCGGCCCCTTGGGACACGTCAAACCCGCCCTGCCCCAGCTCTGTCATCAACTGCGCCACTGCACTGCCATCACGATCATAGGCGTCGAACAATGCGCGCTCGAAGTTGGAAGAAACCTGAATATCCATCGAGGGGCTAATCGAAGGATGCACCGTGTCCTTGTGATAGCCCTGCCCACTCAAGCAACGGTGTAAAATATCGTTCTGGTTGGTCGCGACGATGAGCTTATCAATCGGCAGGCCCATCTTCTTGGCGATGTATCCTGCAAAGATGTCGCCAAAGTTACCTGTCGGCACGGTAAAGCTCACCTTCCGCTCTGGCGCACCAAGACTGACAGCGGAGGAGAAGTAATAAACGACCTGCGCCAGCACGCGGCCCCAGTTGATCGAGTTCACCCCTGCCAACTTGACCCCGTCACGGAATTCAAAATCGTTGAACATATCCTTGAGGCGCGCTTGGCAATCGTCGAAATCGCCGTCCACGGCCAGCGCATGCACGTTGCTCTCGGACGGGGTCGTCATCTGGCGGCGCTGCACCTCAGACACACGACCCTGGGGATAGAGGATCACAACGTCCACATTCTCCAACCCACGGAACGCCTCAATCGCAGCTGATCCCGTATCTCCCGAAGTGGCACCAACAATCGTCACCCGCTCTCCCTTGCGCCCTAACGCAAGCTGGAACATCTGCCCGATCAACTGCATGGCGAAATCTTTGAACGCCAGTGTCGGACCGTGAAACAGCTCCAGCAGGAAGTGGTTCGGTGCAAGTTCCTTAAGCGGTGCGCGGCTCTCATGACCAAAACCGGCATAGGCTTTTGCAATCAAATCGCGGAATTCATCGTCAGTGAAGGTATCGCCAATAAAGGGGCGCATGACGGTGTAAGCCACCTGCTCATATGACTGGCCTGCCATTGCGGCGATGTAATCAGGGCTCAGCTGCGGAATGCTCTCAGGCACATAGAGGCCACCATCACGGGCCAGCCCCGTCAGCATCGCTTCTTCAAAGCTCAATATCGGCGCAGTGCCACGGGTCGAAATATAGCGCATCGGTCAGCTCG
>CAWVZA010000230.1:0-2274 GCA_963934545.1 uncultured Sulfitobacter sp.
CTTATCAAGGGCGACATTCCAAGCGGCACGATCTGAAGAAGAAGCCATCCAATCTGCGATGTCGTCGCCCTTAACAGGGCGTACCAATGCGGTTGTCCCTCCAACTTTGATGATCTCGTTAAGCAGGCGCGCCATTGAATCTGCATCAAGGCGCATCGCAGGGCGGACATTAATCATGGCAATTGCTTCAAAAGCTGCTCATGGCGTGCGGTGAAATCCGCGCGCACCTCAACGGGGGGGCGAAGTGTGATCTCAAGTCCTTCCATCAATTTTGGATCGGGCTTTCCAAAGAATTTATCGGCCTCGACAACGTCGAACCCCGCAATTTGGATGGCTTCCATCCATGCGCTCACGCGATCTGCTTTTTTGATTTGTTTTTTAACCGTCGCAGGAACCTTTGCAGGCAAGCCAAACCGAATATGAACCGCCGCCTCCAGTCGCTCATCAAGGGCGCCGTAGCCTGGACCAACGGCAGCTTTCACAGGGGAGATCATGTCTCCAATCACGTATTCTGGCGCGTCGTGAAGCAGAGCGGCGAGGCGCCATTTAGCTGGTGCATTCGATACGATGCGGCCAAAGATCGTCTCAACAAGCAGCGAATGTTCGGCGACAGAGTACGCAAAATCCCCGTAGGTCTGACCGTTCCAGCGCGCCACAAACGCAAGACCATGCGCGATATCTTCAATCTCGATATCCACAGGGGTAGGGTCCAACAGATCAAGCCTGCGTCCCGACAGCATACGCTGCCATGCGCGTGGTTGTTGTGCCATATCCACCCCCTGTTTCGCAACTTCGTATTTTGTTCCAATAAATTTTTTAGGAACGTTTCATCTGTACCATCGTTGACACTGCAACAAGGAGATTAAGATGAAAACCGCATTAACAGCAATCACCGCCGCCGTATTGATGACAACTTCCGTTGCCGCTCAGAATGTCTGCATGAGCGCGTCTGAAATGCAGTCGTCGCTTATTGACTGGTATGGAGAAACACCTGTTTCGGGCCCGTTAGAGGACGACACGCGTTTGTGGGTTTCTGATGCAACTGGATCGTGGACTTTGGTTCGGACCACATCGGATGGGAAAGCATGGGTTGAAGCATAGGGAAGAAATTGGACTGATGGGATGGATGCAGAAGAGGTACACGCCTCTATCCAAGCCCGCACCGATGGCTGAACATAATTACGACTACAGCGACTGCTTTGATTGCGAAACTGCTTGGGCAATGGTATGCGCGCTCCAACAGATATGAAGGAGCGCCGCGATGGCCAATGACTATATCGTAAAAGACATAAACCTTGCCGATTTCGGCCGCAAGGAGCTTGATATTGCAGAGACAGAGATGCCAGGCTTGATGGCATTGCGGACCGAGTATGGTGAGGCGCAGCCGCTCAAAGGCGCGCGTATCGTGGGTTCCTTGCACATGACGATTCAAACGGCTGTCTTGATCGAGACACTCGTATTCCTTGGTGCCGATGTGCGCTGGGCGTCTTGCAACATCTTCTCAACGCAAGATCACGCAGCCGCGGCAATTGCAGCAGGTGGGACACCGGTGTTTGCGATTAAGGGTCAGTCACTGGAAGAGCATTGGGACTACCTCGACAAATCCTTCATGTTCCCGGAAGGCCCGAACCTGATCCTTGATGATGGTGGCGATGCGACGCTTTATATCTTGATGGGCGCGCGGGTTGAGAATGGCGAAACCGAATTGCTCGATGTGCCGACCTCTGAGGAAGAGATTGCAGTATTTGCGCAGATCAAAAAGCGTATGGCCGCCTCTCCTGGCTGGTTCACAAAAATGCGCGACCAGATCGTTGGTGTTTCAGAAGAGACAACAACTGGCGTTCACCGCTTGTATGAGCTTTTCAAAAACGACCAGCTTCCATTCCCTGCGATCAACGTGAACGACTCAGTGACCAAATCGAAGTTCGACAATAAGTACGGCTGCAAAGAATCACTCGTCGACGGTATTCGCCGTGCAACTGACACGATGATGGCGGGCAAAGTCGCCGTTGTTATGGGTTATGGCGATGTGGGCAAGGGGTCTGCTGCTTCACTTGCGGGTGCTGGTGCACGCGTGAAGGTGACCGAAGTCGATCCTATTTGCGCGCTTCAAGCGGCAATGGATGGTTTTGAAGTTGTGCTGCTGGAAGATGTTGTAAGCACTGCCGATATCTTCATTACCACGACAGGCAACAAAGACGTGATCCGCATTGAGCACATGCGCGAGATGAAGGACATGGCGATTGTTGGCAACATCGGCCACTTCGACAATGA
>CAWVZA010000231.1:0-2238 GCA_963934545.1 uncultured Sulfitobacter sp.
GAAACAACATCCGATGTTGCGGTGAAACAAGTAGATCACGGTCGAGACCTGTCACTGCGCCAGGACGGATCCGGATTGGTGCAAAGCGACCGATAGCGGGCACAGTGTAAGCGTTTGGTAAACTCGCTCTGACGGTTTGTTTTTTTGATTCTCTAAGTGTCCACTATCGATAGTAGACACTTAGGGTCACTCTATGAGCACAGGAAAGAAGCGTTTTTGGTCGGATGACGAGAAGCGCGAGATTTGCGGTCAAACGCGTGTTGAGGGTGCGTCGGTCGCGCAGGTGGCACGGCGTTATGCGGTGAATGCAAACCTCATCCATAAATGGTTGCGTGATCCTCGTTTTGCTGGGGCGGCCAATGACGGGGCTGATATTCCAGCGGTGGACGGTTTTTTGCGCGTTGAGATTGAAGATGCCGAGGTGGTCTCTGACACGACCGCTCCCGTTGTTCTGACGAACGCTGCCCAAACACCGCTGCGCGCCACCCGCGTTGACCTTACCCTTTCTTATGGCCGACGGGTTTTGATCGAGGGGCCAACAGCATTGTGCGCTGTGGTCAGCTTAGTTGAAGGATTGAACGTATGATCCCTGTGCCAAGCAATACGCGGGTTTGGCTTGCGGCTGGCGTGACGGACATGCGGCGCGGATTTAATACACTGGCATCGCAGGCGTCATCGGTTCTGGCAGAAGACCCGTATTCTGGCCATCTGTTTGTGTTCCATGGCCGTCGTGGTGACTTGCTGAAGATCATTTGGTGGGACAGCCAAGGTGCGTGCCTGTTTAGTAAGCGACTTGAGAAAGGCCGCTTCGTCTGGCCTGCTGCTAAGGATGGCAAGATCAGCCTCAGCCCCGCGCAATTGTCGATGCTCTTGGAGGGGATCGACTGGCGCATGCCACAGAAGATATGGCGACCATTGAAGGTTGGATAAGCTCATAATTCTAGGGCTTTTTACGCTTCTGGGATTCACTACATTTGCCACATCGGGTATATGAACTTATGTCCAGTACGCCTGATATCATCCCCTCTGAACCGGCTGAGTTGCGCGCGTTTACCGTTGTATTACTGGCGGAGCTGAAGAGCCGCGACATGCTGATCCAGAAGTTGCGTCATCAGGTTGCGGGTCAAAATATCCACCGCTTTGGATCAAAAGCCGAGGGTCTTAATCAGCCACAATTGCGCCTTGAGGATGAAGAGGTGGCCGATGCAGCCGCCTCACCTATCGCGCCGCCAAAGCAAGTTAACGAGGACGCAAAGACCAAACCCAAGCGCAAACCCAAGCCAGAGCATCTGCCGCGTGTCGAACAGATGTTATCTGCTGGTGACGCCTGCACAGGCTGTGGCGGTGCATTGCGCGAGTTGGGCCGCAATACGACAGAAGAACTGGAGTATGTCCCGGGTCGTTTTGTCGTGAACCAGATCATCCGTCCCCGCATGGCCTGCAAAGATTGTGAATGCATCAGCCAAGCGCCAATGCCGTCGCGCCCGATTGAGAAGGGTATTTCGGGGCCGGGGTTCTTGGCGCATGTATTGGTCAACAAATACGCAGATCACTTACCTCTGTACCGCCAAGCGCAGATCTTTGCCCGCGAGGATTTGGATATAGATCGCTCCACACTGGCCGGATGGGTTGGCAAATCTGCCGCATTGTTGGAACCGCTGGCCGAGGCCATCAAGCGTCACGTCCTGTCCGGCCAAGCCATCTTCGCGGATGACACCCCAGTTAAGATGTTGGCATCTGGCAACGGCAAAACCAAGACAACGCGCTTCTGGGCCTATGATAGGGATGAACGCCCATGGGGCAGCGATGCGCCACCAGCGGCATGGTATCAGTTCACACCAGACTGCAAAGGCATACGCCCCAGCGAACACCTCAAGGATTATCAGGGTTGGATGCATGCAGATGACTATGCGGGGTTCGAAGAGCTGTACCGTTCGGGCAAAATCAAAGAAGTGGCCTGCATGGCGCATGTCAGGCGCAAGTTCGTGGACGTGTTCAAATCCCAAGGGTCGCATGTGGCGGAACAAGCCATCAAGCGCATCGCCCAGCTTTATGGTGTCGAGAAAGAGGTGCGCGGATTACCACCAGAACGGCGCGTCAAACTCAGGCAAGCAAAAGCAACGCCCATTCTTGATGATCTGGAAAGCTGGCTGCAAAGCGAACTGCCCAAGCTGTCAGGCAAGACGCCCCTGGCCAATGCCCTTCGTTATGCTCTCACCCGCATGAAGCGGTTGCGCG
>CAWVZA010000232.1:0-2216 GCA_963934545.1 uncultured Sulfitobacter sp.
GGACCCGCCGCCGCAGGCAAAGGCACGATCAGCAAGGCTGTCGCTGCACATTTTGGTATGGAGCATTTGGACACAGGGCTTCTGTACCGTGCTGTTGGCGCACAAATGCTGCAGGGTGTTGACCCATTGCTAGCCGCGCAATCCCTGCGGCCTGAAGACCTTGACGTCTTAAATCTGCGCAGCCCTGAGGTGGCTCAGGCTGCATCTCAGGTGGCTATTATCGCTGAGGTGCGCGCAGAATTACTGTCCTTTCAACATGCCTTTGCGCGCCGTGAGGGTGGTGCTGTTTTGGATGGACGAGACATTGGCACAGTAATTTGTCCTGAGGCCGAGGTGAAGCTTTTTGTGACCGCAAGTGCTGAAGTGCGCGCGCGGCGTCGACATCAAGAGCTGGTGTCTAACGGCACTCAAATCGACTTTGTTCAGGTGCTCGCTGCTGTGATGGCTCGCGATACCCGGGACACTGAGCGCGCCGAAGCGCCGATGATTGCTGCCGTGGATGCGGTGGTGATTGATACATCCAATCTGGCTATTGATGTAGCGATTGCAGCTGCAATCTCTGTCGTTCAAGAAGGAATAAACTCATGAAAAAACGTAATTTTCCGCATATCGGGATAGAGGTTTCGCGGATGGGAATCGGCGCGATGTCCTTTTCGAATTTCTACGGTGCGGTGAGCCGTGATGAAGTCTTTGCAATTTTGGACGCAGCCCGTGATTTGGGCGTGACCCATATCGACACCGCTAATATTTACGGTAAAGGCGGCTCGGAAGCCCATATTGGTGCGTATCTCGCAGAAAATCCCGAAGCGGAGGCGTTTTTCCATATTGCAAGCAAGGGCGGCATTACGGACCACAGTGATCCAAGCCGCCGATTCAACAATGAAGCAGCCTATCTTGAAGGTCAGCTGGATGCCAGTTTGGCGCGTATGGGTGTTGAACAGATTGATCTCTACTATATTCACCGCCGTGATCCACATGTCCCGATTGAAGAGCTGACCTATACGCTTGCGGGCTTTGTTACCTCGGGAAAAATTGCAGGGTTTGGCTACTCAGAGATATCGCCAAGCTCGCTGCGCGCGGCCCATGCAGTGCATCCGGTGGCTGCGGTCCAGTCTGAATATTCATTGTCGACCCGAACCCCTGAGTTGGGTATGATCCAAACCTGTGCGGATCTGGAGACAACATTTGTTGCCTTCTCGCCGGTGGGTCGTAGTTTGTTGACTGACAAGCCACATGAGCTGCAAACAGCACAAGCCACGCCCTTTTTAGCGAATAACCCGCGCTTTATGGAGCCAAATTTGAGCTTGAATATTGCAGCCAGCGCCCCGTTTCGGGCTTTGGCAGCACATATTGGCCTTACAGCGGCAGGTTTGGCGATTGCGTGGTGCTTGGCCAAGGGCGACCATATTTTGCCAATTCCGGGGACCCGCAATGTTGAGCATTTCAAAGGACTGGTCGTGGGCAGCCATTATGTGCTTAGCGCCGAAGAGTTGATTGCTGTTGAGGCGGCCTTGCCCATGGGTTGGGTCAATGGCGATCGCTATTCTACGGCACAATGGGCGGGGCCTGAACGCTACGCTTAGGTTTGTTTGCGCACCATCTGTGCGTTCAGTGCGGCCTCAAATTTTGCTTGGGGCATGCAGCTTCTTAAGGCTCTTCTGCATAAGGCTGCTTGCGTCTCTGGCGCCAGCCCACCAATGGGGGGATCGGTATCGAGATTAGTGGGGAAAGAATAACCCTCCGCACAGGCTGAAATCGCAGCATCAACCTGCCTAGGGCTGAGGCCATGATTTTCGGTGCTTAAAACTTGATACAGCCTGCGGGTCATATCCCGCCGGTCGAGTGTCTCCATGGCGCGTCCAAATGCTGAGGAGACCTGCAATAGATTGGCCATGCGTTGGATGTCACGGCTCACATTGGCGCCGCCTGCATGATAGAGCGCGGGGCTGAAAAACAGCACATCGCCTTTGGCCAACGGCACCTGTATATGATGTGCTTCAAAATAGGTGCGAAAGTTGGATTGAGTAAAGGCGACGTATCCGTGGCGGTAAATCTGGCTGAATGGCAAAAGCTTTGTTGGTCCGCTTTCGATGGGCATATCTGCATGTGCCACAGCGCCTTGTAGAGTGAGCATAGGCGAGAAGTCATGTACATGTGCGGGGTAGTTCGCAGCTATTGCGGTGGGTTGAAACCCGAGATGATAGTCACGGTGCGGG
>CAWVZA010000233.1:0-2179 GCA_963934545.1 uncultured Sulfitobacter sp.
CGCCGCGATGAGCCTGCTTTACGCCGACAGCGTGACACCAGATGAGGTGGCCCGCCGTCACCGCGCGCTTTTCGCAGAGTGGGGCGAGGACACGCAGTCGCGGGAGAGTTTCGGCGGGAATCCTGACCCTGACCGGCCGCTGCGGATCGGCATGGTCAGCGGCGACCTGCACCACCAGCATCCGGTCAACATTTTCATGCAGCCACTTCTGGCGCGATGGGACCATGCGGACCTGCCGTTGACCATCTACAACACCGGCTCCACGGTGGACGATCAGACCCGGCTGGCCCGCAGCCGGGTGGGTACTTGGCACGACGTGACCGCCGCACAGCTGCCCGCCCGAGTCGCGGCAGATCGTATCGACATTCTGATCGATCTGGCCGGCCACACCGCCGGCGGCACCATGCGCGCCTTCGCGCGGCGCATGGCGCCGGTGCAGGTGAGCTTCCTCGGCTACCCCGGCTCCACCGGCGTACCGAATATAGATTGGCTGATCGGAGATCCTGTGGTCACCCCGCCCAGTGCCGATCATCTGTGCAGCGAACGGGTCATGCGCCTTCCCAACACCGTGTTCTGTTTCGCCCCCGAGGCGGACTACCCGCTGCCAGATTTTGCAGCATTGGCACGCGGGCGGCCGCTGACCTTCGGCTCCCTCAACAATATCCCCAAGCTGACCCCTCGCACGATCCGCCTTTGGGCCGACGTGCTGAAGGCCGTACCCTATGCCCGTCTGCTGCTGCGCGCGCCCAGTTTCAAGGACGCAAGCGCCGTCGCACGTTTCCGCCGCCTCTTTGGCGATTACGGGATTGATGCAGATCGTCTGATCTTTCGGGGGCCGGTTGGGCTTGACGTCATGATGCAGTCCTATGCCGAGATCGACATCGCCCTCGATCCCGTCCCCTATTGCGGCGGCACCACAAGCCTGCAAGCGCTCTGGATGGGGGTACCCGTCCTGACAATGGAGGGCGGCCAGTTCGTCTCCCGCATGGGCGCAAGCTTCATGACCGCCGCAGGCCTACCAGACTGGATCGCCAAGGATGACGCCGCCTATGTAGCACAAGCGGCAGCGCTTGCGCAGGACCGAAAGGCGCTTCTGGACCTCAAGCGCGGGTTGCGCGCCCGGCTGCTGGCCTGCCCGGGTTGGGACGCCGATCGCTATGCGAAGGATTTCGGTGAGGCGTTGCGGCAGACGTGGTGCAAGAACATGCAGATGAAAGATGCATAATTGGTCTCACGTTGACGTCGCTCGCTCACCATCAAGATCAGATCGTGCCCTTGAACCGCGACAAACAGTGTCCAACTCCTGCTCCCGCAACCAAATTTACTAAATGATTACAATATGTTATCACCCAACTTCGGGTGGCTTTTTGCGTTGGTGATTTGAATGGTGTTACACTGGTGCTACGGTCTGGGGTGGCCCGCGGTAAGGGCTGCCATCCTTTGCCCGTGAAGTTGGTTTGCCGCCAACGCAAATGTCTCGTAGAATCGCATGACGTCTAAATCGATTTTGAGAGCATTGTTTAAACCGGACTATCGCCACATCGCTGAAAGCTGCCATTGAGACGCGTCCGTAATTAGGTCCTTCGATATCTATGCACATCGCTACTCCAAACGAGGCAGCCGCCCTGGCAGCCCTTCTCTGTTTCTCAATTCCGTAATTTTAAAGCCATTATGGCTGGATTTGGATCGAGGAGCGGCCTACCGTATGAGTACCTTCAACCTCAATCCAAAATTATGCAGGCACTTTTACTCCCCAAATGTTTGAAAAAAGAAAGATACCGTCAGCACCGAACGTCTACCGCGACGCTGCGTTTCTCGCGAGTTGTGCCAAAAGCCAAGTTCAACGGTGGTTCGAGAAAAGACCCGTTACTTATTCAGCCACAGATGGAACGCCAGAAACACCACCAGATGCGCATGTTCTCGAATACATTTTGCTAAGGAGACGAGACGCGCATATCGATCTCTTACTAGCCCAGTTCGCGCGTTCTAGGGCTGTGCTTGAACGCGTCTACGATAGGTCTGGTAGTTCGATGGCTACTTCGCGATTTGTGTGGGTAGTTTGTTTTCCGGTCACTCGACGATAGCCCTAGATGTTGTGGTGTAGGGCGACGCTGGCAGGTGGCTGAGTTTGCCAGAGATCAGATAGGCCATGAGGATGAGGTTGCGTGGTTTTCGATAT
>CAWVZA010000234.1:0-2176 GCA_963934545.1 uncultured Sulfitobacter sp.
TGAAGTCAAATCCACGAATGCTGCAAACGATCTAATGGCGGCAGTGAGCCCAGAGTGACAGTTTTCTGCAGAGCGGCGAATGGCCGCTTTGCAAGTCTGGTCGAGCGAAAACAGCAGACATTTTTAAGCCGATAGCTTGAAGCTATGCTAATTGTTTGACGCGCATTTCATCCAAAGTCGCTCCAAATTCTTGAAGATCAAAACCCTCAGCAAGGGCACGCGCAAACAGCGCTTGCTGGGTTTCAGGTGCAAGCCCACCTTTGGGGGGATCACGGTCCAAATTGGTCGGAAATGAATACCCTTCTGCAGACGCAGCAATTGCAGCCTTTAGGTCTGAAACGCCCAATGTGCTGTTCTGGTGTGCGGCCATCGCATGGGGATATAGCAATTTGCACATCTTCTCACGGTCTACCGTTTCCATGGCACGCCCGAACGCAGACGACACCTGCAACAAGTTGGCCATGCGGTGAACGTCACTGCTCGTATTTGCGCCGGCCGCATGAAAGAGTGCTGGGTTGAAAAATAGGGCATCCCCTTTCGCCAGCGGCAATTGAATGCAACGCTCTTCAAACAGCGCCCTAAAATCGTCCCGTCGCCACGCGGCATAACCTGCGCGGTAAAGTTGCGAGAACGGCAAAAGCTTTGTTGGGCCACTTTCAACTGGCATGTCACAATGTGCGACGGCACCTTGCAGCGTCAGAGCAGGCGAAAGGTCGTGAACATGCGCGGGATATTCCGCACTAATTTCAGCCGTTTGAAAGCCGAGGTGATAGTCTCTGTGGGCTTGCTGTGCCGCACCGCCAGGATGAACCAGATTGATCTGAGCTGTCATTTGATAGTTTGGGCCAAGCCATGCCTCGCACGCCGCAGCGATGGATGTATTGGCGAAATATCGTAAAAATACATCCGGAGCCTCTTCGCACAGTTTTTGCAAGGAGTTCCATATCCTGTCATTGGACCCCGACGCCGCAAAATGGTCACCTCCACCGCCACTTGCCAGTTTTTCTGTTGCAATAATTTGCTCGTAGACTGCTGTGGCCTCGTCAAGAACGGTAGTGTCCGCGTACGCCCCACGTAAAACCAGAACGCCTGCACCCGCCTGAAGAACACGCGCCCATTCAGCCATGATTGTCTGGCGCCGCTCCTTGTCCTCAAGCGATGGACGCAATCTGGCCATGTCATAAATTGGGGTATTCTTTTGGACGTCGTCTGCGTTCGGAACGGTTGATGCGTTTGCAGTTTGATCGATAAGCACAGTGAATGCGTTCAGATCACATGCCGCGCTATCAAAGTATCCTGCATCAGTTTCGATATGGTTCATCATTGAATCTCTCCCTGTGTTGCCCTCAATGTGCACCAATGAAACCTTGATTGGCTCACCAAAAGGCATCAGAAACACATCAAATGACACATCGTTTTCCACTTAAAGAAATTGCGAGACAGTCAGGTCTCAGCACCGCGACGGTTGACCGTGCGATAAACAATCGCGCGAACGTCAGCCCGCAAACCAAGGCACGTGTTGCCGCAGCCATTTCAGAACTTGAAGGACAAGAGGTGCAATTGACCGCCCGTGGGCGACGTCTGTTTTTTGATTTTGTCATCGAAGCGCCAACGCGCTTTAGCCGTGAAGTACAGCAGGCTGCTGAACAGATTTTACCACGTATCGGGAGCGCCGTGTGCCGTCCAAGGTTCCAAGCGCAGGAGATTATGAGCGAAGACGATGTCACCACGGCTTTGTCGCGCATCGCCAAACGTGGCAGCCATGGCGTGTGCATCAAAGCGCGTGATCTGCCGGCAATTAGAGCGGCGGTGGATCAATTGATCGCATCAGGCATTCCTGTGGTCACATTGGTCACTGACCTGACCACGACGAAGCGCATTGCCTATGTCGGCCTTGATAATCAAAGCGCAGGTCGCACGGCGGCCTATTTGATTGCGAAAACAGTCGGCGACAGTGCAGGAACAGTCCTGACCTCAAGAAGTAATGATCGTTTTTTGGGGGAGGAAGAGCGAGAAGTGGCGTTCAATGCAACCCTGACCCGACTGTGTCCAAACCTGCGCATCATTGATGCAAGTGGGGGCAGCGGCGTGCATTTTGAAACATCGCGTATCATGCAAAGTATTGTCACAGGTCTGGACCAAATGCGTGCCGTATATTCGATGGGCGGCGGCAACA
>CAWVZA010000235.1:0-2120 GCA_963934545.1 uncultured Sulfitobacter sp.
CGGCAGCAAAGATACAAACGCGCTTTTTCTCAAGGTGGCGCACGGCACGGCGGCGGATATAGGGTTCTGCCACTTCGTTCATGGTGATCGCCGATATCACACGGGTGTGAATGCCTTCGGCTTCCAGCGCCGATTGCACGGCCAGCGCGTTCATGACTGTTGCCAGCATGCCCATATAGTCGGCGGTCGTCCGTTCCATCCCCTGAGCGGAGCCTTGAAGCCCGCGAAAGATGTTGCCACCGCCGATGACCATACAAATCTCGACGCCCATATCGTGAACGGATTTGACCTCTTTCGCGATCCGTTCCACCGTGGGCGGGTGCAGACCAAACCCTTGATCCCCCATCAATGCTTCGCCAGAAATTTTGAGCATCACGCGTTTATAGGCGGCTTGGGGCGTTTTAGACATAAGGGGCAGACCTTTTGAGATGGATTGAACAGGAGGCTTTCGTTTCAGCGTAAAATGTCGCAAATACCGCCAATGTTCAATGCGGCGCAGGTAGGGAGAGCAAAGAAATGTCCAAGGGTGCGCGCACAGCCATGCTTGATCGTATTCCCGCGCAGCGCCCTGTTCTGATTGCAGGCCCTACAGCGTCGGGAAAATCCGCATTGGCGCTGGATATTGCGGCACTCGGAGACAGTGTCATTGTGAATGCGGATGCCAGTCAGGTCTACTCTTGTTGGCGGGTCATATCTGCGCGCCCCTCACCTGAGGAGGAGGCCAGAGCGCAGCACCGCCTCTACGGACATCTCGCGCAGGACGCGCAGTATTCAACGGGGCATTGGCTGCGTGAAGTGGCACAGATCATCGCGCAAGAACAACGGCCCATCATTGTCGGTGGTACAGGTCTCTACTTCCAAGCATTGACCGAGGGCCTTGCCGATATCCCCGCCACACCGCCAGACATACGCGCCAATGCGAATGGGATATCCCTTGAGACACTCATCGCAGAGCTTGATCCACAGACGGCTCAATCGCTCGACTTGAGCAATCGCGCACGCGTGCAGCGCGCTTGGGAGGTGCTGAGCGCTACAGGACGCGGTCTTGCCCAGTGGCAGGCGGACACTCCGCCCCCCTTACTGCCGCTAAAGGACTGTACGGCCATTGCGTTAAACGTAGATCGCGACTGGCTCTCTCAACGGATCACGCAACGGTTTGACCTCATGCTTGACGGTGGCGCACTGGATGAAGTCCGCGCGATTGAGCCGGACTATGATCCGCGCCGTCCAGCGCACAAGGCAATAGGTGTACCAGAGTTGATCGCACATTTGCGTGGCGAGATAACACTCAACCAAGCGCGCAATGCAGCAATCATCGCGACGCGCCAATACGCCAAGCGGCAGCGCACGTGGATTAGAAGTAAAATGAGTGCTTGGGATCAGCTTCACCTCCCAGAATAAGCCATTCAACACTTTCACAACTCTGCTATTCATATCTAATATTATCGCTATAGTAGCGATATGTTTGTCATAAACTGATCACAGGCTATTTTAATTAGCAACACAGCGCTGACAATTCAAACATTGGCCCATCTGGCAGGCGGCGAAGATTGGCGCGTGGGGCTCGCCCATGATCAGCCCTATCATTCCTTGTTCTGGTTCACGCGAGGTCAGGGGCGGATATTGCTGGACGGGCGCAGACGCGGGCTTGGACCACACAACGCTGTATTCATTCCCGCTGGTGCGCTGTTTTCGGTTGAGCTGGGGCGTCAATCCTTGGGGCAGGTGGTCAGTGTACCCGTAGGCACACCTTTACGTCTTCCCGATATGCCGTGGCATTTGCGTGTGCTGGATTCTCAGGTTCAAACAGAGCTGTCTGCCTTTATAGAGGCCGCACAGCGCGAGCAATCTGTCCAACGCCCTCTGTTTCAGGATGCAATGGAGGCGCATGCCTCCCTTATTTCACTATGGTTACGCCGCCAGATTACACTCGAAGAACATGTGCCGCAAAAGCGCAGCGCGAGAGAACGGCTTTCGCGGGAATTTGTGCGCCTTGTTTCACAAAACTACACACGCGGTGCATCCCTTTCGTTTTATGCAAAGGAAATGGGTGTGACGCCAACGCATGTGACCCGCGTGGTCAAGCTCGCCACTGGCAAAACCGCAGCCGAGCTTTTGTC
>CAWVZA010000236.1:0-2112 GCA_963934545.1 uncultured Sulfitobacter sp.
GGGGTTGGACGATGCCCCGTCAGTCAGGGATGCGGAGCAGCGCGATTGATCAGCCCTTCTTGTTCCAGGGCGCAGAGGCCATCTTGGGCGGGGCAGAAGCGACCTGCGTTGCTGGCGGTACTGATGGGGTTGCAGCAGGCTTTGCGGCAGCGATCGGCCCCGCCCCGCCTTCGGGCGGCAGATAGGCGATGGCGTTACTCTCGCCGTACCCGTTCTTTGGTGGCTTGATTTTCACCTGGATCCTCATAGGGGTAAGGTGCAGCTCCTCGCTGTCACTCACATGCATCCGGCCCGTCGCATGGCAGATGGCCGACAGCGTCCGCTGTGCAATCTCGACCGTGGTGGGGTTCGGGTTCACGAGGTTCAGCTGATCAAAGATCTTCCGGCCTTTATGCTGGCCGTCCAAAATATCCAGCATCAGCCAGAGAAACTGACCCATGCCATTCTTGGTAACGCGCATCTCGCTCTCAACGATCTGAGCGCTGTATTTGCCAGCAGGCAACAACTCGTGGGCGGTGGTGGGCTCAACGCTAGTGGCGTCGAAGGACGTGTCAAAACGTGCCATGATGATATCCTTTTAGGTTTTATTATTCAGGTTGAGGCATGGCGGCGAGGAACTCTGACCACGCGAGCGGCAGAGTGTCCGGCAGGCCGTAACGGTTCTTGGCGAGGAAGGCGGGACGCTCTTCGGCGTGCATGACGCGCGCACCGGACCCAAGCGCACGGGTAACCTTTTTGTTGAACCCGACATCGGATTTGGCGACCGAGATCCTGTAGTTCGCAAAGAGCACCACATCGGAATGCTCTTGCAGCAGCGCCGAGGCGCGGGTCTGCAATTTGATCACATACCGATCGTAGGGTTCGTGTTCGGGGCTGTCGAAGCGCTTGATATCGGTATGTGCAATCTGGATGGCGACCATGCCTTTGCGGTCCCGCAGTGCGTTTAGCTTATCGAGATATTCACGCCAGATAATCAGCGCCTCGGCGTAGCCCTTGCCAAAGCCTGGGGTTTCGATCGACTGCCAGCCGTTGCGCTTGCAGGCTTCCGCCCAGATCAGCGGCTCCAACCAATCGACACTGTCAACGATGACCGTGCCATAGTCGTGATCCTCATTTAGGAGCGCGTCGAGCGCTTCCGCCACTTCGGCATAACTGGTCGCAAGAGGAAAATGCGGAACCTGCAATTTGCCGAGGCCATCCTCAGTCATAACGAACACAGGCCTGTCAGCGTCAGCCGCGAAGGTTGATTTACCGACACCAGCAACGCCGTGGATCAGAATGCGCGGCGGCTGGAGCACCGATTTTTTGCGCAGAGATGCGAGGGAAATGGCCATCAGCGTACCTCCTTCCTGCCTGAAACCAGCCTAAGCCTTAGCGCACCCATCTTCACGGTCCGTGCGGGCTCGAACCCTTTGCGCCAGGCCTCCGGCAACGCACCAAACTTGCGCTCAGAGACGCTGAACTTCGTGTCGATGAACTCGGCCGGATCCTCGCCGCTGTCGGCAATGTTCTGGGCAATCTGTGCCAGCTTCTCTTGGTTCCAGTCTACGCGCTTGGGCAGATCGGCCACCACTGTGTAATCGCCATCGACCAGCCGCACAGTGCCGGTATCCTTACCGCAGGCCCTGCGGGCCTCCTCAGCACGGGTGGCATAACGCACTTCAAGAGCGGTGCCGAACCGCGTGTTGGCTGCTTTCAGCTGCTTGCTGGCGTGATCAAGTTCACCTTGCAGCGCGACCAGCAGGTCTACCGGCATCTGAGACAGTTCGCCCGCGGGCATATTAAGCATGTCGTTCATGCTTGGGATGTTTACAGGATAGGTCATAGGGACTCCTTTGGGGTTAAAAAATCAGGCGGCTGCGGCCAGTTGCTTCACAGCGGCAGAGGGGACAGCGCAGTTGTGCGGCCGGACGATGGCGACATAGGCAAATCGGTCCGGGCCAAGGCGTTCTTGGACAAGGTGGATGCGGCCAAGCTCACAAAGCCGAAATGCTGCATTGGCAGTCGCGCGGAGGTCTTCGAGAGCGGGTTTCCTCAGAGTGGAAACGCTCGATGTCATATCAACCGCCAGAAAGCCGTCATGATAAATCAGCCTTGCACCAGGCGCCGCGG
>CAWVZA010000237.1:0-2086 GCA_963934545.1 uncultured Sulfitobacter sp.
CGATGATGGCGCTACCCGCCTCACGCATGTGGCGTCGCGGCAAACGCACCTTGTCCCTGGACCTTGCAACCGCGTGCGGGTTGGCAGCTCTAGATGATCTGTGTACCGGGGCAGATGTGCTGATCTGCAACTGGCGCGCTGCGGCGTTGGCGCGCAAGAATCTGGACTATGCCAGTTTGCATGCACGTCATCCTCATCTCATCCTTTGCCACATCAGCGGATATGGCAGTCAGGGCCCCCGTGCTGACTACCCGGGGTATGAGCATCTGGTTGCTGCAAGTACCGGCCGCATGCGGATTTTTGCCGGGCTTGCGGATCGTGCAGGACCTGTTTTTTCAGCGCTGCAAGTAGGCGTTCATGCCTGCGCACAATCCGCCGCGACGGGTATTCTGGCAGCCCTTCTGGAACAAGGTGGCGACGGCGAGGGTAGGTTGGTCGAAACCAGCATGTTGCAGGGTATGCTTCCCCATGAACTTGCGGGGATGATAGGCGTTCAATTCCCTGAGTTTTTCGGTGATCTCATTCCCGCGGTACCTCCGGCAGTCATCGAACCTCCTGTTCCGAGTCTCTTCTACCACCCAGCCCAGACTAGCGATGGTCGTTGGGTGCAGTTCGGTAATTTGCTGCCGCACCTGTTTGATAATTTTTTGCTCGTCACCGAATTGATAGATGTGCTCGCAGATCCTGACTATGACCAGGCACAGATGATGCTGCCGGATGAAAAACAGGAAGCCTTTCGGGAACGGATGCTACTGCGCATTCAAGCGCGCACAGCAGAAGAGTGGATGGCGGCCTGTGTCTCGGACGGTGGGGTGGTGGCGACAGCACACCAGACTACCCAGCAGGCAATCTTGGATCCCGATATTGTTGCCAATGGCCATGTCATCGATCGCCAGGATGGCGGCAAGCAGCTTGGCCCGGTAGCTCGCCTGATGCGAACGCCGGCTGACCCGGGAAATGAAGCGGTGCCCGATGATAGCTGGGCAGATCTCTGGCGTAATACACCCCGAAGCGTGCCTGGGCGCTCCAATGACGGTCAACTGCCACTTGCAGGCATACGGGTGATCGAGATAGCCACGATCATTGCAGCACCACTGGCGGCTTCTTACTTGGCGGACATGGGCGCCGAAGTGATCAAAGTAGAGCCAATCGGCGGTGATCCCTTTCGTGGTCTCCTTGGGGGTTTGGGGGCGGCCAAGGTCAATGCAGGGAAACGCAGCCTAAGTATCGACCTCAAGTCGGAAACCGGCCGGCAGATTGTGCTGAATCTAATTAAAGATGCGGATGTGTTGATCCACAATTTTCGGCCTGGAGTACCTGAAAGACTAGGTATTGCATATGCACAGGTTGAGAAGATCAACCCCGATATCGTATATATGCAGGCCAACGGCTATGGCCCGGATGGTCCTGGGGCCCAACGACCAAGCACTCATCCAATACCTGGTGCGGCTATGGGGGGCGTGTTGTACCAGATGGGGGAAAGAGTCCCTGAAACGTTACTGGGAATTGACGACCTGCGCCTGTGGACGCGTCGTTTGATGCACGCGAATGAGGTCAATCCTGATCCCAATACCTCGCTGGTCATCACAACATCCACCCTGCTTGGGCTGGTGGCCAGGCAGCGCATGGGGCAGGGTCAGCAGATACTGGTCGATATGTTCGGTGCTAACGCCTATGCCAATAGTGACGATTTTCTGACTTTTCCAGGCAAACCGAGTCGCGCTATGCCCGATGCAGAATTACTGGGATTGTCAGCAACTTATCGGCTTTATCACTGTACCGGAGATGAGTGGGTATTTTTGGCGATGACCAACGAAAGGGAATATCGACTGTTCGTCGATGTGCTGACCGGAGCGGGTATACAGGCCCCTGCGTTCGGGTTGCTGCAAGCGGGCGGACAAACTGCTGCCCAAGCGTTGGAAGCGCTGTTTGTCCGGCACGATTCTGCTTTCTGGGAGAACCTGCTGGCCGGTGCCGGGGTGGGTTGCGTACGTGCCAATGCGGTCACGCCAAGAGAGTTCTGGCTGACTGATCCGCAGTCCATCGCATTAGGCCTGACTGCCGAGACTGAGCATCCGTTGTGGGG
>CAWVZA010000238.1:0-2062 GCA_963934545.1 uncultured Sulfitobacter sp.
TCTCGATCCGTGAGGCTGATATCGTCTCGCTCATTGTGCCCGCGATCTGTGCCATTCTGACAGGCATCGGAATTGTCCTGCTGGGGAGCAACACATTGACGCGGTGGAAAGGTACCTCAAAGATGGACGCCTACGCTACCGCAGGTCTTTTCGGGGCCGTCTCCGCCTCAACACTGGCCGCTGCAATGGCAATGCTCGACGAGGAAGGCATAGCCTATGAGGGCTTTATCGGCGCGCTCTATCCCTTTATGGATGTCGCTGCTTTGGTCACAGCAATCTTGCTGGCAAAACTGTCTGCTGCGCGCGCGGCGGAAACGGCGCAGGCGAATGTGCCACAAGGCGGCGCGGCTGCAATGACCATGGACGGTCTTGCCTCTGGCCTGCCCAAGCGGCCACGGCCCAGTGACAAGCAGCCAACTCCACACGGGCTGGTGGGGACAATCCTGACAGACACCATGCAAAGTGCGGCCATCTCTGCCCTCCTACTTGGAATTGCAATCGGCGTGCTTGGTCGGCCAGAGACAGTCTATGCAAGCTTTTACGAGCCCCTGTTTCGCGGGTTGCTGTCGATCCTGATGCTGGTGATGGGCATGGAAGCATGGGCGCGGTTGTCTGAGTTGCGCAAGGTGGCCCATGCCTATGTGCTCTACGGACTGACTGGACCACTGATCCATGGCACAATCGGGTTCGCCCTCGGAATGGTGGCGCACCAGCTTACCAGCTTCTCCGCTGGGGGTGTTGTGCTATTGGCTGTGATGGCGGCCTCAAGCTCGGACATCTCGGGCCCACCCACAATGCGCGGTGCCCTCCCAGAGGCGAACGCCTCGGCTTATGTCGGCGCCTCCACGGGCCTTGGAACACCTATCGCAATCCTGAGTATTCCACTGTGGATCTGGCTGGCCGAGATGTTGATCGGGATGTGACCTGCCCCCGACCCGTTGCAAGAGCGCCCCAATGGAATAGCTTGGGGCGCTCCCGCCTTTCCAAAGGCTCTAACCCTACATATAGTGTGTAAAACATGAACCTGCACGGGACGCAGGACGGGCAAAAAGGGCAGCTGAGTATGGCGCATATTATCGTCGTCGGGAATGAAAAAGGCGGCGCAGGGAAATCAACGGTTTCCATGCATGTGGCAACCGCTCTGGCACGGATGGGGCACAAGGTCAGCGCACTTGATCTCGACCTTCGCCAGCGCACCTTTGACCGTTACTGCGAGAACCGCCAATCTTTTCTCAAAGAGTCCGGCTTGAACCTGCCTAGCCCGCGGTGCCACGACCTGCCCGAAGTGAATGCAGCAGATTTAAAGCCGGGCGAAAACGTCTATGATCACCGCCTCTCTGCAGCTGTGGCAGAGCTTGAGCCGAACAACGACTTTATCCTCATTGACTGCCCCGGCTCGCATACGCGGCTGAGCCAAGTGGCGCACTCATTGGCCGATACGCTTGTCACGCCCCTTAACGACAGCTTCATCGACTTTGACCTGCTCGCACATACGGATGCGATGGGCGACAAAATTACAGGCCCTTCCGTTTATTCAGAGATGGTGTGGAATGCGCGGCAGTTGCGTTCCCAAGCAGCTTTGCCGCCCATCGATTGGGTCGTCGTGCGCAACCGCATGGGCGCACAGCGCATGGTGAACAAAGACAAGATGGAGCGCGTGATCCAGAGCCTGAGCAAGCGCATCGGCTTTCGCATCGCACCTGGCTTTAACGAGCGGGTCATTTTCCGTGAGTTGTTTCCACGCGGCCTGACCCTGCTCGACCTCAAAGATATCGGGATCAAACAGCTCAACATCTCCAACATCGCTGCACGTCAAGAGCTGCGCGATCTAATCAAGGCGCTGAACTTGCCCGGTGTTGAAGCTGATTTCTAAGCGCGCTCGCGCCTGAGCAGAACAACGAGGTTGGATGTAAAGAGTGCGCCCAGCACAACCGCCCCTCCTGCCAATGCCCATGGGCCAGGGTTCTCCGACAACATCGCCCAAACCAGTAGCGGGGCAAAGACGCTCTCCAGCAGCACCATAATTACACTTAAAGCATTGTAATACCTCACTAATTAGACT
>CAWVZA010000239.1:0-2061 GCA_963934545.1 uncultured Sulfitobacter sp.
TCTGCAATTGCTCTCGCAGCAGCCGTTATCTTTTGGTTATGAGTCCTGACCCTAAGGTCTCGGTTCGTGGTGTTTTCTGCCCAGCATGGTGCACAGAACACGGCCAAAGGAGCCCCGAGATGATGAAAACTATATGCACTGGAACCTATGCAATTGCTGTTACCATTCTGACGATGCTGCCGCTTTATGCGGGGGAAGTCGGATTTGCCCGTTTGATGATTGCAGACCCAATAGGCGGGGAGATGCAGGTCTCCCTTTGGTATCCGACTGACACGCAGGCGGAACGGATCAAGCTGGGTCCATATGCGTTTCATGCGGCGCGGGATGCGGAGCCTCAAGGAGGCCAATTTGGCCTTGTTGTGATTTCACACGGGACCGAAGGGTCTGATTTGGGCCACCGTAATCTTGCGATCTCACTGGCTCAGGCCGGGATCGTTGTGGCAGCCCCACTGCATCCGCGCGACGATTTTCGGGACAATAGTGGCGTGGGGGGACGTGTGGTGATGGAGGGGCGTCCGCGGCAACTCTCTGCTGTGGTTGATGCTTTGCTGACGCATCCGCTGTGGGCCAAGCGTGTTGATGCGGCTCGGATTGGCGCATTTGGTTTCTCGCTTGGAGGATACACCGTGTTGGCGGCGCTGGGTATGCAACCTGACATCATGCGGATTATGGATCATTGCGGTGGTCCAAGTGGTGATCCGTTTTGTGAAGTGGTCGGAGGGTACGATAACGAACGGCGCAGGCAAGTTGTGCAGACTTACCCTGCGCCGATGGATGAGCTGGGGGATGCGCGCATTTGCGCAGCGTCGCTGGCTGATCCTGTCGCAGTTCCCTTTTCGGATGCGGCGTTGGGCGGGACCACTGCCCGTTATGTTCAGGTGTGGATGCTCGAGAATGAAAATGTCCTGATGGCCTCAGCACATGGCGGTCGTGTTGCACAGGTGATGGATGCGCGGTTGAAAGACAGCGGCACAACGGAGATCACGGATGAAGGCGCGCAGCACTATTCGTTTCTGGCACCCTTCCCTTGGCGGCTGAAATGGACGCTGGCGCGTGTCCTGACCACAGATGCCGCAGGATTTGACAGGGATGCGTTTCGGGAGGCATTTGCCGAAAAGGTTACTTCGTTTTTTGTCCACAGCCTGATGGCATGTCAGGTGGACAGGTCAAAGTGATGATGTAAGACTACCCCAGAAGTGCGGCCTGAACATCCGCGTCCCATCCAAGATGATAAGCGCTGCCGTCAAATATAACGGGGCGCGCCATAACCTTAGGCTTCGCCGCGATTTGCGCCTCCGCTTCGGAGTTTTTCAACCAGTCGTTTAACGCACGGTAGTCATTGGAGGAGCGGTCCACCAAGCGGTCGCCGAACTCCACGATCAAAGTGGCCAGCTCAGCCTCGCTCAAGGGGTCCGCTCTGACATCCCGAAAGCTGACGTCTTTTCTTACGCTTTCCAACGCTTTGTGGGCTTTTTGACAGACCAAGCATGTGCTCAAACCGTAGATTATCATGTGCAGTCTCCTCGGAGTGTGGGCAGGCGCTATTCGTTGGCTGACTGTCAAGGTGATGAGGGGTGTTTGGCAAGGGTTTTCGGCAGGTACGACGGTACCAAGAATATGGGTGAAAATGAATTATGTTGCAAAGAGGGATGATCCGAACGAACAAGGTTTGCACTGGCGCGGCCCATCAGCGGATGACGCGTGCAGTGTCGTCAATTTATTTGACGACAACACCTCGAATATTTGGAAAACACAATGGCTCTGAGATATCTGTTTGCGCTGGCGTTAGTCTTATTGAGTTTTGCTTCCTCGGCCGATGCGCCGATGTCGATTTTGTCCGCTGGTGAACCAAGCCAAACTACTCCAGTTCTGCCTGATCCGCTCACGACGGAAGCGGCGAACGCGCTGATCTCCCGTCTGTCCGATACCGAGGTGCGCAGCCTGTTGCTTGATCAGCTCAATACGCAAGTGGCTGCAATCGAGGCTTCTCAAAATGTTGGCGGCGAAGATTTTGTTTATCATTTGACAACAGGCGCATGGCAACCGGTGGTCATCGCAGTC
>CAWVZA010000240.1:0-1914 GCA_963934545.1 uncultured Sulfitobacter sp.
CGACTGCACCCTCGCTGAGTTGCCCCGCCAAAAACGCACCTTCCTGCTCGTCCACGCCAATCACGGCGCGGTCGGGGCCGCCCTCGGCAAACAACCGACGCTTAGCCGCGAAATAGCCGCCCGTACCCGCGTGACGGTCCAGATGATCAGGGCTTAGGTTGGTAAACACGGCGACATCAGGCGTCAGACTGCGCGCCAGATCCGTCTGATAGCTTGAGAGTTCTAGCACCACGACACCCCCATTGGAGGCCGGCTCAATATCGAGCACACCACGACCGATATTGCCCGCCAGTTGCGAGTTTCGGCCTGCATGCTCAAGAATGTGATGGATCAGGGCAGACGTGGTGGATTTCCCGTTCGATCCTGTCACCGCAATCACGCGCGGGGCGACATCAAACATGTTCCATTCAGACGTAGCAAAGCTTTGAAAAAAGAGACCGATATCATTATCCACTGGCACGCCCGCGTCCAGTGCAGCCGCGACAACAGGGTTAGGTGTCGGATAAAGATGTGGGATGCCCGGGCTGACAATCAGCCGTGCGATACCCTCGAAAGCGCCGCTGCGAGAAAGCTCCACACATTCGAAACCCTCGCCCTCGGCCACGGCCCGCGCTTTTGGATTGTCATCCCAGCACACAGGCTCCGCCCCACCTGCCTTGAGCGCGCGCGCTGCTGATAGCCCCGAACGGCCCAGCCCCAAAACGGCCACCCGCAATCCTTGCATGCCTTGAACCGGTATCATCTCAATCGTCCTTCTTTTGGGTAGAACTGTTGGGTCAGGTTTGTCGCGAAACTGACGCATTAGACAGTTTTTGACAGAGCATTCAACAAAGCAACAGCCCGTTCCGCATCCGCCGCAGGAACAAAAGCATGGTCGTGATGGAAGCCCGCCACCATGCTGCACGCGATCCCATTATCGGCGAGCACTGTAGCAACTGCCGCCGTTAGGCCAACACCGTCGAGGGCCGAATGCACAGAGAGCGTAATCCGCTTCATCGACAAGTCCGATGCAAGACCTTCGGCCTGTGCAAGTTCATCTGTCAGGATCAGGGACAGGCCTTCATCTTCCCGAAAGCTGGCCAATGCCTGAGATATCAGGTGCTCAGCACCCTGACAGAAGTGATACACTGCTTCATCCAGCACGGGAGCCATGCCAGAGATCATTGCAGCCGTATCTTTGACAGGAGTGACCATTACCGAACCTTCAATGTGGCAAGGCCGATCAAAGCAAGGATCAAAGAGATGATCCAGAAGCGGATGACGATCTGCGGCTCGGCCCAGCCTTTTTTCTCATAGTGGTGGTGGATCGGCGCCATCAGGAACACGCGTTTGCCTGTGCGCTTGAAGTAGAGCACTTGGATGATCACGCTCATCGCTTCAACAACAAACAGACCGCCCACAATGCCCAGAACCAACTCGTGCTTGGTCGCGACAGCAATCGCACCGAGTGCGCCGCCAAGTGCGAGTGAGCCTGTGTCGCCCATGAACACAGCCGCTGGGGGCGCATTATACCACAAGAAACCAAGGCCGCCGCCGAAGGTGCCCGCAGTAAAGATCAGGAGCTCTCCCGTTCCCGCCACATAATGTACGTCCAGATAGTCAGTGAAATCCACGCGACCGACTGCATATGCAATCACACCCAGCGTGCCAGCCGCAATCATCACAGGCATAATCGCCAAACCATCAAGGCCGTCCGTCAGATTTACCGCATTGGCAGAGCCCACAATCACGATCATCGCGAAGGGCACAAATAAGTAGCCGAGGTTGACCAGCGTGTCCTTGAACACAGGCAAGGCCAGTTGATACTGTAAATTCTCGGGGTGATACTGTGCAGCCCAATAGGCTGCGATGCCCGCAATGGCAAAGCCGAGCAAGAGGCGGATTTTCGAGGATACCCCTGCAACTGTCTGCTTG
>CAWVZA010000241.1:0-1902 GCA_963934545.1 uncultured Sulfitobacter sp.
GTTTACTGTGTGGGGGGAGGCAGATGCTGCGATTAATGTGTTGGACAAGTAGGCGTAGTTCAATAGTTTGGTTTATATGGATAACTATCTGCACCCCGCCAATGCTCACAAGCAACACTGCCCACGATGCCAGTCACCACTGAATACGGTTGTGGTTCACGGGCATGAGCAATGTGTGGTGTGTAAGTCTAATATCTTTGAGTGCTGTTCAGGTGATACCTGTGATACGGATTACAACTTGACTGTTGGTTATAAGCGTGGGTGAAGATGAGATTAGTTGATAAGCCAACTCGGTCTCTTGGGAAGGGCCCAATCAAGTCAGAGAGCACACCATGAACGATAATATCACTGTGACTCTTGCAGTTGCGTTTTTGCCGAGCCATCACAGGTCTCACGCATGACCCTCATTGAAGGGCACCGCCCCCTTGATCCGCACGCCAGCATCCCTGTTTTGGACATTGACCCCTATTCAGAAGACACGCTGCGCAATCCCATGCCCTATTATACCGCGCTGCGCGATGCGGGGCCTGTGGTCTTTCTCCCCAAATATTCAGTGCTGGCCGTTGGCCGATTTGAAGAGACCCGCGCCGTGTTTTCCGACCATGAAAATTTCGTCTCCTCACGCGGTGTCGGGATGGAGGATTTCAAGCTTGGCACGCCATGGCGCCCGCCCTCGATCATTCTCGAAGTTGACCCCCCCAATCACGCCAAGACCCGAAAAGTCATGGCCAAAGTGCTCTCGCCCAAGGTCGTGGGCGCCCTTATAGACGCATTCAAGAGCACAGCCGAGACCCTCATTGACCGTCTGCTTGAAGCACCACAAATCGAGGGTGTCGCTGATCTGGCCGAAATCTTTCCCAGCACAGTCTTTGCCAAGGCATTGGGCATGAAGGATGCGCATGCGCGTTATCTGGTGGATTATGGTGCCATCGTCTTTAATGCAGTCGGTCCTGATAACCCGTTGCGCCGTGCCGCAATGGCGCGTGCACCCGAAGTGGGAGCATGGATCACAGCGGCTTGTGCGCGGGATCAGCTGAGCAACGACGGCATTGGTGCTGCGATCTATGCGGCTGCAGATGCAGGGGACATCACAGATGCCGAAGCTGGGATGCTTGTGCGCTCACTCCTCTCGGCGGGGGTGGATACGACCGTGACAGGGATCGGCAATGCGCTGTGGTGTTTGTCCCAAAACCCTGCGCAATGGGACACGCTTTGTGCGGACCCTTCCATCGCGCGCCCCTGCTTTGAGGAGGTCTTGCGCTACACCTCACCCGTCCACACGTTCCTGCGCACGGCCAATGGCGATACGCAGATTGCAGGGCATCCCGTACCAGAGGGGACAAAAGTCCTGTGCGCGCTGGGGGCAGCCAACATGGACCCCTTAAAATGGGGCGACCCCGAGACGTTCCGCATTGACCGTCATCCGCGGGGTCACATGGCCTTTGGCGCAGGCATTCACGGCTGCGTTGGACAGAACATTGCCCGTGGGGAGCTTGAGGCGGTGCTGCGTGTCATGGCGCAAAAAGTTGCGCGGATCGAACCTGCGGGTGCGCCAGTATGGCGACCCAATAATGCAATCCGTGCACTCGACACACTTCCCCTGAACCTAATCGCGAAATAGGAGCGCATAAACTCGCGGTACTCTTAATCAAGCCCAATTATCCTGCCCCCCCCCCTAGGGGCGCAGGTCCGCGCAGCGTAATTATACCGTTGCAGACCTGATCGCGCTCAAGGGGTCGGGCAAGCGGCTGACCATGTGCAACCCAACAACAAAGAGAAAGGATCAAACGGAAGACACTCGAAACGCGACGCTTGCATCACAGACAAAACGCCGCATAATACAACCAACCAGATGAGCCAAACTCACTCTTAGTTTAGGCCGCCATTGGTTCCAAAAACCCT
>CAWVZA010000242.1:0-1825 GCA_963934545.1 uncultured Sulfitobacter sp.
TTAACACTGCCATGACAGGCTATCAGGAGATCATGACGGACCCGTCTTATGCGGGCCAAATTGTTACGTTCACCTTCCCCCATATTGGGAACACAGGCACCAATCCTGAAGATGATGAAACAGCGGGCCCTGTCGCTGCGGGCATGGTTGTCAAATGGATGCCAACCGACCCCAGCAACTGGCGTGCGACCCAACATTTGTCAGACTGGCTTGCAGCACGTGGCCGTATTGCAATCGGTGGCATCGACACACGCCGCCTGACGCGTGCAATCCGTCAGCAGGGCGCGCCTCATGCTGCTCTCGCCCATGATCCAGATGGAAATTTCGACGTCGAGGCCCTTGTTGCGGCTGCACGAAGCTTTGCAGGTTTAGAAGGCATGGATTTGGCCAAGGAAGTCACCTGCGCCCAATCCTACCCCTGGAACGAGATGCGTTGGGCATGGCCTGATGGCTATCAGCCACAGACCGAGTCAAAGCATAAAGTCGTCGCAATCGACTATGGCGCGAAACGCAACATTCTGCGCTGCCTTGCCTCTGCGGGCTGTGATGTAACAGTGCTGCCTGCGACTGCGACCTTTGACGACATCATGGCGCACAAACCGGATGGTGTTTTTCTCTCCAACGGTCCCGGTGATCCAGCAGCAACGGGCACATATGCTGTACCGATGATCAAGGATGTGCTGAGCAAGTCCGACCTGCCCGTACTTGGCATTTGCCTCGGCCATCAAATGCTCGCCATCGCCCTTGGCGGCAAGACGATCAAGATGAGCCACGGCCACCACGGCGCCAACCATCCAGTCAAGGATTTGGACACTGGCAAGGTTGAGATTACCTCAATGAACCACGGCTTTGCTGTAGACAGTCAGTCGCTGCCTGATGGCGTGATCGAGACGCACCGCTCGCTGTTTGACGGGTCCAACTGCGGTATTCGCATGGAAGGACGCCCAGTCTATTCCGTTCAGCACCACCCCGAAGCCTCGCCTGGCCCTCAAGACAGCTATTACCTCTTTGAACGGTTTGCCGAGGCCATGGCAGTCCGCGCCAAAGCAACAGCTGAGTAGGGCTTTGCCGAGTTAAGACAATCTTAACAGTTCCTTAATCTCTATCTGGGATCGTTGCCCTTGAACTGAAACGATCCCAGATAGGCCTGCAATGAGCGACCTTTTCCTCCGGTTGCCTGACCCGCAGGCAGCTGTACCACCACAAGCGCACTTGCCCCTTGGGCGGGTCATGGTGAATGCAGGGCTGATCACGCAGAGCGATCTGGTGCATGCCCTTGACCTACAACGACATATCGATGCCCCTCTGGGTCAAATTTTGGTTGCCGAAGGTCTGTCCTCTCCTGCTGACATCCTGCAAATGCTGTCACATCAGCATAACATCCCTGTTGCTGACCTCGCGACTGATCCCCCTGATACATCGCTCAGCGCAGCCCTACCTTCCGCAATCTGTCTAAAGTATCGATGTGTGCCATGGTTGCGCATTGGCGACGTGCTCCTCGTCGGTACGCAACACCCCGATGACTTCAACCGCTTGCGCATGAGCCTTGGTGATCGCGGGCGACACATCTTACCAGTGTTGGTAGAAGAGCAGCAGATTATTAAACATATCAGCGTTCTCTACGGCACAGAACTTGCGCAGAAAGCTGCGACTCGTGTGCCAGCAGCCCAAAGTTGCCGCAGCTGGGATCCAACGTCTACCCACCGCAAACCCATGGCACTGGCGCTTCTGTTTTGCCTTTGTATGGCACTAGTCTTTGCGCCTGCTTGGACAATCACAGTGGGCGTTCTCTTGGCAATGACGACCTTGGCCATGAGCACAGTCC
>CAWVZA010000243.1:0-1778 GCA_963934545.1 uncultured Sulfitobacter sp.
AAATATTTATAATTCTGAAATCAAGCGGTGCGACGTGCCTGCGATACGGTTGACCTGCAAAATGTGGGCTATGCCAGCTTTCTTATCCGCGGTGTGGGCGGACCGAATAGGGTGACCGATTTCACAGGCATTGTCGGCTTGACCCGTCTGATCCCTGATGAGGTCACAGTGGTCGACGTGGGAGGTCCGTATTTGAACGTGCGCCGTGATGCCTTGCCGAGCCAACCTACGATCATGGTGCTGCGCCCGACCTATATCAGCGACGATTAGCCCTTGCATCCTGTGCGCCTGAGTTAGATTAATACGCATGACACAATTACTGAATCCCGCCGATGCCGCCTTTACTGAGACCCTGCGGGCCGCTTTGCCCGATGGCACGCTTGACGAGGCCTCCGCCCGTTACCTTGAAGAGCCGCGTGGCCGCTATGCTGGAGTGATGGGTGTGTTGGCCAAGCCGCGCACTGTTGAGGAGGTCGCAACGCTGATCCGAATGGCGGGGGAGGCGCGTGTGGGGGTGATCCCTTATGGCGGCGGCACGGGTTTGGTAGGGGGGCAGGTGGCGACCGACGGTGTGGCCCCGCTGATCCTTTCGCTTGAGCGCATGAACAAAGTGCGCGCGACCTATCCGGATGAAAACGTGATGATAGTTGATGCGGGTGTGATCCTCGCGGATGTGCAGCAAGCAGCGGAAGATGTAGATCGTTTGTTCCCGTTGAGTTTGGCGGCGCAAGGCACGGCGCGGATCGGTGGAAACCTTGCGACGAACGCAGGTGGGACGGGCGTCCTGCGCTATGGCAATGCGCGCGATCTGTGTCTGGGGTTGGAGGCGGTGTTGCCTGACGGACAGATCTGGCACGGTCTGACGCGCCTGCGTAAGAACAACACGGGCTACGATTTGCGCCATTTGCTGATCGGTGCGGAAGGCACGCTGGGAGTCATCACGGCAGCAGCACTCAAGCTCTTTGCTCGGCCTGCGCAGACGGGTACGGCACTGTTAGTAGTGCAGAGCCCTGAAGCGGCGCTAAAGCTGCTGAGCATGGCTCGGGGACTGTTTGGAGAGATGGTGAGTGCGTTTGAATTGATCCACTGCCAAGGGTTTGATTTTTTGACCGAGACGATGCCCGATGTGCGCCAGCCGTTCGAGACGCCGCCCGAATGGTGTGTGCTGATCGAGTTGGGGTTGGCCGAAGGGATGGACCCGCAAGGCGCGCTCGAGGCACTGTTCGAGAACGCCTCCGAGGCGGGGCTTGTCCCTGATGGGTTGATCGCGCAATCAGCTGCTCAGGCAACTGATTTCTGGACCATCCGTGAGAGTATTCCTGAAGCCAACCGCCGCGTGGGCGCAGTGTCGAGCCATGACATATCTGTACCCTTGGGGGCGATCCCTACATTCATCGAGCAAGGTGGCGCACGGCTGGCGCAGATGGGGGATTTCCGGATCAACTGTTTTGGTCATGTGGGGGATGGTAACTTGCACTACAATGTTTTCCCGCAAGTGGGGCGCAACCGCTCGGATCATGAGAACCAGCGCGATGCAATCAAGGCTTGCGTACATGATCTGACAGACGAGCTTGGTGGCTCTATCTCGGCTGAGCATGGGGTGGGCCGATTGAAAGTTGGCGATCTGGAAAAATATGGCGACCCTGCCAAGCTGTCGGCGATGCGGGCGATCAAGATGGGGTTGGATCCTCTGGGAATTATGAACCCTGGTGCTGTGATCCGCGCCTGAAAAGGCCAGACCCCACTGTGTCTTTGGCCCGTCTCCCCCCCCCCCCCCC
>CAWVZA010000244.1:0-1737 GCA_963934545.1 uncultured Sulfitobacter sp.
GGCTATAATATTTATCCCAAAGAGCTTGAGCTGGTGCTCGACGCGCAGGACGGTGTGTTGGAGAGCGCAGTGGTGGGCGTGCCTCACTATGATTTGGGCGAGGTTCCTTTGGCTGTGTTGGTGCCGCAGGCGGGCACGGAGATTGATTTGGACGCGGTGAAGGCTGCTTTGGGCGAGGCTGTGGCGCGGTTCAAGCAGCCGCGGGAATATCGGATCGTGGAGGCGCTGCCGCGCAATACGATGGGCAAGGTGCAGAAGGTAGCACTGCGCACCGAGTATGGCGGATGATTGATCCCAACGCTCAGGCGTTTCTGACAGAGTTGTTTGAGGCAGCTGTGACTGCTGCGGATGCCAAGGCTGCGCTGCGTGCGCATATGCCTGCGCGGCCCAAGGGGCGTTTGGTCGTTGTTGGGGCTGGCAAAGGTGCTGCGCAGCTTGCAGCGGCGTTTGAGGAGCTGTGGGACGGCGTATGCGAAGGGGTTGTGGTCACGCGGTATGGCTACGGGTGTGAGACGCAGCATATCCGCGTGATGGAGGCATCGCATCCTGTGCCTGATGGGGCGGGACTGGCAGCGGCTGCTGCGTTGTTTGAGGCTGTACGCGACTTAGGGCCTGATGATCTGGTGGTGGCGCTTGTGTGTGGTGGTGGCTCCGCGTTGTTACCCTGTCCGCCCGAAGGGCTGACGTTGGCGGATGAGCAGGCGTTGAACGAGGCGCTGTTGGCGTCTGGTGCGCCGATTGGTGTGATGAATGCGATCCGCAAGCACGCGAGTGGTATCAAAGGTGGACGGTTGGCAGCGGCGGCGCATCCGGCGCGTGTGCTGAGCCTTGTTGTCTCCGATGTGCCGGGAGATGATCCTGCGCAGGTGGCCTCTGGCCCGACAGTGCCAGACGCGGTGAGTTTGAGTGATGCGCGCGCGATGATTGCGGCGCGCGGTATTGCGGTGCCAGAGGCGGTGCTGGCGAAGCTGGTGGATGCGCCTCACCCTGATGATGCGGTTTTTGCGGAGCATGAAGTGCGGGTGATTGCCTCGGCGCGGTTGTCGTTGGAAGCGGCAGCGGCAAAGGCGCAAGCGGCGGGTATTCCAGCGGTGATCCTGTCTGATGCGATTGAGGGTGAGGCGGATGTTATCGGACAGATGCATGCCGCGATTGCATGCGAGGTTGTGGGGCAAGGGCGACCCTTCAAAGCGCCTGTTGTGATCCTGTCGGGCGGCGAGACTACGGTAACGTTGCGCCATAGGAACGGGCGAGGCGGGCGGAACACGGCATTCCTGCTGGGGTTTGCGCAGGCGATTGAAGGTGTTGCAGGGATTGTTGCGCTGGCGGCGGACACGGACGGCATTGATGGTTCAGAAGATAACGCGGGTGCGTTTGCTGATGGTTCTACTGTGGCAACGATGCGCACGGCAGGAGTTGATCCTGCGGATGCCCAGCGGCGCAATGATGCGTGGGGAGCGTTTGAGGCTGCGGAGGGGCTGTTTGTGACAGGGCCTACAGGGACGAACGTGAATGATTTTCGGGCGATATTGATTGAGGTTTAGGGATGCCTCGGCCAAGCTAAATTTTGGCGATGACTAACCAAGTCTGTGGGTGCTTCCTGTTTGTGAAGGTCGATAAGAGCCTTTTGCGCAGATAGATAAAGCTGCTGCTAGGTGGGTTCCAGCTTTCTAGTCTCGTCAGGCTTTGTTGCACAAATCTTCCTTCGGCTGGACTACCCCTTACCCCAGACGGATT
>CAWVZA010000245.1:0-1730 GCA_963934545.1 uncultured Sulfitobacter sp.
GTCCACACGTTCCACCGCCCCATCGAGCTGCTCATCGCTGGCACTATCAACCGTCAGCCTGTCTTTGCTGAGGACGGCATTCATATCCCGCTCAACCCAATCCTGCGCCATTCCGTAGTTCTTGGTGCCACCTGCGGTGATCCGCGCAACCAGCTCATTGCTGTCCATGCCCGCCTCATCAGCCTGAGCGAGGACATCTTTCAAAGCGTCATCATTGCCCGATTGCAGCGCTGCGATCAGCACCTCGCTTCCGGCACCGGGCGGATAGGGTTCTTCGAGCTGCTTGCCAAACCGCGCGCGCAGTTCTGGATCGGGCACCATCTGTGACAGATCCGCGATGACGGGAGCGACCTTTGCCTCAAACGCGGCGCGCTCGGTTACATCAAGCTCTTCGGCTTTCAGCCGCAACGCCTCAATCGTGCGCTCAGAATAGTCGATGGCATCACCGACGGTTTTGATGTCCTTCATATCGATCTCTCCTTCCGTGAATCTCCAAGGGGTGCCTGTGCCCAGATTGGCGGCCATGCCGCGCACGGCGCGGGCCAGATGGCGCTGATCCATGCGGTCCAGGAGGTCTGCAAACTCTGTGTAGTCTTTGGCAAAGCCCACGACTTGCGCTTGTGCTACGGCAGACACCTCAGCCGTCATGATAATCTCGCGCGGCAGGCGCGCTTCTTCTTTGGCGCGGTAGATTTCAGCAAGGCCTGCGGGTTTCTCGAAGATGCCCCGCTCAAGACGCGTCGTCGCATCCAACATGACGCCATAACCTTCAGCGATCTCGGCCTGCTTTTCGCGCATCAGCTGCGGCGACATCACACCCTCGGCCCAGCAAGAAAACCATGTGCCCTGATCAAGGCCCCGATTGTTCAGAATGATGTGCGCGTGTTTGTGGGCGCGATCGTCATGTACGGCGAGAACGTAATCCCACTGATCACCATACTCACCGCTCTCGAAGAAATGCTCGGTCCAGTCCATCGCGATGTCGCGGACCTGATCGACGGTGACGTCCGTTGGAAACGACAACAGCATGTGCGAGGTGAACCCGAGTTTGGTCGATCCGCGCCATGTCTCGGACCAGGCCTCGATGATATCTGACTTCTGATTTTCAGACAGCACCGCCGCGTCGGTGAGCGCATTGGTCATAGTCGAGTAGCTGTAAACCGCCTTGTCATTGATATAGGCAAGCTGATTGCCAAGAGAGGTTTCCGTCTTACAGCCCCCTGCCCTGATCCGCTTGAACACGGCGGCCCGGCTCTGGCCACTGGCGGCCTTGGCGACGTTGCGTGCCGACATGGAGCCCACACGCGCAAAGCTGCGCCCCTGCCGCCGACCTGCGATGCGCGCATCAATCCGTGCCGCCGCTTTGCCCCGGATCCGCTCATCCTCCCAGAGCTTCCCCATGACGGAACTGTAGAGGGCAAGCGGATCAGCCATTGGAGATGTTCCGATCAATAACGATCGCGTCCGCTTGCAGCGCAGACCTGCTGTTTGGAGCCAAAGCATTCGATACCCGCACCCCTTCGCGGCCACCCTCCCCTGCCACCAATCGCAGTCCCGATGCCACGCGCGCAGTCTCATCTGGATGCGCCCGCAGGGTGGCATCCCCTTTTTCCTTTAAAGGCCAATCCTGCTTGCGCCGGACTTGCGCTGCATCCTTCATCTGACCAAGCTCACGGCTCATGCTCTGCGCAAGGTCAAGCAGGTCTACAAGCAATGCGCGGTCCTCAGAT
>CAWVZA010000246.1:0-1597 GCA_963934545.1 uncultured Sulfitobacter sp.
GGCGGTCAGTCACAGGGCGGCGGCGGTGCCCGCGATCTGGACGACGAAATCCCGTTCTAAAAACCTGCTATGACGCCCGAGATCAAAGTCTCCCTCTTCGCAGCCGCAGTGATGATCTTCGCCTACACGGTGATCTATCCGGGACTGCGCGAAAAGGCGATAATGGTCATGGCAACGATTGATCTGGCCCTCACTGCTGCAATTTTACTGCTGGTGGGGGTCGTCTACCACGGTCTGGGGGTCGGGTTTTCAGTGATCTTTTTTGAGGTGCCGTGGTGGCTGTATACGTTTCTCAGCACCGCACTGTTCGAGGCACCGCTGTTTGTTTGGTTCTGCAAACGCTGGAACATCGACCTCAACCCGTCGATAGACTAGGCGCTTTGGCGCTGAGCCAAAGCATCCGTGAGCAACGCCAGCACATCCGCTTTTGCCACATCACCCGTGACAAATGACGAACCAATACTGCGCGCAAGGATAAAGCGGAGCTGTCCCTCAACGACCTTTTTATCCTGTCCCATAAGTGCCAGCAGCGCTTCAGCATCGGGCAGATCGCCATCAATATCGGACAAATCAACCTTCATTCCCATAGCATGCAAATGCGCCCGTACACGGCTCGGTGCCTCTTGCGCGCACAACCCCATTCGGGCGGACAGCTCGAACGCCAGCGCACACCCAATCGCCACACCCTCACCGTGCAACAAGCGATCAGAGTAATTGGTGGCAGCCTCCAACGCATGTCCAAACGTGTGACCAAGGTTCAGCAAAGCCCGCTCGCCCTGCTCCATCTCGTCACGCACCACAATATCCGCTTTCATCTGCACAGAGCGGCGCACCGCTTCAATCCGTGCCGCGCCATTGCCGTCAGCCAAAGAAGGACCGTTTTCCTCTAGCCAGTCAAAGAAACTGGACTCGCCCAGCAGACCGTACTTTACGACCTCGCCATATCCTGCGAGGAAATCACGCGGCGCAAGTGTGCCGAGTACCGCAGTATCTGCCAACACCAGCGAGGGTTGATGAAATGATCCTACAAGGTTCTTGCCATGACGCGTGTTGATCCCTGTTTTGCCCCCAACCGAACTGTCGACTTGCGCCAACAGCGACGTCGGGATCTGAACAAACCGCACACCGCGCCGCAAGATCGCCGCAGCAAAACCGACCAGATCACCGATCACACCGCCACCGAATGCCACAACCACATCGCCACGCTCGACCTGTTGGTCCAGCAGCCATTCGACACAGCGCATCAGCTCAGCCCAGCATTTTGTTGCCTCACCCGCTGGCAAAGTCAGCGCTTCCACGCTGATGCCAGCATCCGCCAGACCACTGCGCAAGGTCTCGAGGTGGAGGCCCGCAACGGTTTCATCACTGATCACTACAACACGGGAGCGCTTAAGAAGTGGTGCGATAAAAGCACCCGCTTGGCCTAGCAACGCAGGACCAATCTCTACATCATACGCTCGTCCGGGCAGAGCCACATGCACACGTTCATTCATCAAACACGCTCCATCACATCCGTGCGTGTGAGCAACATGGCAATGACCCGCTCTGCCATATCATCAATCGACAGCTCTGGCGCACAGTCCACATGCAGCTCAGC
>CAWVZA010000247.1:0-1578 GCA_963934545.1 uncultured Sulfitobacter sp.
GGATACCAAATGTACGACAAAGAAAATAAATTGATAGACAGTTTCACGGCCGGTAAAATGAGCCGCCGGGAACTGTTTCGGGGTCTTGGAGCACTAGGTCTGTCAACCTCTGCTGCGGCCGTTTTGGTGAACGCGTCGGCCACACGCGCGTTGGCGCAGAACGGGTTTGACTGGAAAGCGCATGAAGGCACCACTGTGCGTCTGTTGCTTAACCAGCACCCCTACACGGATGCTTTGATTGCCAACCTCGAAAACTTCAAGGAACTCACCGGTATGAACGTTAAATATGACGTTTTCCCGGAGGATGTATACTTCGACAAGGTGACGGCAGCACTTGCCTCGGGTTCGAGCGAATACGACGCCTTTATGACTGGCGCCTACATGACATGGACCTATGGTCCTGCGGGCTGGGTGGAGGATCTCAACAAATGGATCATGGACGACACCAAAACCAATCCTGACTACAAATGGGATGACGTTCTGGAGGGTGTGCGCAAGTCTTGTGCGTGGAGCGGCGTGCCCGGAGCGGCTATTGGGTCGGATGATGCTAAGCAATGGTGCATCCCGATGGCCTACGAGCAGAACAATCTGACGTACAACAAGCGTATCTTTGACGCCAATGGCCTGTCCGTACCAACCAACATCGACGAGCTGCTGGATACAGCGGCGGCAGCCAAGGCCGTCATGAACGGCGGCTACGGTATCGGTGTGCGCGGTTCGCGCAGCTGGGCGACGATCCACCCAGGATTCTTGTCGGGCTATGCAAACTTCGAACAGACTGATCTCACCGTTGGTGACGACGGGATGCTCTCGGCGGCCATGAATACGGATGTGTCCAAGGAATACCACGCTAAATGGGTTAAGATGATCCAAGATAGCGGCGCGCCCGATTGGTCGACACACACCTGGTATCAGGTTGGCACCGACGTAGGCGCGGGCAAATCCGCGATGATGTTTGACGCCGATATCCTGGGCTACTTCATGAACGGTGGCGACAATGCCGAAGCGGGCAACCTTGCCTTCAGCGGTTTCGCGGCCAACCCTGCGGCTTCGGCACCAACGCCGAACATCTGGATCTGGTCCATGTCCATGTCCAAATTCTCGTCCAACAAGGACGCCACATGGCACTTCATGCAGTGGGTTACTGGCCCGGAACATGATCTCTTTGGCGCGCGCGAGATGGATCTTGTGAACCCTGCTCGTTCCTCGGTCTGGGCCGATGAAATGTTCCGCGACAAACTGTCGGCGTCTTACCCCGGCTATGTGGGAATGCACGACGCTTCGGCCCCCGGAGCCTCGATCAAGTTCACACCGCAGCCGCTGTTCTTTGATCTAACCACCGAGTGGGCGGAATCGATGCAGAAGATGGTAGCAAACGAGATCCCGGTCGATGAGGGTCTCGATATGCTTGCAGAATCCGTAAACCGGCAGCTTGGTGAAGCCGGTCTGCACTAGGAGTTCTCCCAAGCGACCGGGCCCGCCTGCCTCTATTGCAGTGTGGGCGGGCCCATCCGAAACCACCCGTTATCCTTCCCTGAGGCCCCTCAGTCTTGAGCGCCCTGTGTATGCAGCTGTCAG
>CAWVZA010000248.1:0-1545 GCA_963934545.1 uncultured Sulfitobacter sp.
GAGGTGCTGACCCGCATGGCAGAGCGGTATGCCCGCACCAACCCCAAGCTGGCCGTGGTGGGGGTGATCCTGTCGGTCATGGGGGCGAGTGCGATTATGAACAACACGCCCGTGGTTGTTGTGATGATCCCTGTTGTGGTGCAATTGAGTAAGACGCTGGGCACAAAGGTGTCAAAGCTGCTGATCCCGCTGAGCTATGCGGCGATCATGGGCGGCTCGCTTACCCTGATTGGGACCTCGACGAACCTGTTGGTGGACGGTGTGGCGCGTGCGCAAGGGATGGAACCCTTTGGCATTTTCGAGATCCTGCCGGTTGGTCTGGTGGTGTGCACATGGGGCCTGATTTACATGGCGACCATCGGAAAGCGGCTCCTGCCTGATCGCGATAGCATGGCAGGGATGTTGGGCGACCGCTCCAAAATGAAGTTCTTTTCCGAGGCTGTGATCCCTACCGACAGCAACTTGATCGGGCGCGAAGTGCTGGATGTGAAGCTGTTCAAACGTGAGGGCGTGCGCCTGATCGACGTTGTGCGCGGGGATGCGTCTTTGCGGCGCAATCTCAAGGATGTCGTGCTGCAAACAGGTGACCGTGTGGTGCTGCGCACCCAGATGGCAGAACTGCTCAGCCTGCAAGCGACACCCGAGTTGAAGCGTGTGGATCAGGTCTCGGCGGTTGAGACGACCACAGTTGAGGTCTTGATAACGCCGGGCTGCAAAATGATTGGCCGCTCTTTGGGTGCGCTGCGCCTGCGCCGCCGCTACGGGGTTTATCCGCTGGCCGTTCACCGCCGCAACCAGAATATCGGGCGACAATTGGACGAACTGGTCGTGCGCGTGGGCGATACGCTGCTGCTCGAAGGCGCGGCCGAGGATATCCACCGTCTGTCTGTGGATATGGATATGGTGGATGTCAGTACTCCGTCCGAGCGTGCCTATCGCCGCGCCCATGCGCCCATTGCTGTTAGTGCGCTGGCAGCGATTGTTGTTCTGGCTGCCTTCAACGTGGCATCCATCCTGATGCTGGCTGTGATTGCTGTGGCTGTTGTGCTGGTGACGGGCTGTATTGACGCGGACGAGGCGTTTTCTTTCATTGATGGTCGCCTGCTCGCGTTGATTTTCTCGATGCTTTGTGTGGGGGCGGCCCTTCAGCATACGGGTGCCGTGCAGATGATTGTCGCTGCAATTTCGCCGACATTGGGTACATTCTCCCCCGGGATTGTGATTTTCTGCGTGTTCCTGCTCACCACAATATTTACCGAGATCGTGTCGAACAACGCAGTTGCGGTGATTATGACGCCTATCGCCATATCGCTGGCCGATGCGTTGGGCATGGATGCGCGCGCGCTGGTGGTGGCCGTGATGATTGCGGCGTCCTGTGCCTTTGCCACGCCTATCGGGTATCAGACAAATACGCTTGTTTACGGGCCTGGTGGCTATAAGTTTGCCGACTTTATGCGCGTGGGGATACCGTTGAATCTGTCGATGTCCGTGATTGCCAGTGCGGTGATACCCATCTTCTTTTGATCTGCTTTGCGCGCGCTGGAG
>CAWVZA010000249.1:0-1539 GCA_963934545.1 uncultured Sulfitobacter sp.
TGGTATGGGTCTGTTGATGATCACCCATGACCTTGCCGTTGTCGCCGATATGGCCGACCGCATTGTCGTCATGCGCAAGGGTGAGACCGTCGAGCAAGGGACCACTGATACACTGCTGCGGGAGATGCAGCACCCCTACACACGCATGCTCTTTGCCGCATCTTCGCATAAGGTCAGCCTGCCAGACACAACCGCTGCCGTTGGACTTCTGGACGTCAAAGGCGTCAGCCGCGACTACCGCACACCCCGCAAAACACTGTTCGGCAAACGAGGCTTTTTCCGCGCCGTCGACAATGTAAGCTTCACGTTAGAAAGAGGCGAGCGATTGGGTCTCGTCGGGGAAAGCGGCTGTGGGAAATCGACACTCACCCGCGCCCTCCTCGGGCTGGAGCAAGTTCAGGAAGGCTCAATCACCCTAGGTGGAGAGCCTGTATTCACCGGCAACAAACCAAACCTTGCTGTGCGCCGCCGTATGCAAGTCGTGTTCCAAGACCCTTTTGGCAGCTTCAATCCACGTCACCGTGTCGCCCGCCAGATCACTGAGCCGTTCCACCTGTTAGATACGCCCCCAACCGGAGCAGCGCGGCAAAAAGCGATTGATGAGGCGCTGATCGCCGTGGGCCTGGCCCCTTCGGATGCCACAAAGTACATCCATGAGTTTTCAGGCGGCCAACGCCAGCGCATTGCGATTGCACGCGCTCTCATCATCCGCCCCGACTTGATTGTTTTTGACGAAGCGGTGAGTGCGCTGGATGTCTCTGTCCGCGCTCAAATTCTTGATCTGCTGGTGGAGCTGTGTAGCATCTATAATCTCAGCTATCTTTTCATCTCTCATGACCTCAGCGTTGTGCGCACAATCACTGACCGTGTGCTGGTGATGAAACAAGGCGAGATCATTGAACAAGGTGCAACAGAGGCAGTATTTACAGCTCCACAGCACCCCTATACAAAATCCCTCATTGAGGCAGCACCAGTGCTGCCCGAACTGAAAGGCCTCATCCTATGACACCCGGCCCTACAAACAGTCTGTGTGATATCGAAGGCTTGCGCGTTGGCAATGCACAGGACGACATCCTCAAATCAGGCACCACTGTTGTCCTTGGCGATGTGCCTTTCACAGCGTCCGTTGCTGTGATGGGCGGCGCGCCTGGCACGCGGGAGACGGATCTGCTCGCCCCTGACAAATCTGTGGCAGCCGTTGATGCACTAGTGCTCTCGGGTGGCTCGGCCTTCGGGCTAGATGCGTGTTCAGGCGTGGTAGACGGGTTGAGGGCTGATGGACGCGGGTTTCGCATTAGTTCGGCGCAAATCCCCCTCGTACCTGGTGCAATCCTGTTCGACCTGCTCAATGGTGGCGACAAAGATTGGGCCGAAAACCCTTACCGCGACCTTGGCCTTACCGCCTACCGTGCTGCAAAAGCCCAATTTGATATCGGGACAATTGGTGCTGGCACAGGGGCGCTTACTTCGATGCTGAAAGGGGGGCTTGGCACTGCTTCTCTACAACTTCCCGATGGGAGCACAGTTGCAGCCCTTGTC